>CAXTWU010000119.1:0-7163 GCA_964248025.1 uncultured Acidobacteriaceae bacterium | reverse complement strand
ACCGGCCCCCGAGCGGATTCATCCGCATGTCAAGGGGCCCATCGGCCTGAAAACTAAATCCGCGATGCGCCTGGTCCAGGTGCATGGAGCTCACACCAAAATCGGCCAGGATTCCATCGCAGCTGCCGGGGCTGATAAAGTCCCCCACCCGGCTGAACTCCGTGTGCCGCAACGTGACACGCGGGGCCGCTCCGCCCAGCGATTCGCGCAACGTGTCGAGCCTCTGCTTAGCCAAATCCAGTGCTTCCGGGTCCCGGTCGAAACCGACCAGGTGGCCTTCGCCGCCCAGTGCTTTCGCAATCGCGCTCGCGTGCCCGGCAAAGCCCAGCGTGCAGTCCAGGTACGTGCCCCCGCGGCGCACCGCGAGGTGTTCCATCACTTCCATCCAAAGAACTGGCAGGTGTCGCATACCGTCATTGCGCATCTGCCGCGGCCCCTCAGAGCCTTGTTTGCTGCTTTCCCGCTACAACCCAAACGCCGCCAGCGCTTGCTCGTCTTCTTCCGTCAGCGGGTTGGCTTCCATGTTCTGCTTGAAGCTGTCGTGGTTCGCCACTTCGAGGTACGTCTGCATCCCGAACACCACCACATCCCCTGCCAGCTTGGCCTGTTCCCGCAGGATCTGCGGCAGCAACACCCTTCCCTGGTCGTCCATCTTTGCCATCTGCCCAAAGTAGTTCAACCGGTCGAGCAGCTTCTTTTTGGCCGGGTTGAAGTTCGGGATCGCGGCCAGCTTCTCTTCGAACCGCTCCCACCCTTTCAGCGGATGAATCTCCGCCAGCTTGCCGTCCTTGCTCGTGATGTAGAACTGCTCCCCATCCGGATTGTTGAATTGGTGCTTAAACTCCGCCGGCAGCTTGAGGCGGCCTTTGTCGTCGACCCGGGCTGGATGGTTCCCGCGAAACACCGTGGCTCACTCCGTTCCACTTCCCCTGTTCACCTCGTCATAATCACGAAGAAAGAGGTTGCTTACCGTGAGTCGAGAGGGGAAGCTACCTGTTCGCTCCACTTTCAACCACTTTTGACCACAGACTAGCCGACCCTACGCCGCTTGGGAATGGTTTTTTTTGGTTTATTACTCGATGTCGGTTACCAAAGAGCGATTCCGGTGGAAGAACTGTGGGAATCAATGTCGAAAGCTGAAACAGCGGTTGGAATGGTCAGAGCAAGGCGGGGAGCTTCGGAGCACTGCGAAGATCAAAACACGAGAGGAAGAGTCGTTCAGGTCGTCCTGGCCAGCATTGAAGAGGCCCCGAAGTCAAAGACCCCGACTCTGGCTGCTTGGTTGGTCCGTGGACGGAGCTCAGGATCGGCTGGTCTGGCCCGTTTGGCTGGACCGGAGCGCGGCGAGGGTTTTGCGTTCCTGAATGCGGCGCTGGAGATAGGCGGCCAGGTAAAACACGACGACGATATTGAGAAGGGTGAAAACCACCTTGGGCCAGTTGGGTTTGTGCAGGATTTCGAAGAACTCCCAGGGCAGCAGGGAGGCTGTCACGATCAGAGTCAGGTACTCGGCCCAAGGCTTGGCGAGAATCAGGCCGGTGCCTTCAAGGACGTCCACGCCCGCATAGCAAAAGATAAGGATGGAGATCTGCTTGAGGCGGTGCGGCGTCACATCGGACAGCTTGTCAAGGACGACGTTCACGAAGTGGCTTTCGGGGTCAAAGCGCAAATCGACGATCCAGTGCGTCACCACGGAGACGAGGTCGCGATGCACCAGGTGCAGCCCACCGATGCCGAGTGCAACAAACAAAAGGGCCTTGAGCAGCTTACCGATGCCGATCAGCACGAGCCAGCGGTGGGTGTGCGGGGCGCGTCCCGGAACTGGATGGGTGTCGGTCGGCTGCATGCGTACGCGATTGGATGCGCGGGAGCGGCAGAGTTCTGCCGCAAGCGGGCTCCGCGCCGCGTGATCGCGAGTGGGCGGCGGCTCGGACAAAGCAGTGAGCCGGATCAAGCGCCCCTGTGGCGGGCGTATGGGTCAGGAGCCGCCGCAGGCTGAACAGGCCGGGGACGATGAATCTGTTTCCGGCGGCGCAACGTACTGCCTGTGAGCGGTTGAGTGGCGGGGCCGCACAGCTTGAACAAGTCACATATACAGTGGCTTTCGCAATGGGGCGTAACTCACAACGGCACTCGACATGGAGAGATCAAGCATGATGAAGCACAGCGCAGCACTGGCACTGGTATTGGCAATGGGCTTTTCGACGTTTGCGGCACGGGGAGAGAAGAAGGACCCGATGGTGGGTGGCGCGGCGATGTACCCGTCGAAGAACATCGTTGAAAACGCGATGAACTCAAAGGACCACACCACGCTGGTGACTGCCGTGAAAGCCGCAGGGCTGGTGGGAACGCTGGAAGGGCCGGGGCCGTTCACGGTATTTGCGCCGACCAACGCGGCCTTTGACAAGCTGCCGGCGGGAACGGTGGACACGCTGTTGAAGCCGGAAAACAAGGACCAGCTTGTAAAGATCCTGACCTACCACGTGGTGCCGGGCCGGCTGACGACCAAGGACCTTGCGAAGCTGATCAAAAAGGGCGATGGCAAGGCTGAACTGAAGACCGTGCAGGGCGAGATGCTGACAGCAACGATGCAGGATGGGAAGCTGGTGTTGACAGATGCAAAGGGCGGCCTTTCCACCGTGACGATCGCGGATGTGATCCAGTCGAATGGCGTGATCGACGTGGTGGACACGGTGCTGATGCCCAACTAGCAGGCGTTTCGGGAAAGCGCGAAGAGGCCTGCTTCGGCCCTTTTGCGCCGCTATTTGAGATACATTTGCGCAAACGGTGAGCTCCATCGGAGAAGCCGTTGCTGGGAGATTGAGTGCCCCGGCGCCCGGCTTCCATGCTTTGGATGGTGCCGGCTGTACGGGCGAGTCGAATCGTTAGCGACTGCCGTACGGCCACTCGTGAACTACGACGTCGAGGTCGTTGAGCATGGCCATGGCAGCTTCAAGGTTGCGGCGCATCTGGGGGCGCTCTTTTCGAGGCGTGGCGGGATCCTCCTCGACGGCGACCACACGGCCATAGCTCCAGCTTGGCTCGGGAAGAGCGGCGAGCGCTTCAGGCAGGTCGATAAGCCGGAGGGTGAGCTCGCTTTTGCCGCCGGCCACCGGCTGGGGAGCGAGGCCGCTCGGCAGGGCGGTGCCGGGGGGCAGGCCGTTGGGGAGCACGACGCGAAGGATGATGCTTTTGCGGCCGACAATCACGAACGGGTTAGCCCAGGCTTCGGCGGAGCGGACCTGGAGATAGTGCCCTTTGGCGGGCGAGGGCAGTTGGGCAAGTTGCGCTTCTGCGGCGCGGATGCCTTTGCGGGCAGCGGCGGCGTCATCGGCCTGCTGCTGACGCGCGGCGGCGGATTGAGCGGCGGCAGCCTTGTCGGCCTCGGTGGCGTGCTCGGTACAGCCGGAGAAGAAAAGTAGAAAAAGGAGCAGAAAGGACTGAACAATCGAAGCTTTCGTGCCGATAAGGAGGAACAAACGAGATTTCACGGGAGGATCACTCCGTCGATTCGGATACGAGCGACCAGGGTTCATCCGCGGCGGCGCTCAGCGGGCTGCCAGGTTTCGCGGCGGGAACGAGCGATGGCGTCAAGGACGCCATTGAGGAAGTGAATGGACTCGGGGGCGGAAAAGCGTTTGGCCACTTCCAGGGCCTCGTTGATCACAATCGGGGCGGGGGTGGCAGGAAAACCAAGCATTTCGCCGATGGCCATCTTCAGCACGCTGCGGTCAACAGCTGGCATGCGCTCCAGGCGCCAGTGCTGGGCATGCTTCTCGATCAGAGCGACGATCTCTTCTTCGCGGACACTGGCAACGCGGTAGAGATCCTCCGCAAAGCCGCGGACATCGGGCTCGACCTCGTCGCGGGCCTCCCAGAACACTTTGCGGACCTGCTCGGGGCTCTGCTTGCCGACGTCGGCCTGGAAAAGCATTTGCATGGCGAGTTCGCGGCTTTTGCGGCGTTTGCCGACAGGGGCGCTCACTGGGCGGCCTGCTTAACGGTGGCGACGGACGCGCTCGCGGAAGGCGGGATGGCGGCGGTGAGGGCAGATGGGCTCACGGCGGCGGCGGCAGCGGAAGGGCCGGCGGCGGAAATTTTCCGGTGGAGGGAAACCATCTCAATCGCGGCGGAGGCGGCCTCGAAACCCTTGTTGCCTGCTTTTAAGCCGGCGCGGTCCAGGGCCTGCTCGAGGGTTTCACAGGTGAGTACGCCAAAGGCGTGGGGGATGCCGGTCTCCTGCTGGGATTGTCCGATGCCGCGCGAAACTTCGTTGTAGATCGCTTCGTAGTGGGCGGTTTCGCCGCGCAAAAGGACGCCCAGGGTGATGATGCCGTCGACGCGGCCGGTCACGGCCAGGGCACGGGCAGCGTCGGGAATCTCCCAGGCACCGGGGACGCGGACCACTTCGATGTCTGCGCGGGAGGCTCCGGAGCGATGGAGGCAATCGAGCGAACCTGCGAGGAGGCGGTCGGTGATCACGGCATTCCAGCGGGCAACCACGACGGCAAAGCGCATGCCGGTGGCGAGGAGGTCGCCCTCCATGGCGGCCGCCTTGCCTTGGAGCGGCTCGGCCCACTCCCAAAAAGCAATGGGGAGACCGGGAATGGGCTCAGCGGTGAACAGATCGGTTTTCCAGCTGGTGGGTGCGATGGGGCTGAGACATTTCGGAAGTTCGGCGTCGGAGGTGCCGGAGCGGCGGAGCCAGGCTTCTACGCTGTCGCGCACCGCCCCGAGCGCCGTGACTTCGACGAGAAGTTCGGAGGGAACGGCTTGCATGCCGTCGATCCACTCGAGGGTAGCGACGGGAGCGCGAAAGGATGTGCCGCGAGCCGTTTCGGTCTCCCATGGGCGGCCAAGCTCGAAGCCAATGGCGGCGAAAAAGCTGGAAAGCCGGTCAAAGACCGCGGGCGTGCTCGCCGGGCGCACGAGAGTGAGGCCTTTGATCATCCATTCACGATAACAGTTCAGGGGCAATAAGCGGCAGAATGAGGGCGGGCAGGAAGCCGTCAAAAGAAAGCATGGGAAGCCGTTTCAACGCAATGGCAGGCTGGCCATCGCGCTCACGTGCTACCCGGCGGGAGGTGGAAACTGTAACTTCAAGACGAAATCGAAGTCGCTGGAACGCAAGGGGACCCTTGCGCGGAGGCGAAGCCACGAACTGTTTGGCTGCAATGAAAACAAGGTTGCACCGATCAGTATTGGAGGTGGCCCGTAATGGGCTTCGCAGGTCGCCAGTGGAGGGCGGCGCTGCCGTGCGATCTGGCAGGCTGTTTGCCGCGGCAATTGTAGCAATGGTGCTGCACGGCAGGGCTGCCGGCGTATGCGCATTGTGCGCGAGAGCTGCCTGCAGCCGGCGTTCGACTTCGGCGAGGGAGTCGCCCCCAAACGTAACGCAGTGGCGCTGATCATCTTGATTTCGCTTTTTGTAGTGCAGCGTATGCGCAAGCGATACGGGCCCGGCGTCCTGGCGGAGAAGATGGATCTCGTCCATGCGATAAGGGAGCGTTTCAGCCATGAGGTATGCGGTTCGCACATGGCCCGACAGGTTCTTATTACCCGTTTGTTATGACCACCGCAGTAACCGGGCCGCAGCAGGACGCAAGGCGTGGACGTAGCGTGCGAGTTCGGCTACAAACGCGCTTGTGTTTCGCGGTGTTCAAAAGGGTACCCCGGTTCCCTGCCCCTTTCGCGGTCACGAAAATTTTTGAAGTTGGCGTAGAGGAGCTTGTAGCACTCGCAGGCGGATTGCTCAAGGGCTTCGCGGCTGGTGACTTCAACGAAGCCGCGCCGGTTGCGGATGCCGCCCAAGCGCTCAAGCTCGCCGAGGATGTGGGTAAGGGCGGGGCGGTTGCAGCCCAAAAGAGAGGCGAGGAACTCCTGCGTGATGGCGAAATGCTCGCCGTCGGTGCGGTCAAGCGCGGTCAGGAACCATCGCGCGCAGCGTTGGGTGACAGAGTGCAGCGCGTTGCAGGCGCCGGTGCGAAGCGAGGCGATCAGCAGGACATGCGAATACTCAACCAGGATGTTATGAAAAACACCGTTGCGGCGGCTTTCTTCCTCGACGTGCCGGGCGTTGATGACGTGGGCGATGCCGCCGAGCGAAGCCATGGTCTGGCACGGCATGGAGGGCTCGCCAAGGCTGGCGGAGACCCAGGAAGCGCCTTCGCTGCCCACGGTGGCGGACTCGATGGTGTGGCCGTTCTCCATAAAAGTGAGCATGCAAAGAACGGCGGTTTCAGGAAAGTAAATTTCGGAGATTCGCTGGCCGGGTTGGTATAGGACCTGCTGAGGCTCAAGCGTGATGCGCCGAAGTACGGGGCCCCAGCGGCCGACGCCGTCGATATCGAGCCGCCGGAGCAGCAGGTTGCGGCCCTTCCAGCCTTCCTTGTTGTCTTCCTGCCTGCCGTTCTGCATAAGGCGGATAGTACTCCTTATGTTCGATACAGGACATTGTAGGGCGAAAATAAGGGACTTAGCAGTGACGCCGAAGGTGGTTCGCAGGGGTTCAGGACTCCATTCCAAGTGGCGAAGGCCGGAACGAAAGGCAACGACTCCCACCACGGGGATGGGCCCGTAACCCGGGTCTGGGGCTTTGCGGGCGGCGATGGGGGGCCGCGAAAGGAAGCACACGCGGTACACTCGCGCCATGCTTCGATGCCTGCCTGCGCTCCCTTGCCTGCTTCTTGTCGCTTCTCTGCATGCACAAACCACGGCGACCCCAAACAAAGCCGAGTGGGCCACGCCTGCGGAGGCAAGCGGGTACCATACGACCCCGGATGGCGAGGCGACCATGGCGTGGCTGCGCAGGGTGGCGGCGGCCGCGCCGGGCCAGGTGCGGATTGAGCCGTTCGGCAAAACCGGCGAAGGGCGCGAGCTGGACCTGGTCATCGCGTCGCGCGACGGGGTGTTTGACCCGGCGGCACTGCACGCGGCGAAGCGGCCGATTGTGCTGGTGCAGAATGCGATTCATGCGGGCGAGATGGACGGCAAAGACGCATCGATGGCGCTGCTGCGCGACATGGTCGTTACAAAGACGGAGGCGCACCTGTTGGACCGGGCGGTGTTTGTGTTTATCCCGGTGTATAACGCGGACGGGTTTGCGCGGATGGGACCGTACAACCGCATCAACCAGAACGGGCCTGACAACCTGGGATGGCGCG
>CAXTWU010000118.1:0-7213 GCA_964248025.1 uncultured Acidobacteriaceae bacterium | reverse complement strand
GGCCTGGAGCGCGGCTACTGCATGATGATCGGCGGCCAGGCCGAGGCCGTGCAGTATCTGGACCCGATCTTCAAGACGCTGGCTCCGGGCAAGGGTGATGTCCCCCGCACCACGGGCCGTGACAAGGCGCCCGAGTCTACCTCCGAAGAAGGCTACCTGCGCTGCGGTGAGGTTGGCGGCGGTCACTTTGTCAAGATGGTGCACAATGGCATCGAGTACGGCATCATGGCTTCCTATGCTGAAGGCTTCAACGTGTTGAAGAATGCCAACATCGGCAAGCAAAGCGCACAGGAGCACTCCGCTGAAATCACGCCCTTGCGGACACCGGAGCATTACCAGTACGACTTTGAGCTTGAGAATGTCGCTGAAGTCTGGCGTCGCGGCTCGGTCATCTCATCGTGGCTGCTGGACCTGACGGCCGCGGCGCTGGTGCAGCAGCCGGACCTGGCCAACTACGGGGGCGAAGTGGCCGACTCGGGAGAAGGACGCTGGACCTCCATCGCGGCCATTGATGAAGGGGTACCGGTCGATGTGTTGAGCGCAGCGCTGTTCGCACGGTTCGCCTCGCGCGGCAACGACCTGTTTGCCAACAAGATTCTGTCGGCGATGCGGTTTGGTTTTGGCGGCCACCTCGAGATGAAGCCGGGCAAATAACAAGGCAGCTGTCTGAGAACGCACAAGCCATTTGTTCCTCGAGGGGCTTGTGCGTTTTTGTAGGTTGGCTTTCTGTCCATCGTCTCCCAAGGATCTACCCGCAAAAAAAAGGCGGCATGAACATTTCTGTTCATGCCGGGAGGCCAGTGACGCAACTTGTGGTGCAAACTTCCGGTCCGGAACTGGTGGAGAGCCGAAGCTTCGATCAACAGCCAGGGGCCGTATAGCCTCGAAGTGAATCCAGAATACCATTTATATGGATAATTGCAACCCTCGACCTCCAATATTTAGAAGGCGCGCAGTTTCATCCTCTTTTACACCTCAGGCCACCGAAAGCGCTCTGGCGCTCTCCAAGCAAACATGAAAAAGCGACCGAGATGGATCGGCTCCATCCGGATACCCGGTGCGCCCGAGCCGTCCACAGTGCCCGGGTCGTCCCCACCGTCAGGGCTGCGCATCGTTTTATTGGTCGTCAGCTCCGCACTCTTGAGCGGTATCGCGGTCGTTTTATGGAACCGGCACTCGCTTGAAAGGATTCGCGAAGCGCAACCGGAGCCCGTGGAGCAAGCCTCATTTGACTTCGTCTAGTTTGCGCGCGCCCGGCCGAAGGTAGCTAAACCCGAATCCGCCCTGCGATGGCATCGCGCAGCTCCTCCCAAACCTCCGGCGGCATCGACAGGAAGGCATCCACCACCTTGGGGTCGAACTGGGTGCCGGCACAGCGGGCAATCTCATTGCGCGCTGCCGTAAAGGGCGAGCCACGCCGGTAGGGCCGGTCCGATGTGATGGCATCCAGCGTGTCCGCGACGGCGAAGATTCTTGCACCCAGGGGGATCTCCTCCCCGCGCAGCTGCCGCGGGTAGCCGCCCCCGTTGTAGAACTCCTGGTGGCTGTAGACAATATCGGCGGCTTCCTTCAGAAACGGAATCTTGCGCACGATCTGGTAGCCCGACAAGCAGTGGCGCCGCATAATCTCCTGCTCATAGGTATCCAGCCGCCCTGGCTTGAGCAGAATGGCGTCGGGAATCGCCATTTTGCCGATATCGTGCAGAAAGGCCCCATGCTTGATGGTTTTGATGTCCGTGTGATCGATACCCATCGCGCGCGCGACGGCAATCGTATAGGCCGTGACCCGCCGCGAGTGACCCTCGGTCTCCGAGTCCTTCAGGTCCAGCGCATCGCCCAGCGCTTCCAGCGTCGTGTCATACGACCGTTCCAGCTCAAACATGGCTTCGCGCAGCAGGCTGGTTCGCGCTTCCACCAAGTGCTCCAGGCTGTTGCGGTAGGTTGTATTGCGACGCGCCACGTTGCCGTAAGCCACTCCGCGCCCCACTGATTCCAGCAGGGCCGTGTTCTCCACCGGCTTCAACAAGACATCGAAGGCGCCCCCGCGCATGGCGGCAATGGCGGTCTTGACCTCGTGAACCGCGGTCACCAGGATCACGGGTGTTTGCAGCTGGCGCGCTCGCACCTGTTCGAGCAAACGCATGCCGTCAGCGCCCTCCATCTGGAGGTCCGTCAGGATCAGGTCGGTGGACCTGGTGGCAAGCGTCCGCAGGGCTTCCTCCCCGTCCCGGGCACTTTCCACCGCGTACCCTTCCTTGCGCAGCACGTTGACAATCAGCGTTCGTGCCAGCGGCTCATCGTCCACCACAAGAACCTTCTCCCCAGCCATGCGCTTGCTCTCCGTCCGTTCTCAATTGTCGCCGTGCCGGAGCTCATGGGGCTTGTCCGCTTGGGAAAGTGTGCCATAACAACACACATTTCGCGAAAAGAGCAGCCGCAATACCGGTCCACGCTAGACTCTGCTTTGTAGTCCGGCTGCAAGACCGTCTGCTGTTGCCCAGCAAACAAAGCTTGCGCGACGGGATTTCCCCACAGGTTGTATTCTTTTCTGACAAGGGCAAATAGCCTCGATCGAAGAGCCGGCACCGTCAAACATCAAGGGGCCACACGTGTTCGAAACGCACAACAGGCTGTGGGAAGGTAGGGGGATCGTGGCGAGCGAGGCTCAGCAGCTTTCCGCCGAGCAGCAGCAGCGCGATGTCTTTGAAACGCACCGGCACCGGGTTTTTTCTGTTTCCTACTACATGACCGCAAACGAAGCCGAGGCTGAAACCATCCTGACCTCGACCTTTCAAAGCGCGTTTGCTGCGGCACCCCGTCCTTCGGGCGAGTCCGTCGACCGGTGCCTGCTTGAGGAGCTGGAACGGCGCTTCTCGCTGGCACCCTCGGAAGCGGCCCGGCCCGATGCCGAAGCACACCTGACGCGCGGCAATGTGCGCCGTACAGACCTGGAAGAAGCAGTGGGCACCTTGCCGCCCCAGGAGCGTCTCCTGTTTCTGCTGCGCGACGTGGAAGGCTATGCCCCGGACCGCATTGCCAGGCTCCTGGGCTGTGAGGAGCTGGAGGTGCATCGCGGGCTGCTTTCCGCTCGCATCCGCATGCGCAATCTGCTGGCCAGGCAACATCGCTCCCAGCCTCCTGTTTTGCACGATCGACCGGCGCCGGCGGCGACTGCGACTGCTGTCTAGGCCGGGTCCCAGGCCCAGTTCAAGCCCGGCGCCAGGCCCAGCTCAAAGTCCAATATCAGGTCCCGCCGGCATCTTGCTCTCCAGCCAGCTCCGGGGGTGCCGCTGCACGAGCCGGCCGGCGTTCTGCAGCCCAGCCCGGCTTGTTCACTTGCCGTGACCGGCCCAGCCCCAGGGCATCCGCCGGTACGTCCTCGGTGATGCACGAAGCCGCCGCGATGTACGCCCCTTCGCCTACCGAAACAGGCGCTACCAGCACCGCATTGCTGCCCACAAACGCACCTGCCCCGATCTCCGTCCGGTACTTGCGCGCCCCGTCGTAGTTGCACACAATCGTGCCTGCGCCGATGTTGGCGCCTTCGCCGATCTCCGTGTCGCCCAAGTAGGCCAGGTGGTTGGCTTTGGCCCCCGCTCTCATCCGGGTGTTTTTCAGCTCCACGAAGTTGCCCACGTGCGCCCCGTCTCCGACCCGGCTTTCAGGACGCAGGTGCGCATACGGCCCCAGCACCGCACCATGGCCGATGGCAGAGCCGGCCAGGATGCAACCCTGCCGGATCAGCACCGCGTCGCCCACGGTCATGTCTTCCAGCACGGAAAAAGAGCGGATCCTGGTCCAGCTGCCCACCTGCGTTGTGCCCAGCAGCTGCGAAAACGGTTCAATGATTGTGTCCGGACCGATCTCGACGCCGGCATCAATCACCACCGTCTCCGGCTGAAAGATGGTGACGCCGGCGGCCATGTGCCGGGCCGCAGTGTTCCGGCGCATCGCGGCGTCCAGGGCCATCATCTCGGCAATGGTGTTGGCACCCAGCACCTCCTCGGCCGACGGCGCCGGCTGCGCCAGAACGCGCAGCCCATCCGCGCGCAGGATCGCCGCCATGTCCGTCAGGTACAGCTCGCCCTGCGAGTTGTTGGCGCGGAGCCGGCCGATCCCTGCCCGCAACGGCGGCAGCGCAAAGGCATAAATGCCGGAGTTGATCTCGTGGATCCCCTCCTCGCCCGGCGCAAGCGATTTTTGTTCCACAATGCGCGCGATCTCGTCGCGCTGTTCGGGGTCTGTCTCGCCCCCGGCCCGCACAATGCGTCCATAGCCGAACGGGTTTTCAACCACTGCCGACAGGACGGTCATGGCCCCGGCCCGCTCCAAATGGAACCGCTGCAAGGCTGTCACGGTGCTGCCGGCCAGCAGCGGTACATCGCCCGACAGAACCAGCAGGTTGTCGTAAGCGGCCAGGACCGGCAGGGCTTCCGCGATCGCGTGGCCCGTGCCTTTCTGCTCCCGCTGCTCCACAAACCTGACGCCGGTGTGCTCCACTGCTGCCCGCACCTGCGCTGCCTGGTGCCCGATGATGACATGGATGTCGCACGCCGGCACTGCCGCGCGCGCGGCTTCGATCACATGGAGCAGCAGCGCCTTGCCGCCCACGGTGTGGAGCACCTTGGGTCGCTGCGAGCGGAGGCGTGTGCCTTTGCCGGCAGCCAGAATCGCAACCGCGGTGGCCATTGTTGGGTGGTTCTCCTTCCGGGGTAACCCTGCTCCGTCAAATCTGCGTGGGCAGCTCCAATCCTACGGCCCGCCCGCGCCGCCCATCTGCTGCCGCAGCTCCGGCGGCACTGGGATGGTGACATCCAGCAGCTGCGGTGCGCCCAGTCCCAGCCCGCTCAATGCCGTCCCAAAATCCGCCTGGTTGCCTACCACCAGGACCGCCAGTTTTGAAACGTCGACCCGCGCCCGGGCTACCCGTTCCAGGTCGGCCACTGTGACCTTCTCCACGCCCGCCCGGTACCGCTCGAGGTAGTCCGCCGGGTAGCCATAGAAGAGGAGCCGGGCAGCGGCCGCCAGCACCTTTTCCGGCGTGTCGTAGTTGAAGATAAAGCCGTTCAGCACCTGGTCCTTTGCGAGCTTCAACTCATCCTCGGTAAATGGCTCGGTTCGCAGCTCGCCCGTGTCTTTCAACATCTCGGCTGCCGCTGCTTCTGTGCTGGCGCTCTTGGTCGAGGCTTCCACGCGAAACATCCCCGGGTGGTCCCAGCCGGCGCTGAAGCCACCGCCCACGTTGTAGGCCAGGGCCAGTTTCGTGCGAACGTCTTGGAACAGGCGGGAACCGAAGCCGCCGCCGAAAATCTCGTTCAAAACCGACAAGGTGTAGAAGTCCGGATCGTCGCGCCGGATGCCGGGGCCGACGATCCAGACATTGCTCTGGTTCACGTCTTTTTTGTCGACCAGGTACAGCCCCGATTTCGGCTCCGCGAGAGCTTCCTTCGGCGTAACCACCGGTGCGCCCTTGGCGATGCCGCCTAGCGCGGCCCGCAGCCTCGCTTCCATGGCGGTCGCGTCGAAATCACCTTCCACCCCGACAATCATGTTGCTGCCCAGCACCGTCCGGGTGTGAAAGGCCGCGAGATCCGCGACTGTGATGCCCAGGATGTTTGTGATTTCGGGGGTGCGGCCGTAGGGGCTCGCCGGCCCATACACCAGCATCGCGGCCTCGCGCGCCGCGATCTCGCCCGGGCTTTCGTTGCGGCGAAGAATGCCGGCAATGGTTTCCTGCTGCGCCAGTTCCAGCTTGGCCGGGTTCCACTTCGGACGGAGCAGCAGGTCCACCGTCAGTCCGAGCACCTGGTCGTTGTCGGCCTTGAGGCACGACCAGGCGACCGAGCTTGAATCCATGTCGGCTTCCGTCTCGATCTTGGCCGCCTTGGCTTCCAACAGGTCGTCCAGCGCGTCTCCGCTTTGCTGGGCTGTGCCGCTGGTGCGCCACACTTCGCCATAGAGGCCCGCCAGCCCGGCCTTGGCCGCGGGCACGTCGCGGTCGCCGCCGTGCATCTCGATAAAGCCGTTGATGAACGGCAGCTCATGGTCCTCCTCCAGCAGCAGGACGATGCCATTCGGCAGCTGCACCCGCTTCGGCTCCACCGGCTGAAAAGGCGGCAGCGTGGGCACGGCGATCTGCTCCCAGGCCGCCGGGGGACCGCTGCTTTCCCGTGCATCCGGCGGAATGACGGGGTGCCCGGTTTGTGCGAACGCCGCAGACGAAAGCAGGGCGGAAACGAGCAGAGCAGCAAGGAACCGGTTCATCGTGCCTCCCCTCCCCGGTTTTGCGGGGGTGCCTTTGCCGCTCCCGCACCGGACGGCGGCGGAGGATCAATCTGCGCGTATGTGCGATTGGTGGAAACAAACACCTGGTTCGCCACCCTTCGAATATCTGCTTTGCTCACCTTGTCCACCCGCCCCAGCTGCAGAAACAGCTCCTGCCAGTTGCCATAGCGTAGTTGAAAGACGGCCAGCTGCTCCGCCAGGCCCTGATTTTCGCCCAGCCCCCGCAGCAGCTCAACCCGCGCGCGGGTTTTAAACATCGCGAGCTCCGCGTCCGACACGTCCGTGGTTCGCAGCCGGTCAATCTCCTCGTGAATAGCCTTGCGCAGCTCCGCGTTGCCGTGCCCCGGCGCGGGCACCGCGAAAAAGCCGAACAGCCCCGGGTACTTGTCGCCGGGGAAGCCGGTAAAGCCTTCCGCTTCGGCCGCTATGCGCTGGTCGCGCACCAGGCTGCGGTACAACCGCGAAGTACGCCCGTTTGAGAAAATGTCCTGAATCGCTTCGTAGACCGCGTTGTCCGGGTCGCGGTATCCAGGCCGGTGGTAACCCTCCAGGTACATAGGCTCCGCCCCGGCCTCCAGCGACACGGTGCGCTCGCCGGTCTGCGGCGGCTCCACCGTGAAAACGCCCAGCGGCTTGGGTCCTCCGTCCGGCAAAGCCCCAAAGTAGCGGGTAAGCAGCGGCAACGCGTCAGCTCGTGAAAAGTCCCCAACCACCGCGATCACGATATTGGACGGAACATAGAAATGCCCGTGAAACACCATCGCCTCGGTCGCCGTGATGTGGTCCAGCTCGCTCTGCCAGCCCACGTTCGGTCGCCCATACGGGTGCGCCTCGTAGGCACTCGCCAGGAACTGCTCCACCAGGCGGCCCGTCGGGCTGGTATCGACCCGCATCCGGCGCTCTTCCTCCACCACGCTGCGCTCGCGGT
>CAXTWU010000117.1:0-7218 GCA_964248025.1 uncultured Acidobacteriaceae bacterium | reverse complement strand
GAGCGCTTCAGCGGTCACGGCTCGGCCATGGCGCAGGTGTACAACCACGTGATCACGCCGCTGGCCTCAGGACGCGACCGGCAGCTGCAGGTGCGCTGGGGCGTGGCCGATTTTGAGCACAGGTTTGGGCGCAAGCCGGGAGGGATGTGGCTGGCAGAAACCGCGGCGGACACCCCATCGCTCGAGGCCTTGGCCGAGGCCGGCATCGCGTGGACCGTGCTGGCCCCGCACCAGTGCGCGGCGGTGCGGCCGCTTACGCCCGGCGGCGAGCCCTGGCGCGACACCCCGGATGCTTCGGTCGACACGCGGCAGCCTTACCGGATTAACCTGCCGAGCGGGCGTACCATCGCGGCGTTTTTCTACGACGGTCCGCGTTCCCGCGCCATCGCGTTTGAGCGACTGCTGAACTCGGGCGAGGGCTTTGCCCAGCGCATGGCCGGCGGTTTCTCGGCCGCCGAACCCGCTACGCCGGAGCTGGTTCATGTCGCGACCGACGGAGAAAGCTACGGCCACCATCATCGCTTCGGCGAAATGGCGCTGAGCTATGCGCTCCAGTACACCGGGGATCAAAAGCTTGCGACCGTAACGAACTATGGCGAATTTCTCGAGCGTTTCCCCCCTCGCATGGAGGCCCGGCTGGCCGAGCGCACCAGCTGGAGCTGCGCACACGGGGTGGAGCGCTGGCGCTCCGACTGCGGCTGCAACGGCGGCAAGGAAGGATGGAACCAGCGGTGGCGCGGTCCGCTGCGCGCTGCGCTCGATCTCGTGCGCGACGGGGTGGCTCCGCTGGCCGCGACGCTCGGCGCAAAGCTCTTTCGCGATGGGGCCGGTGCGGTCGATCGCTATATCGAGGTCATGCTGGACCGCTCGCGAGCTGCCGCGTTTCTGCAAAGGGAACAGGCCCACGCCCTGGGCACGGACGAACAGGTACAAGCGCTCCAACTGCTCGAGCTCGAGCGGCACATGCAACTGATGTACACCAGCTGCGCCTGGTTTTTCGACGACATCGCCGGGATTGAAACCGTGCAGGTGATCGCCTACGCGGCGCGCGCGCTGGAGCTGGCCGGCAGTCTTTACGGCGCGGAGGCAGCCGGGCTCGAAGCACAGTTTACGAAGAAACTCTCCGAGGCGGAAAGCAACCAGGCCTCGGAGGGCTCAGGCGCGGACATCTACCGCAAGCGGGCAAAAGCCCTGCGAGTCGGGCTGTTGGAGGTCGGCGCCCATTACGCCATCTCGTCCGTGTTTCATCCCTACCCTGAGCGCGCCAGGCTCTTTGCCTTCGATATTCTCCGGCGCGAAGAACAGGTCACGCACTCCGGTCGTGGCCGCTTGGTGCTGGGCGAGGCGCGGATCCGCTCGATCCTCACCCTCGAGAGCAGAGACCTGTCGTACGCGGTGCTGCACTTCGGCGACCAGAACCTGGCTGCCGGCGTCAGCGAGGCGGTGCCGGCCACTCGCGAAGCCCATGCCCGCTTTGCCGCCGGCGCGCGCGAAGCCATGTTGCGCGCCGACCTGCCCGCGGTGCTGCACTTGTTTGACCGCGAGCTGGGCGGCACCATCTACACCGTCCGCTCCTTGTTTCACGATGAACAGCGCCGGGTCGTCAACCTGATCCTGAACCACACGGTTGCCGAGGCCGAGCGCAGCCTGGTGCGTTTGTACAACGACCACGCGCACCTGCTGCAGTTCCTCAACCAGACAGAAGTGCCGTGGCCCCCGGCGCTGGCACTCGCCGCCAATTTCGCCATCAACATGGCTCTGCGCCGCGCGCTTGAAAGTGATCAGGTCAGCCCGGACGCGATCCGGGAGACTCTTGCTCTGGCGGCGGCGAACGGCGTTAGCCTGGAGCGCGCCGAACTCGGCTTTGTCGCGGGCCTGCGTACAAGCGCGACCCTGGCCGTTTTGGCAGCGCGGCCGGGCAGCCTGCCCGCGCTGGAACGGGCGCTGGCCATTGCGGAGGCGGTGCGCCTGCTGCCTTTCGACCCAGGTATCTGGCAGGCGCAGAATATCTGGTACCAGATGGCGACCCGCAAGCTCAGCGAACCTGGGGAGTCCACCCCTGGCCCCTTGCCCGACCCTGTTGCTGACCCGGGCATGTTCCAGGCGCTGGGCCGCGCGCTCGGCATCTCGCAGCAGCTCATTTCGAACTTGTAAGACAGCCCCAGCCGCCGCTTCATACCGAGAGCGGCGGCAGCGCCGGGCCCCGGGTCGTGTCCAGTCCGCTGACCGGCGGCAGCTGCACGGGCTTTCCGGTCGCGGCGGCTTCATAGATGGCTGCCATCAGCTTCTGGTCCTGCAAACCTTCAGGCCCGCCGGTTCGTGGCCTGCGCCCGGTACGCACACACTCCGCAAAGTGGTCCAGTTCCAGCGCGAACTGGTTCGCCTGGTTCAGCGTGTACTCGCTCCCCGCGGTCGCGATGCCCTCGCGCCTCTGCACCGTCAGCTTTTGCCCATGGTAGTCGTAAGCATGGTCCATGCGAGCCCAGGCGTCCGACCCCATGACCTCCAGCTGCCGAATGGTATGGGCGCTGTAGCTCGAGGTGCAGGTCGCGACCACCCCCGACGGAAAACGCAGCGTGAACTGGACCAGGTCTTCCACTTCGCGAAAACGCGGGTCGTTGGGTGGATTGTGAATCGTGGCCATCACCTCCACCGGCTCTTCGCCGAGCAGGGCACGCACGGTGTTAAGGTTGTACAGCCCGATGTCGGGCAGTGAACCGCCGCCCGCTTCCTTTTTGTCCAGGCGCCACTGCGACGGCGCGGCCATGTTCTGTGTGTTGATCGACTGGATCGCACGAAGGGTGCCGAGTTTGCCCGAGCGCGCCATGTCCAGCAGAAAGCGGTTGTTGGGCTCGTACTGGATGCGATACGCGATCATCAGCTGCACGCGCGTGCGTTCGCAGGCATCGATCATGGCCTGACCGTCGGCAACGGAAACCGTCATCGGCTTTTCGCACAGCACGTGCTTGCCGATTCTGGCGCAGCGCTCGGTATACTCACGATGCATAGCGTTGGGCAGCACGATATATACCGCCTGCACTTCGGGGTCATTCTGCAGATCTTCCAGCCGGTCATAGGTGCAGGTTTTGCCGATCCCGTACTGGGCCGCCACAATCGACGCCTTCGCCGGATCGCCCGAAACCAGCGCCACCGGACGCGCATGCTTGGCACTGCCGAAAGCCGGCAGAATCTGCTCAAGCGAGAGCCGGCCCAGCCCGATGACCGCAAAACCCACGCGACGGTCCACCGGGTCGGCGTTGGGCGGCCCACCCGAGGGCAGCTCCGTGATCGCGTATTCCGGAGGAAACTCGACTTTCTGACCCTGCGTTATGCCCCGGTCCACGGGTGCGGGGGGAACCCCCGGCGATGCCGCGACTGTCTGAGCCTCTGCCGCGGCAGTAGCCAGAAACGCTCCGGCCAGCCCGCGGCCTCCCTGCACCAGCAGCGTTCTCCGGTTCAGTTCCAGGCCGGGCGCGTCGTTTTTCTCCATTGCGTGTTTCTTTCTCCAGGTCGTAGCTGAGTGTTCCGCTTCCTTGGATGAGAACTGCAGCTTCAGCGAGGAGTTGTTGCAGTCTGGAACACCCTCTCGCTTTTGGATGGTAAAAGCCGCGCCTGCTCGTTGTTTCGGGCACCCTGGGGGCCGAGCGCAGCCATCCCATACGCCGTACAACAGGCAGGCGACAGCCGGCCGGAAAGAAGGATGGCATGCTTAACAAAAATTGGAAAAGCACGATGTTTGCGATGGCAGGAGTTATGGCGTTGAGCGGGAGCATGGCGCTGGCTCAGAATGGCTACGGCAATCAGGGGCAGTACGATAACCAGCACTGGGGCCATGGTCCTGACGGCTACGCCGACGCCTACCACGAGCAGAATGGCCGCCCGATGATGGGTGCGCGTCAGGGCTGGGTGGCCGGCCAGGAGCAAGGAGAAAGCGATCGTCAGCAGGGGCACAGCTTTCGCCCCACGCACGTGGATACCTACAAGCATGTGCCACGGTCGCCCGATGGCTATCCGCGCGACCAGTTCAAGCAGGAGTACCGCGACGCGTTCATGAAAGGGTATGCTCGCGGCTACGGACGGTAAGTCGCCGCAAAGGGCGAGGCCCCGCCATTGCGCGGGGCTCGTCCGGCATCCTGCAGCCGGTTATGCTGGGACCTTCTTGCCGGGCCAGCGCCACCAGGGATTTTTCACCGCCCAATCCGGGAGCTGCCCCATGGCTTTGCCGGATTTGCGTACCTGGCGGCGCGCCAGCGAGACCACCAGCCAGCCTTTCGTCGCGACTCCAAACAACGCGCAGTCCACAACCCACTCGTACCGGTTCGCAGGCGCCAGCACCATCCAGCCAAGCACCGCAAACACCAGGCACAACAAAATTTGAACCAGACCATTCTCGTACTTCCGCAACATCCCAGGCCTCCCCGCGCCAATGTGGAGCTACCGTACTTGATCGGCCGAAGATCTGGAAACATGAGGGCTGTTCTGATTCAGTTCATGCTCAAGAGCGCCAGCGCAGTGTGACAGGCCCCGGCAGCGGGTGCTTGCCCGAGCCTTCAAGCCGCGCCTGCTTGAGCGCAAAGTACCAGCGGGCCGGGCGGTCCGCGTCGTCGATCAACATCAGCGTCGGATCGTAGCGCAAGCCCTCGGCCTGCTCCACCATGGTTTGCCGGTCCTGGTCGACAAACCGTTTCGCAAACCACTTCGCGACCGCCGTCACGCCGGGCATGGCGTAAAAAACATTCCAAGCGGCGTGGACGTCGATGCGGCAGGCGCGTGCGGTCGTCGGCGTCACCGTGGTGAGGCTTGAAAACCACTTGGGCCCGCATTGGATCGTCTCGATGCGCCGGTTCGGGAGCTGGAAGTCGATGGTGGTCGTGATGGGGTCTCCGTACACGCCCAACAGCTTATACGGGGCAGAGTTACCGGACGGCGCGTGCGCTGCCATCCGGAACCCCTCGGGAATCGGCTCAAAATGCTTGGTCTTTTCGTGAATGGAAGCGGCCTTGCGCCACCACCAGCTTTGGTGCACAAACGGCCCGTGCGCCGGGTCCATCAGCCCGATGATGCCGTGGTCGACATTGCACGGCAGCTCGGCCTGGAGGTGCGCGGAACGGAAGCGCTCGGAAAATTTCGGGGTTTCGGGCACCGGCGGCAGCCCAAAATCAGCCCGCAGGCGCCCCGTGCCCGGCTCCGGCACATACACCCAGGCATAGCCGTCGCGCTCGACGCACGGGAAGCTGCCAGCGTAGATACGCCGCGGGTCGAGCGTGTCATGCGCGGTGAGCGACGGAATCGCGGTGCATTGGCCCGTGCCCGCCTGGAAACACCAGCCGTGGTACTTGCACACGACATTTTCGCCGTCAAAGCGGCCCACCGACAAGGGAATGCCCCGGTGCGGACAAAGGTCGCGCATGGCCCACACCTGCCCGTCGCGGCGCCGTCCCAGCACCAGCGGAACACCGAGCAGCATGGCGGTCTCCATCCTCGTCCCGCGGAGCCGGTCCGAGCGCAGCGCCGGATACCAGTCGTTATAGATCAGCGTCGCCGGCGGGCCGATACCGGCCTGCGCTGCGTCGTTCGAAGCGAAAATGGGTGGCGCCGAAGTGGTCATGCCGACCTCCATGCTACCAAGCAGGTGCGAGGGGCCCACAAGGGCACATTAGATACGCTGCAGCTTGTCCCCGTTGACGCGAAACCGCTCGCCACGCCATTCCACCGTGTTTCCCGCGTAGCTCCACACCCATAGCAGGAGCCCGAGGCAGTCACGCAGCGGCAGCAGCGCAAGATCGCGCAGCACCTGCACGTCGCGCAGCAGCCCATAGCCAAGAAGGCCGGCCACGGCGATGCGAGCCGCTACCGCCAGCAGCAACAGCGATACTGCCAGCGCGCTGCCGCCGCTTGCCACAAGCGCCAGCAGCGCCCAGGGCACCGGATGCGTCAGGGCAAGCCCAAAGTAGTCCCGGGGGCGCACCGCGCGCACCGTACGCGCCCAACGGAGCTGGTGCGCCCAAAACTCCCGAAACCGGTACGCCGGGACCGAGGTCGAAACCACCTCCGGGCTCAGCACCACGCGGTAGCCAGCCGCAAACACCTGTCGGCCCAAATCGTGATCATCCGCCAGCACGTCGAGCAGGGATGGGAAGCCGCCGGCGCGGACCAGGGCCTCGCGGGTAAGCAGCAGCGTCGAGCCAAGCCCGAAGCGCATGCCGCGGCCACGGCGGTCATCAAAGAGCCGGGCCGTCAGCACGCCGGGGAAAAAGTCGGTCGCGATCGTCAGCGCTTCCAGCCGGGAGCCCAGGGTCGGCCGCTCCACAGGGTGCGCACGCCCTCGATAGCCGACCGTAACCAGGCCGGTTCGGGCGTCGGTAAAGGGCGCGAGGACCCGCCGCAGGTAGCGTGGCCCCACCAGGATATCGGCGTCGCTGACCAGGAGGTGCTCATACCGTGCCTGCGGCAGCAGCTGCACGAGATTGCTTACCTTGCCGTTGGTGCCCAGCAACAGCGGCGTTTCCACCACCTCGATGCGAAGGCGAGGGAACTCCGCCGCAAGTGCCCGCAGTGTCGGCACAGCGGGGTCATCGAGCGTTTGCACGGCCAGCAGCAGCTCCCATACCGCGGGGTAGTCCTGCAGGCAGTGCGAGCGCAGGGCTTCGCGCAGGTCCGGGTCCAGTCCCTTTACGGCTTTCAGGATGGAAACCGGCGGCGGGGCCGGGTGCTCTCGCGGTTCGAGGTGGGCCGACATGCGAAAGGCTCGCGCCGCCCACAGGCTCAGCGCGCAAAAAAGAACTCCCGCAACCGCGGGCATCGCTACCAGGGACGAAACAAGAACGGGAAGAGACGGACGCACCTTCCCAGTGTACGAGCGGCGTTTCTGCATCCAAATGGCGGTGCGGCTGGTACGGCGCAGCAAACACCGCACAGGAGCACCATGCTGCCGGTTACCGATCTTTTTCTGCGTGGGGCTGCTCGCGAAAGGCCCATCTCCCTCCTGTTGCTCCATGTCTTCGGCCTTTCGCGTCGGGAGTGGATCGAGACCGGCGTCGCTCTGGCTCCGCACTTCCGGGTCGTATCCATCGATACGCCGGGCTTTGGTGACGCCGACGGCTCCACCGGCTACTCCGTGGCCGAGATGGCCGACTGCTTCGCGGAAACGATCGGCCAGCTTCGTCTGGAACGCTTCATCCTGGTCGGCCACTCCATGACAGGCAAGGTAGCCGCCGT
>CAXTWU010000116.1:5949-7242 GCA_964248025.1 uncultured Acidobacteriaceae bacterium | reverse complement strand
GCCGTGTCAGCAAACAGCGCTCCCCAAAGCGCCGCCCCCTGAGGAGGGGCCCTATACTTCCCCCATGGAACACCTGTGGACCCCCTGGCGCTACTCCTACATCACCGGGCAGGCTGCGGTTTCGGGCGAGGGCTCAGAAGACCCGGAGCACCGCAAGGGCGTGCCCGCCGAGCTTCGCGCGTACCCAGGCGACCTCGACTGTGTCTTCTGCAATCTCCTTGCCTCCACCGACCACGCCATTGCCCACGGCAGGCCCGCGGATGAAGCCGAGCGTGCTTCGCTGCTGGTCTGCCGCGGCCGGCACGTCTTTGTCTGCCTCAACCGCTTTCCCTACAACTCCGGCCACCTGATGATCGTGCCTTACGCGCACGGCCCGTCGCTCGCCGCCCTCCCCTCTGAGACCGTCGCGGAACTGATGCACTATGCCCAGCGCGCCGAGCAGGCCTTGTCGGCGACCTACTCGCCCGACGGATATAACGTGGGCCTTAACCTGGGCGCTGCCGCGGGCGCAGGGGTTGCCGGTCACCTTCACCTTCACGCCGTGCCCCGCTGGGTGGGTGATACCAGTTTTCTGTCAACCCTGGGCGAGACCCGGACCCTGCCCGAGGCGCTGCCTGTGACGTGGGAGCGTCTACGGACAGCCTTTAACTCGATACCCTCATAGGAACTCACGGGTCTCGTGATGGTCAGATTACCCAGGGATCGTACTTCGTGAGACGCCAAGGTTGAAAGAGCCAGCCGCTTGGGCCCTCATCCCGGCTGCATCCTATGACCTAGGAAGAGGTTGAAGAGGAGATCAGCATGAGTGAAGCACGCCCGGCATCTGGAACTACCGAAACGCTGAAACAGCAGAAGAGTGACGAGTTGGCTACAGCAACAGCGCAAGCGCCGCCCACCAGCGTCGAACCTGTAGCCCCGCAGGATCCGCAGGCCCAGGGTGCGGCCACCGGTGAGCAGCATGCGGTGCTGGGCAAGAATGTCAGCGGCTCCGAGCAGAAAGGCGCCGACGAGATCGCGAGCGAACTTCAGGATGAGATGCCCGGAGGCAATCCTGGTTATCACTCCACCGGCTCCTACACCGGCACATCGGGGACCGGAGCAAAGTAACAAACTGGCAAATTCATAGGCCCACAGGCTTACGACATAGATTTGCTACTGCCCAGAATGCACCCGGTGCCCATGGCGGCCGGTCCTATCAGTGATGCCTGCCGGCGTCGATCCTGCCTCGTATCCCACCTTTTAGAGAGTCGGCTGCGCTGCCTGTGGCGAAACCTCCTGGCTGAGCAGACAGGA
>CAXTWU010000116.1:4741-5849 GCA_964248025.1 uncultured Acidobacteriaceae bacterium | reverse complement strand
CCACAATCTCCTGCACGTTGCTGCGCTGCCGCTCCTGACGCCACAGGTGTGCCACGGTTCGTACCACGAACAAAAGGGTGCTGGGGCTCACCAGGAGCACATTGCGGTCCCAGGCTTCCTGCCACAAGGCCCCGTCCCGGGCGATGGCCAGCAGAAAGGCCGGCTCGATCGGCACGAACATGACCACAAAGTCCATGGTTTCGAGCTGGTACAGTCCCGGATAGTTACGCCCGGAGAGTTCCTTGATGTGCCCCCGCATCGACCCCACGTGCTTGCCCAACGACACCGCCCGCGAGCTTTCCTCTTCGCAGTCGCAATACCCGCTGTAGTCGACCAGGGAAACCTTTGCGTCGATGACTAGGTGACGCCCACCGGGCAGGTTCAGGATGACGTCCGGCCGCGCCCGCCCGCCTTCCGCTCCGGCAAAGCTGGTCTGCACCCGGTACTCGTGATCCTTTCGCAGTCCGGCCCGCTCCAGCATCTGCTCCAGCACAAACTCGCCCCAGTCGCCCTGCGTCTTGGACGAACCCTTCAGAGCACGCACCAGGTTGCTTGCCTCCGATGACAGCTGCTGGTTCAGGTCTTTCAAGTCGCCGATCTGCTGCCGCAGTTCCACGCGACCCTTAATCCCGTCCTCACGCAAGGCCTCGACCCGCTGCTGGAAGTCGCCCAGCCGCTCTTTCAGCGGGTTCAACAAGCCCCCCAGGCTGGCTTCGTTTTCTTCTCGAAACAACTTTGACTTTTCCTGAAATATCTCCGCCGCGAGTACCTTGAACTGGTTCCCCAGTTTTTCTTCGGCGTCAGCCAGCAGCTTCAGCTTCTTTTCTGTCTCGCCTGACTCGATGTCGATCTGGGTTCGGGCACTTCCCAGTGCCGCTTCGGCCGTTTTTAACTCGTCCTGCAGGGTTGCTACCAGGTCGTCGGCCGCGCGCAGCCGCGCTTCTTTTTCGCGCAGGTGCTCCGCGCGCGTTCGGCCCTCGGCCTCGGCCCCGGCAAGCGCTGCCTGCACGGTGGAAGATGCCCGCAGGGCATCTGCAAGTTCAATGCGGAGCGTTTCAAGGCTCGCCAAAGAGCGATCCCGCTCCCGTTCGGCCGTGCTTGCCTCCGC
>CAXTWU010000116.1:0-4641 GCA_964248025.1 uncultured Acidobacteriaceae bacterium | reverse complement strand
TTTCAAGGCTCGCCAAAGAGCGATCCCGCTCCCGTTCGGCCGTGCTTGCCTCCGCCAGTGCCAGCGCCAGTTTTTGGCTCTCTTCCGCCCTCCTGCGTTCCCCTTCCAGCCGCTCGGCGCTGCGGGCCTCTCCACCTAACCGCGCTCCTGCCTGACGCCCCGCAAAAAAGCCGATCGCGGCGCCAGCCAGTATTCCTAGAAGAACCAGCAGCAATGCGACCAAGCCCATGGAAAGAGTGTGCCATCAGAGGCGAACAAAAAGCGAGCATGATCTTCTCCGGTTGTGCCATCTTTCCCGTTTTGGGAATTGGCAGCTGTTCTGGAACCCGACTCCGTAGTCAGACGGATACGAGCCCCAGGAGCGCTTTACACGTTTGGGCACCCCCGTTAGACTTGGAGTTTCGGGGCTGTCGGCGTAGCCGTGCCTCCCCGCCCCTCAAAAGGGACCAGTTCAAAGCACCAATTCAACGAGGAGACAGGCATGGCGGCGGTTGAGGACAAGGTAAAGCAGATCATTGTTGAGCAGCTTCAGGTCGATGAGGCCGAAGTCACTCCCAGCGCATCGTTTCAAGAGGACCTGGGTGCCGATTCGCTCGACGTGGTTGAGCTCGTCATGCAATTTGAAGAAGCTTTTGATCTTGAAATTCCGGATGAAGACGCGGAAAAGATCAAAACCGTGAAGGATGCAACGGAGTATATCGAGAAGCATGCGAAAGGCGGCAAGTAAACCTTGCCTTTTGTACCAAAACGAGTGGTGGTGACGGGCGTAGGCCTGATCTGCGGCGTCGGCAATACAGCCCCGGAGGTTTGGGCGGGCCTGTGCGCCGGCCGCAGCGGTGTGGCGCCGATTACCGCGTTCGACACGGAGGGGTTCTCGGTCAAGTTCGCGGCCGAGGTCAAGGGCTTTGATCCCCTCACCCTGATCGACAAGAAGGACGCCCGCAAGATGTCCCGTTTTATACACCTGGGCGTTGCCGCGGCGCAGGAAGCGGTGACCAGCTCCGGTCTCGAGATCACGGAGGAGTTGTCGGAGCAGGTCGGTGTCCATGTGGGCTCCGGCATCGGCGGCTTCGACATCATCGAGCGCGAACACGCCGCGTTTATGGCCGGCGGACAGCGAAAAATCTCGCCCTTCTTCATCCCGGCGACAATCGCGAACCTGGCTGCTGGTCACATCTCGATCCGGCACAATGCCAAGGGACCCAACCAGACTGCATCGACGGCCTGCACGTCCGGCGCTCACTCCGTCGGCGATTCGTTTCGCATCATTGAGCGGGGTGACGCCGACATCATGATTGCGGGCGGGGCAGAAGCCGCGATTACCCCCATGTCGGTCGGCGGCTTTGCCTCCATGCGGGCGCTTTCGACGCGCAACGAAGACCCCGCAGGAGCCTGCCGCCCGTGGGACCGCGACCGAGATGGCTTTGTGGTCGGCGAGGGTGCCGGGATCCTGGTTCTGGAAGAGCTCGAATTCGCCCGTCGGCGGGGTGCCGGGATCCTTGCTGAGATAGTCGGCTATGGCATGAGCGGCGATGCGTTCCACATCACCGGCATGGCTCCCGAGGGGGATGGTTGCTTCCGTGCCATGCGCGCGTCGCTGCGGAGTGCCGGGCTCCGTCCGGAGCAGATCGGCTACCTGAATGCCCATGCCACCAGCACCCCGCTGGGTGACGCCAGCGAAAGCACGGCAATCGGCAACCTTTTCGGCGAGCACGCGCGAAATCACACCCTGCGCGTCAGCTCTACCAAGTCCATGACCGGGCACCTGCTGGGCGGCGCAGGCGGACTCGAGGCCGGCATCACCGTCTACTCGCTTCTCCATCAAACGGCTCCGCCGACCATCAATCTCCAGAACCCAGACGAAGGCTGCGATCTGAACTATGTGCGGGAGGGTGCCGAACCGATACCCATCGAGTATGCCCTGTCGAACTCCTTCGGTTTCGGAGGGACGAACGCGTCGCTTATCTTTAAACGCTGGGTTGGCTAACCAGCCCGGACGATTGCCGGGCACCAGACACGCTCTTGTCGCAGGAAGCCATTCAATCGCGTCATGCGAACTGCAGCGCGGCGTCGCTGCCACTGCTCTCCTGCATGTTCCCCTCCGGTCGCGCACAACCCGGCACTTGGGGCACGGTTCTAAGCAGAGGTTCAGGAGAGTCTCGATGCCTTCTTTGAGAATGCTCGCCATTTCCGCCCTTGCTGCTGCTTTGGTTGCCAGTTCACCCATGACCCACGCGCAAGTGTCCATTAACATCGGACCCCAGCCGGTTTGCCCGTACGGCTATTACGACTACGCCCCTTACAACTGCTCGCCCTATGGCTACTACGGCCCTGAGTGGTTCAACGGCGGTGCTTTCATCGGCGCGGGACCCTGGTTCCATGGGCGTGGCGACTTTTACGGCCATGTTGACAATGGCTATGACCCGCGCTTCGGCTACCACGGTCCTTACCCGGCCCGGGGCGACCGAGCCTTTAACCACTTTCACGGACAGGACATGCGCGATGGACGAGGCCACGACTTCCATGGAGGCGGAGACCGCGGCGATCGCAGGTAGCAACGGAGCTCAATCCTGCGAAACCGGGACTCGCTCCCGCCTGTGCGCCGTGGTAAGTCATGCGCGTAAGTCCTGCACTTGGCCGGACTCACGCGCATTACGCGATTCTATCATTCGGCTCGCTATTTACTATGGGGCGCTGCCACTCTGTACTCAACAAGCTATCCGATCCAGCCCTGCCACTTATACCTCAAAAGCCCGGTAAACAAAGGAGCCCAGGTACCAGCCATCCATGAACTTATAAGGTGCTTCCCCGGTGGTGTAATGACCGCACGGCAGCACGCGCGATTCATACGGAATCGCCAGCTCCTGAAAGCTGTGAAGCAACTGACGCGAGTACTGTTCCAAAAACGTCAGGTCATAGGTAGCATGCACCACAAGAGTTCTCCGCGCCTTGTCCCGGGCAGTGGACGCGAAGCGCTCCATGTACTGCGACGGGCTGACTCCTGACAAGAGGGCCCGGAGGCGCTCCTGCGTCAGACCGGCGGCTTCCATCGCGGCCCGGATATGCCGCGTGCTCTGCCCGGTCCACACCACGTCGCCGAAAGAGGCTGAAACGTGATTGAATGCGCACACCCGCAGGCGGGCATCATGGGCCGCGGCCAGAAAGCCGTAACACGAACCCAGCGAGGTGCCCAGTACGCCGATCTGCTCATATCCCTGCGACACGAGCCAGTCCACGCAACAGCGGATATCGACCACTGCCTGCCGCGCTGCAGCCACCGTCCTGCCGATATTTGAGGACACCGCATAGTCCGAGCGCTCCAGCTCCGCAGGCCGGC
Source organism: uncultured Acidobacteriaceae bacterium (assembly GCA_964248025.1). GTDB lineage: Bacteria > Acidobacteriota > Terriglobia > Terriglobales > Acidobacteriaceae > EB88. Next base: position 1,304 of record CAXTWU010000116.1, on the reverse strand, counting down.
GAATGTCATGGTACGGCTTGGAAAGCCGCAGGGCTGACACCCCAAATCGGTTAAACAGCGTGCACAGCACATTGTGCGAAAACGCATCCGCATTCCACTGCGGCATCACGATCATGGCTTTGCGCGGTGATTCGCCGGTCTGCGCATCGGCCCGCGTCGGGTACCATCGCGCATTGACCAGGTCATTCTCCGGGTAGGGCGTCGCCACCGGCGAGGTAAACCGCAGAAACTCGGCCTCGTCCAGTTCCCCTTCGGTCGCCCGGCGTTTCAACTCCGCTTCCTGCGCCAGAGTTTCCGGCCGCACATTGGTCGGGAAGAGCTCCGGATGCCGTCGCTCCAGCCGGTAGTCCCGCGGCGGCTGGTAGCCGAAAAAGCGATCGCTGTCGGCCAGGATCGCCGCGTTGATGCGCAGCATGGCAGCCTCGGCTTCGCTCGCTTTCAGGTTCTCTTCGGGCTCGTCTGCCAGCCCTTCGGTCCCGGGCGGCAAGGCATCCCGCAACCACCCGAACCCCCACTCCACCGGACGCACGATCCGGTTTTCATCCCGGCTCGTCAGCTCCGTTTCCCACCTGAACATCCAGTCCGTATACCACTTTTTCAGCATCACCTCCATGATAACTGGGCCGCCTAGGCCCGCCAAAGTTTCCGCGCAACCCATAGCTCCAAAGCGAGCCGACCGGCTTGATTACAGGATAGGGACTACCTTAGTGAACTGCCCATAGCTGCGGCTGTGAGCCGTTACCAGTCCAGACTTGAAGCTGCGTATTGGGGGCTGTTGATCGCTACCGCAGGCGCTGAGAACGATTCTGTTGCCTTACCGGGGAGATCCACCGGCATCATCAAGGCACAGGCCGGTAGCTGCATTCTGAATGGTGTACCCGGAGTAGCGCTGCCAATGCAAAACCCAGACTTGGGCGCCCAACTGGTTGTAGTTCCATAGCTTTGCAGGTGTGCCGTTTTGAGTGCTCCACCCAGTGTCATCCAGACATAGACCGGGAGATGCTGAGTTGCTCACAGTGTAGCTTGCTCCATCAATCAGGCCAACTGTTGCCGGCATCAGTTGGATAGCAGCGGGGGTGCTGCACACAGGGCTGGAAACGCCAGTGTATGTGTAATATACAGCCGCTTTGAAGGTTTTATTTGAGGTCGTACCTACCAATACGCCACATCCTTGCTCGGCTCCAAAGTCAGTGCAACCAACATACCCGGTACCCCCTGAAAAGGTCCAGGTTGTAGTTTGCGGCAGACTTCCGGTTCCTGAAGAGTGCACGTAAATTGAGTACCTTCGTTGCTGATGGGGCTTG
>CAXTWU010000115.1:0-7264 GCA_964248025.1 uncultured Acidobacteriaceae bacterium | reverse complement strand
CCATGCCGCCGTGAAGTAGCGACTCAACCCCCTGGAAGGCCAGCGCGCCGGCCGCGACGCCAGCGGCCGTGGTGGCTGCGGAGCGCAAAAAGCTGGGTTGCCCGCCCGGAGCCGCTTGAAACGGGCCGGCGGATTGCTGCCCGTACTGGGGCGCGGGCGCGCCATACTGCACAGTCTGGTAGCCGCCCTGCTGGGCCGGCGGCGGTGGGGCCGGCTGGGGATCGTGGTGACCCAGCAAGCTCCCCAGAAAACTCGTCGAACGGGCGGGTGCGGGCGGCGCCTGCTGCATTTGCGTCAGCTGCCGCTTGGCCTGCTCCAGCGCGATGTTCTGCACCAGCACTGTTTGGGCCAGCATGTACAAGGCATTCGGGTTGCGGCTCAGCCCATTGTTCAGCAGCCGTTCCGCGCTGTCGTCCTTATCCTGCAAACTGGTGCTGTTGATCTTTTGCACCAGGTCCTGCAACATCGACTCTTCCTGCGGGGTCATGCGATTCTCCGTTTTCCTTCGCCCACGTCGTGTCCAGGCGATCCGTTACCAAGTGTCACTCCATTAGACGCAGGCCCGCTCACGGAGTTGGCGCGTCTGCGCAGGAATCGAGCTCCCGATTGAGAAGAGCAGGCAGCCTCAGGCCACCGCGTACGCCCGCACCTCATCCTTGCGTACTGTTAGCCGCTCGACAAGGTCCTCGCGTACAGCAAAGCCGCGCCCCGGTCCATCTGGTACCGGGACTTCGCCAGCGGAGGAGACCTCGACCGGCGGCTCGACGATGTCATCCTGCCAGTAACGCTTTGAGGCCGACACATCGCCCGGCAGGGTGAAGTTGGGAAGCGACGACAGGGCGATATTGTGCGAGCGGCCTATGCCGGTTTCCAGCATGCCACCGCACCACACCGGGATGCCGCGCTCCATGGCCGCGTTGTGGATTCCGATCGCCTCGGAGAATCCGCCGACACGGCCGTTCTTGATGTTGATGATCCGGCAGGATCCCATCTCGATGGCTGCCAGCGCGTCCCGGCGGTTGCGGATCGACTCATCCAGGCAGATCGGCGTTTCGATCTGGCTTTGCAGCATGGAGTGGTAGAAGAAGTCGTCGTTCCACAAAGGCTGCTCCAGCATCACCAGGTCAAAATGGTCAAAGGACGCCAGGTGGTTTGTATCTTTTAAACGGTAGGAAGCACCGGCATCCGTCGACAGGCACAGGTGGGGCCAGCGATTGCGAATGGCCTCAAAAACCTGCACATCCCAGCCCGGCTTGCACTTGACCTTGACGCGCTGGTAGCCGTCGGCGATCACGGCCTCCACCTTGTCCAGCAGCTGTGGTATCGAACGCTCCATACCCAGTGAAATGCCGCACGCAATCACGGTACGCGACCCGCCCAGCAACGAAGCGAGACTCACCCCTGTGGCTTGCGCTTGCAAGTCCCAGATCGCATTTTCTATCGCTGCCTTGGCCATGCGGTGTCCGCGAACCTGACGAAAGATGGCATGGCACTGGCCACCATGCTTGGGCTCGGCAGTCAGCAACGCCGGGATCAACTCGTTGCGGGCGATCAGCCACGCTGTATCGATCGTCTCGGAGCTGTACCAGGGGTGCTCGCCCGCCACGCACTCGCCCCAACCACGCAGACCGTCCGAGACGACCTCCACCAGCAGCACCCTGCGGTGCGTCGTAAGACCAGCGCCGGTCTCAAACGGCGCAACCAGGCGCATCTCTATCTCGCGGAGCACAACCGAGTCGATTTTCAAGCATTCTCCCATCTCGCAAGCCATGTGCGAGTCTGATCTTAGCGGTGCCGGCACCTAGCCGTCGCTCCATTCTTCCCCGGCGATGTCGCTTGTGCGACACGGTCAGAACCGATTGCACCGCGACCGATGCAGCTTGATCAGAAATCTGTTGCGTCGCTGCTGAAAAGCATCGTTAGCATTCCAACGCTTTGATGTATGATGGCGCCAACGTCAGCGATGAAGATTGTGACGTGAGGATAAATCCAGGCCACGAATCTGTCGCGCGCGGAGACGCTTGATGCCCCCACTGCCCCAAAATCTGCAAACATTGGTGAACGCCGGCATCCTCGACACTACCAGCTTCACGGAAGCGCAACTCACGAGCCTGGCAGGTAAGCTTTCGGACGCGGAGGTCGCTGTACTTCAGGAGCTTCACAATAAGCTGGGCCCGTCCTTGCCCGGTCAAGAACGCATGCGCCCCAATATCATCGTCTGAGCCGAGGCAGGGTTTTGTTCTGCCGGGAATGCCGAATTTCCTTCTCCGGCTGTTCCTTCTCTTTTCGCCAGGCACTTCGCGTTTCCGCTCCTCCCGATCCGGAGTCCGCGAAATCGCTCGTCCCGAAAAGGTGATTCCCGATGGTGCTCGCTCCCACCTCCCTCCCTCTTTCCATTTCCCCCAGCGAAACGCTCTGGGGCAAGATACGCCTCGCGGAGCCCCGCCTTCAGGCTGCCGGGAACCGCTTCTGGACGCACCCGGAGTTGCGGGCGCTTTATCCCCGGTTCCTCACTCAGCTGTTCCACATCGTGCGTGGAGGGCTTGCGTTGATGCGGTTTGCCGCAGCCCAGGCCGCTGCCATGCCCGACTGTCCTGTGGCACGGATCGCCGCCAGCTACCTTCGCCGGCACATCACGGAGGAACAGGACCACGCCGGCTGGTTGCTGCGCGACCTGGCTACCCTGGGCATCAACGACGCCGCGGTACACGGCGCAGCGACGCTGCCCGCCGTTCGATCCCTGCTTGACAGCCAGTATCAGGCGGTCGCTTCCACGCACCCGGTGTGCATGTTCGGCTACCTGCTGGTGCTGGAAGGCTCGCCGCCGCTGCCCCGCCAGCTGGACGCCATTGAAGCACGGACCGGGCTGCCGCGCACGGCTTTTGACTGCCTCCGCTCTCACGGCGAGGATGATCCGGCGCACCTGGCCGAGTTAAACAGCACGCTCAACAGCATGCCACTGATCCCGAGGCAGGAAACCGGCATCGCCTTGAGCGCCTTTGCTGCGATCGATGGCGCATCGTCGTTTTTGGATGGGCTTCTGAATGCGGAAGCCGCAAAGCCGTCTACTCTGCAGCGAACCCAAACGGGCTCGGAGTCCGCCCATCATGCTTGAAGGGGATACCGTAGCGCACTACCGCATTCTTGGGCGCATCGGCGCGGGCTCCATGGGCGTGGTCTGCAAAGCGCGCGATCTGCGTCTGGACCGTGTTGTCGCCCTCAAATACCTGTCGCCCGAAGCGGTCGGCGACCGGGTGGCGCGACAGCGTTTGCTGCAGGAGGCGCGCGCCGCTTCCCAGCTGGATCATCCCAACGTTTGCCGCATCCACCAGATTGAAGAGCTGCCGAATGGGGAGGTGCTGCTGGTACTCGCCTTTTACGATGGCGAAACGCTGGAGGAGCACATCGGACGCGGTCCGCTTCCCTGCGATATGGCCCTGCGCTATGGGTCGCAGCTGCTGTCGGGGCTCGACCACGCGCACGAGCACGGCGTGATCCATCGCGATATCAAGCCGGCCAACATCATCGTGCTGCCTACAGGCGAGATCAGAATCGTCGACTTCGGACTGGCACGCTGGGGCAGCGACACAACGCAGCTGACCGAAACTGGCGCGCTGCTGGGCACGGTCTGCTACATGTCGCCCGAGCAGGTGCTGTGCCAGGGCGTGGACCACCGCTGCGACAACTGGGCCGCGGCCGTGGTGGTGTACCAGATGCTGACCGGGCGCCTGCCTTTCTGGGGCGAAAATCCCTACGCAGTCTTTGACGCGATCCTCCAGGCCAGGCCCCTGCCGGCCCACCATCACCGGCCCGACCTTTCGCCCTCGATCAGCGCCGTTCTGACACGAGCACTGGCCCGCGACGTCGCCAACCGCTTCCGCACCGCGCGCGAGTTTTGCAACGCGCTTAGCCCCCTTGACGCCGAAGCTGCCGTCATGCCTCAGGCGGTCCTTGCAAACCGGATCGAAAGCCGGGGCGGACCTTCCCAGTCGCTGGTGGTGCTGCCGTTTACCCTGCTGGATGGCCAGCCCGACGCTGAATACTTTTGCGATGGGCTGACGGAGGAGATTATCACGGACCTGTCCGCGATCCGCTCCATGCGGACCATCTGCAGCGCTTCAGCCATGCGCTTGAAAGACTCCGGCGACGACCTGGCGACTATTGCGCGACAGCTGCGGGTGCGGTACGTCCTCAAGGGCACCGTCCGCCTCGGCAAAAAGCCGGCCGGCAGCATTCGTGTAACAGCACAGCTGGTTGACCCTTCTGACGACTGCACCGTGTGGGCCTCGAAGTATACCGGCACCATGGACGACGTGTTTGCCATCCAGGAAAGCATTTCCCGCGAGATCGTCGGGGCGCTCCGGCTCACCTTAAGCGCCGACGAGGACCGGCAGCTGCAGGCGCGTCCCCTGCCCAACGTCCATGCCTACGAGTTCTACCTGAAGAGCAAGCACGAGATCCTCAGCTATTCCCGCGAGGCGCTGGACCGGGCGCTGGGCTACCTGGAGCAGGGCGAGCGCTTGGTCGGCCACAATGCCATGTTGCTATGCGCCAAGGGGCAGGTTTACTGGCAATACATCAATGCCGGCATCTCGACCGACCCGCTTTACATGGTGAAGGCCAAAGACTGCGCCGCGCGGGCGCTTGCGCTGGAGCCGGAGTCGGCCCACGCCGCGCGGCTGCTCGGCTTGATTGCTTTGGCACAGGGCGACATGCAGCGGTCGGCCCAGCTGCTCAAGCAAGCCATCACCCTGGACCCGAATGACTCCGACAGCCTGAGCTGGTACTGCGCCCTGTGTGCGCTGGGCGGCAAGGCGGAGGTCGCCATCCCGCTCGGCCGGCATATTCTCGCGATCGATCCGCTCACCCCCGTTTACCGCTTTATCCCTGGGCTGCTTTCACTGATGAGCGGCGAGTTTGAAGCGGCGCTGGCTCCCTTTGACGGCGCGCTCGCACTGGATCCGGGCAACAGCATGCTGCTATGGTGCCGCGGCCAGGTGCTCGCCATGAGCAACCGTCGCACGGAGGCCGTGGAGCAGTTCAGGGCTCTGCACACGGTATGCCCGGAGGGATTTTTCACGTGCCTGGGAGCTTTTATGGCGGCGGCGCTGGCCCACGACAGCGTGGCGGCGCGAGCCCTGGCCACGGACGAGCTGCGCGAGCCGGCCAGTGCCGACCCGCATTATTCCTGGGCCGTGGCACAAGGCTATGCAGTGCTGGGCCACAGCAGCGAAGCGCTGTGGTGGCTTGAAAACGCGATGGAGCGCGGCTTCCTCAACTACCCCATGCTGCACCGCTGGGACCCACTGCTTGAACCCGTACGACGTGATTCGCGATTTCTCCACCTGCTCGGCACGGCACGGGAACGCTGGGAGAACTTCCAGGTATAAAGCCGGGCCTCCTGCGCTGCGACCACAACGCGCTTGTCCTTGCAGGCGGCGTTTACTTTCCTTCCCGCTGCATAAAGTGCATTTCCGGCAGAGCGCGCAGCCGCTCGGCCGCGCCTTCGGCGGTGATGTCCCGCTGCGGCATGCCCAGCATTTCAAAACCCACCATAAACTTCTTCACCGTGCTTGAGCGCAGCAGCGGCGGATAGAAGTGCGCGTGCCAGATGAACCCGGGGTGCTCCGCCCCGTCGCAGGGCGCGCCGTGAAAGCCCATGGTGTAGGGAAAGCTGGTCTCAAAAAGGTTGTCATAGCGCGTGGTAATCGCCTGCAGGATGCCGGCCAGCCCGGCGCGCTGCTCCGGCGAAAAGGCCCGCAGGGTCTCAACCGGCTCCCGCGGCACAATCAGGGTTTCAAACGGCCAAACCGCCCACCACGGCACCACGCACAGAAAAGCATCGTTTTCGCAGACGATGCGTAGTTTTTCGCGCTCCTCAAGTGCCAGGTAGTCCACCAGCAGCGGGCTGCCGTGCTCCGCCAAGTAGGCCGCCTGCGCCGCTGCTTCGGCCGCCGGCTCATCGGGCACGTGGCCCGTTGCCCAGATCTGCCCGTGGGGATGCGGGTTGCTGGCACCCATCATCGCGCCGCGATTCTCGAAAAACTGCACGTACGCGATCCGGGGGTCAGCGCTGAGCTCGGTGTCCTGGGTGGCCCAGGCGTCCACCACTCGTTCCACGTCGGCGCGTTGCATGCGGGGCAGCGTGAGGGAGTGATCAGGGTGAAAGCACAGAACGCGGCAGTGGCCGTGCTCCGGCTCAGCCCGCAGCAGCGGCGACGGGGTCGGCAGGCTTGCGGGCGCCGCCGGCAGGATCGCCGGGTAGTCGTTCTCAAACACATACACGTGCTCGTAGGCGGGCGTGTGTGCGCCCCCGGCCCGCGGGTTACCGGGGCATAGATAGCACGTTGGATCGTAGTGCAGATCGTTGAAACCCGCGGCTGCGCCGACCTCGCCCTGCCAGGGCCGCTGCGTGCGCTGCGGGGATACCAGCACCCACTGGCGGCGCAGCGGATTAAAGCGCCGGTGGGGCGTAACGGTGGGCAAGGACGGGGCAGCAGACATGGGATTGGTTCTCCTTCGCGTTTGCGCTTCGTGCGGGGTGGCCTTTCTGGCCGGCTCATCCGGGTGCAGACGAGCCGCGTTGCTTCCGGCGCGGGCCCGCGCTTATTCTAAGCGCTGCGCCCATGCATCAGCCCACCTTGCCGCCGGTACCCGCCCTCCATGACCATGCCACGCGGTTGTGGCACGAGCACGACGGGGCACAACCCCCTGCCGCCGGCAAGCTTGAGGCTTTGGTGCTGGCCCAGCACCGGGCCAACTTCGAGCTGTGGCACATAGAGGACGCGGCGCGTACGCCCGGGTTGCGGGACGAGGAGCTGGCCGCGCACAAACGCGCGATCGACCGCGTAAACCAGCGCCGCAACGACCTGGCCGAAGGGTGCGACCTGGCCCTGCTCGCCTCCCTGCGGCCGCTTGGGCTGCCCCATCCCGAGGCCGAGCTCCATTCGGAAAGCCCGGGCCTGATGATCGACCGCCTGTCGATCCTGGCGTTGAAGATCTTTCACACCCGCCAGGAACTGAGCCGCCGCGATGCGCCCAAGGGCCACACAACACGCAACACGGAGCGTTTAGCGGTTCTGGTGGAGCAGCGGTCGGAACTCGCGCTTGCGCTGGAGCGCCTTTGGCGGCGCGTTGTTTCCTCCGAGCGCAGCTTCAAGGTGTACCGGCAGCTGAAGATGTACAACGACCCGAGTCTGAACCCGTCGGTGTATCTTCGCCCATCGCCGCATACCGGCCCGCATGAATCGAAGGTCATTTGACG
>CAXTWU010000114.1:5455-7265 GCA_964248025.1 uncultured Acidobacteriaceae bacterium | reverse complement strand
GGCGACTCCATTCCCTCGGCGCTCTACCAGGCAGTCGCCGACATCCTGGTCGCCGTGTTTCGCGCCCAGGCCCAAGTCCGCGAGCAGGAAGCCGCCCGCCGCACCCGCAACGCCTCAGGAGAAGCTATCTACCCATGAGCCCCGCCGCCGCCAAACCCGCCAAGCCTGCTTCGCCCGGCAAGCCCCTGCTGCAAACGCTTCGCGCTTCCGGCGACTGGGTCGTTCCCATCGCCGCAGTCGCCATGCTGCTTGTCATGCTGGTGCCGCTGCCCAGCTTTGTGCTCGACCTCCTGCTCACGATCTCAATCACAGCTTCCGTCCTGGTGCTGCTCACCGCGATCCAGATTCTCAAGCCGGTGCAGTTTTCCGTTTTTCCCAGCCTGCTGCTGCTGCTCACGCTCATGCGGCTGTCGCTTGACCTTGCAAGCACGCGCCGCATCCTGCTCCACGGTTCGGACGGCCCTTCGGCGGCCGGGCACGTCATTGAAGCCTTCGGCCAGTTCGTGGTCGGCGGCAACTATATCGTCGGGTTTGTTCTGTTTCTCGCGCTCACCGCGATCCAGTACCTTGTTATCAGCCACGGCGCGGTGCGCACGGCCGAGGTCACGGCGCGCTTCACGCTGGACGCCATGCCGGGCAAGCAGATGGCCATCGACGCCGATCTGAACGCCGGCGTCATCAACGAGCAGCAGGCCCGCAAGCGGCGCGAAGCCGTTTCGCGCGAGGCCGAGTTCTGCGGCGCGATGGACGGTGCGGCCCGCTTTTCGCAGCGCGACTCCCTCGCCACCATCATGATTATGGCGATCAACATCGTCGCCGGCTTCCTGATCGGGGTCTTCCAGCAGGGCATTCCGTTCGCCGAAGCGCTGAAAACCTATACGATCCTGACAGTCGGCGACGGACTGGTCGCCATTCTGCCGTCCCTGCTGGTTTCAGTTGCCGGCGGCATCGTGGTCACGCGCGCGGCCTCCAAGGATTCGCTCGGCGTCAATGTGAGCCGGCAAATCCTCGGCAGCCCCCGTCTGCTCAAGATCGCCGGCGGCGTTCTGTGCGCGCTTGGGCTCATCCCCGGCCTGCCCAAAATCGCCTTTTTCGCCCTCGGCGGGGGATTGTTCTACGCCGCCACTCGCATGAAAGAGCCGCTGCTCGAGGACGCCGACGATGCCGCACCCGCGCAGGGGCAGCTCGGCAAAGGCGCGCCGGGGCTGCCGGCCTCCGATCCCATGGATGCCGTTCTTAAGCTGGATGAGCTGATGCTGGAGGTCGGGGCCGGGCTCGTCGCCATGGTCGACGCCAAGCAGGGCGGCCAGCTGCTGACGCGCATCAAGGCCCTGCGCAAAAGCCTCGCCCAGCAACTCGGCTTCCTGGTGCCGTCCATTCACATCACCGACAATCTTTCGCTGAAAAGCGGTGAGTACGTCGTTCACCTGCGCGGCGTCGAGATCGCGCGCGCCGAGCTCAAGCGCGGCCACATGCTCGCCATCGCCAGCGACCCCAACGCGCCGCCGCTGCCGGGCATTGACACGCGTGAGCCCGCGTTCGACATGGCCGCTAAATGGATCGCGCCCGAGCTCCAGGCGCAAGCCATCGCGGCCGGCTACGCGGTCGTTGATACCACCTCCGCCCTCGCCGCCCACCTGGCCGAGATCATCAAGCGCAACGCCTACGAACTGCTGACCCGCGCCGAAACCAAGCGCCTGGTCGATCGCCTCAACGACTCTCACCCAAAGCTCATCGATGAGCTCATTCCTAAGTTAATGAGCCTGGGCGAGGTGCAGAAAGTTCTCCAGCAGCTGCTGCGCGAAGGAGT
>CAXTWU010000114.1:0-5355 GCA_964248025.1 uncultured Acidobacteriaceae bacterium | reverse complement strand
AGTGTGGCCCGCAAAGTGCTGGATAGTCTGCGTGGGACGTTTGGGGAGACCATCGGCGACGCGCCACCGGTTGTTTTGTGCGCTTCTCCGGGACGCTTTTATCTGCGCCGCCTGATGGAGCCGTTTCTTCCCCGCCTGGTGGTCATCGCGCCCACGGAGATTCCGCCAATGACCGCAGTGCAGTCGGTCGGCGTGGTTCGTTAGTTCCGAACAAGATTGCGAGATGAGAAAGGCATGAGGGCATTGATGGAAGCACACACAGCATATCGATCGGTCGCCGCCGAAGAGTTCGCCCTGCTGGAACGAAACCAGCTCATCCTGGACGAGCTGCCGCAGGTGTACTTCATCGCCTCACGCATCCTGGAGCGTTTGCCGGCCAGCGTGCAGATCGACGACCTGGTCAATGCCGGCGTCCTGGGCCTGCTTGAGGCCTACGAAAACTTCGACAGCAGCCGCAACGCACAGTTCAAGACGTTTGCGCGATTCCGGATTCGCGGCGCGATCCTTGACAGCCTCCGTACTCTCGACTGGGGCTCGCGCGGTATGCGAAGAAAAGCCCGCGAGATCTCGGAAACCCGCACCCGCTTGGAAGGCGCGCTCGGACGCACGCCCGGCAAGGAGGAGATCGCCGACGACATGAAAATTACACTCGATCAGCTGGAAACCGCCATGACACAGATCGACAACCTGCAGATCGTAGGGCAGCAGGCCACCCTGATGGGGGACAACGGCGAATTGCAGGACCTCATCGAATCCGCGCCCAGCCAGGACGACAATCCCTTTGACCTCTGCTTAAAGGGCGAGCAGAAGCAGGCCTTGACCGAGGCCGTCGCCGCGCTCAGCGAGCGCGAACAGCTCATCCTGTCGCTTTACTACCGCGAAGAGCTGACCATGAAGGAGGTCGCCGAGGTCATCGGCATCGCGCTGTCGCGTGTGTCGCAGATCCACAACGTGGCCATCGGCAAACTCCGTGTTTCACTCCATGCCGTAGGCGGGCGCTCCGGCTATCAGCCCCGCAAGGTCCCGGCCACCGGCGCGGCTTACGCGGCAAGGGTGCACTAGGCCATGACCGGGCTCGGGGAACCGCAACACGACGGGCGCGACGGACGAACCGTGCAGCCCTGCAACTTCCGCTCCGCCGGCAGGCTTTCAAACGAAAGCGCCCGCGCTCTCAAGACCCTCCACGAGTCCCTGGCGCGCAACCTGATGAACACGCTGGACGTGTACCTGGGTACGGCGCTTGAAGTCAAGCTGCAATCGCTCGACCAGTTCTCCATGGAGGACTTTCGCGCCCAACTGCTGCCGGCCGGCTATGTGCTCCCCTGCGCGCTTGCGCCCGCCTCGCACACGCTTCTGCTTGAGATCGATTCGCCCCTGCTCTACACCATGATTGACCTGCTGCTCGGCGGCCTGGGTGCCACCACCGAAGAAGCACGCGAGCTCACGGAGATCGATGAGGAAATCGTGAAAGGCATCGCGCTTCTGGTCGCCGGGCAGGTGGAAAAAGCCTGGCAGCCCATCGGTGTCACCGTCACGCCGGGTCCGGCGCTCAAGCAGTCCATGGTGCACAAGCTTTTCCCCCCAACCGAGAAAGTGCTGCTGGTGCGCTTCGAGGTCGGCCTCGCTGGGATTTCCGGTGCCATGCACATCGCCTTTCCCGCGTCCATCGGCGGCCACCTGGTCCGCAACATCAAGGCCGACCCCAACACCGCTCGCGGTCCGGTGCGCTTTCTGCCGCGCCTGCCGCTTGAGGAACGCATTCTTGACTGCAAGTTCACCCTGTCCGGCTGCTTGCCGGAGATGCGGGTGCCTGTGCGCGAGCTCGCGGCCCTGGCCGTCGGAGCGGTGTTTCGCCTTGGCGCGCCAGTTGAGGCGTCCGGGCGCCTCGCCCTTGAAGACAAGGACTTTTTTGAAGCAGTGCCCGTGCGCAGCGGACGGAGCAAGGCCGTGGAACTGGTCGCGCCCCTGCCCCCGGATAACTGGGCCGAGGATTAAAAGATCAACAAGCCCGGCAATCAGAGAAACACACAACGTCGCTACACCGTATGAAGGGGAGAACAGGCTTCATGGAAAAGAAGAAAACGATGGATGGTTACATGCAGTTTGCCGGCCTTTTCGCGCCGCTGCTGAGCGAGCAACTGCGCCTCGCCGGCAACCTTTCCGGCGAGCTCGCGCCTGAAGCCTCCATCCCGGCGGCTGCGGAACCTCCCACAAACCCTGAACAAACACTAGACCAGGCAGTAGACCAGGCAGTAGACCAAGCAGTAGACCAAGCAGTGGACCAGGCAGCCGATCCATCCCCAGCCGATCTGTCCGGAACAGAAATCGCCATCACCCTGCGATTTGAAGGAGCCCTGACCGGCGAATGCTGCCTGGTGATCCCACCGTCCGGCGCCCAAGCGCTTGCGGGCGAAGGGGGCCACTCCGGCACCGTATTGCGCAATGCGCTGAGCGCGGTTGTGGAACCCTTTGCAGCCGCGCTCTTCGCCCATTACGGCACCGTGCACATCCATGTGCAGGACTCGGACATCATTCCGCCAGGCTCGGTCGTCATGGTCCGCCTGTCCGGTGCGACCGCCGAAGGTGTTCCGGTCCTTCTTACCCTCCACGCCGACGGCGAACTGCAGCGAGGTTTGCCGCGGCTGGCGCGCGTCGCCGCTGCCGCCGAAGCTTCGGGCATCACCCACGGCAATCTCGGCCTCGTCATGGACGTCGAGCTCAACGTCACCCTGCGCTTCGGGCAGCGCCAGCTTTCCCTTCGCGACGTCATGGACCTGGCGAGTGGTTCCGTGGTCGAGCTCGACCGCGAGGTCGACGAGCCAGTGGAACTCATCCTGGACGGGCGCGTGATCGCTCGCGGCGAAGCCGTCATCGTGGACGGCAACTACGGTGTGCGTGTCACCGAAGTTTTGCAGTCGATGGTGATGTAACCATGCAGACCACTGCGTTCAAAAGAAGCCTCAAAGGGAAACTGGGCCGATGGGTGGGCGGCCACTTCGGGCTGCAAACCCTGTTGTGCGCCGGACCGCGCTGTCGCCGTTTCACCATCGCCCATCGTTGGCTTCGGCGCGACGGCATCTTTCTTCGCGACCGCTGGCTGTGCAGTCCGCTGTGCTTTGAAGAAGCGGTGGCGGCCATGCTCGAAACGGCAGGGCCCGGCCGTCGCTTCACCATGCCGCGCCTGCCCCGTATGCCGTTCCGCCTTATTCTTCTGCAGCGCGAGCAGATCTCCGAGCCCGAGCTCCAGTTCGCGCTCGAATACAGCGAGAACAGTGGCCTGCCAATCGGCCCCGTCATTGTTAGGCTCGGTTTCGCCACGGTGGAGCAGGTCGCCTCCGCCCGTGCGGCTGAAAACGGCTGTGCCTTCTACGCGCTCCCTCCCGCGGCGCTGGCTCCGGAACTGCGGCTCCCGCTTTCCTTGTCCCATGCCTGCGAAGCAGCAGCCGTTCACGCGACAGCCGACCGCATCATGCTCGGCTTTGCGGATCGCGTCGATCGAGGCCTGGCGCAGATGATGGAACAGGTCACAGGGCAGCGTGTGGAGTGCTGCCTGGTCACGCGGGCACATCTCCTGCGGCAGCTCGCGCTCGATGCTGCGCAGGCCGGCTTATCTTCACAGATCACCTCGCCGGCACACCCGGTCAGCCGGCTCGCCGCCGCCCAGCACCTGGGCGAGCAGGCGCTGTGCACCGGCGCCGAAGCGGTCGGCGTGGGCCGGGCCGGCCAGCGTCTCTGGGTGCGTTTCACAGGCAACAGTGACCAGGTGGTGGATTCTGTTTTCGAGCTGTCCGAAGAAGCCGTCAAGCCGGGAATTCCCCTTTCGGGACGCATGCGGCCGCGTCTGGAGAAAAAAACACGGGTGCTCTAGAATCCCGTGCCGGAGATGCCGATAGGGAGGCAACGCGATGGAAGCGAACCCCTCCAATCCGGTCTCTGCCTACGGCACCATACCCCCTTCTCTGCTTCTTCCCTGGCAGCGCCCGGAGGAACAAGCGGAAGCACACGCGAGGCTTCGCGCGGACACACCTGCAAACGAAAGGGCACCCCTGTCCGTGCCCACGCTGCTTGCAACACGGCTGCAACTCCAGCTGCTGCTCAGTGAGCGCACCATTGATCTTCGCGCGGCCGCCGGTATCATTCTCAACGATGTAGGAGCCACGCTTGAAATCTTCCGCCGGGCCGGCGAGGAGGGCGCGGGGGATGGGGGTGCGGGCGAATCGCTCGCACTCCGGCTCGAAGACTGCCTGGCCGCTCTTGGCACGGACCTTTGGATGGAAGCAGTGTGCGCCCATGCCGTGGAGCGGGTGGCCGCCGATGGCGGGCAGCTTCCGCGTCTCCTAAGCTTTTGGGAGCACAGCCGTGTGCTGGCCTATAGCTGCTCCGTGGTCGCTGAACACACGGACATGGTCTGCCCGGAAGAAGCCTATCTCATCGGCCTCCTCCATGAGGCGGCACAACTGCCCAAGTTGCTGGGCTGGTATCCGCACCCCCATGGAACCTCTCGGATCGAGCTGCAACCGTCGGCCCTCGGCGCGCACTGGCATCTGCCGCCCAACCTCCGCGCCGTTGTAGCCGGTCCCTCCTCCATGCCCGCCCACTGGCGCCACCTGCTCCAGGTCGCGCACAGCTGGTCGCGCGGCGAACGATGTCTTCTCAGCTCCACCGCCTGAAATCGCGCCCGGATCAATCTGCCCATACAGCCCGAGCCGATGAAAGCAGACTGCCCGTACAAGCGGCCTCATCAGCTGAGTGCGGCGGACGGGGAGGCGCAGGCAGTCAGGCGTCTTTAACCTTCCGGGCCATAGGGCGCACCGCTCCCGTGAGCCGCGTGCCTCGTCGGCGTTGGCGCAGCCCAGCCGACCATCATCTGCTTTTCTTAGTTCTTTCTCATGGAAGCTCACCGCAATCTCACGAAGTAGCGCCAAGGCTCCCCGGCAGCGCCGGTTCCCGAGCAAACCCGGCAATTGTTGCCGGGTTGGAATGGCACTCCCCGTGCACTATCTATCGGCGAGGAACACACACCGATGGACAGCGGACTTTACGCGGCCTGCGCCGGCCTGATCGCGCGCACCGACTCGCTTGACGCAATTGCCAACAATCTTGCCAATACCAGCACCACCGGGTTCCGGGCGCGGCAAGGCTCCTTTTCTTCCGTGCTGGCTGCATCCGGCAAACATCCGCTCGGGTCGGTCCTGAACCAGGTTGCCAACAACTACGGCGTGCTCGGCTCGACGCGCATGGACGCGGCCCAGGGCTCCCTCACCGCGACCGGCAACACCATGGATTTCGCCATCCAGGGTCCCGGCTACTTTGCTGTGCAAACCCCGAGCGGCACGCAGTACACCCGCAATGGAG
>CAXTWU010000113.1:0-7407 GCA_964248025.1 uncultured Acidobacteriaceae bacterium | reverse complement strand
AGCACGTCATAGGTCGAGAGCCGCTCCTCATCGCGTCCAAAGCCGAAGCCGCTCGTTGTGTTGGCCTGGGGATCAATATCGACCAGCAGGCACGGAAGCTCCTCCAGCGCGAGAGCCGCTGCCAGGTTAATGGCCGTTGTTGTCTTGCCGACACCGCCCTTTTGATTCACCACAGCAACAACCCTGCTCATCTACCGAGGATAGGCGGCGAAAACCGATTCGGCAAATCGAGTCCACGATGTTCCACGTGGAACAATCAGCTCCAAAACCCGGCTACCTCTACTCTGCGGGGATTGTTCCACGTGGAACATCCTCTAGGGCACGCCCCAGCGCAAGCACCCCATTCTGGCTGCAGGCAAGCGGCAGGAGAGGTGCCCAGGCAATTCCCGCAAGCGTCTCCGCGAGAATTTCGAACTCCGGACGGGTCGTCATTAGAACCAGCCAGCCGCCCGCTCTGACCCGGCTCCTGGCTGCTGCGCAGGCATCGCCCATCCTGTCGACGGCCCGCAGTGTGACGGCCTCAAATCTGCGCTCCGATGAGAGCGAGTCCACGCGCCCTGCGTGCACACTCGCCGTCGCACCAAGGACACGGCATGCTTCCTGCAAAAAGGCGGCTTTCTTCCCCTGCGACTCAGCCAGCAGTACCGAGATTTCAGGTCGTGCCAGCGAGCAGATCAGTCCGGGAAAGCCGGCGCCAGAGCCATAATCCAGGAGGTTCGTGACCTCACCAGGAAGGGCGCGAGCACAGGTCAGTGATTCGCCGAAATGACGGAGTACGATCTGATGCGCATCGCGGATGGCCGTTAGGTTTGTACGCTCGTTCCAGCGCAGCAGCAGCTCAAGATAACTGGCCAGCTGTGCCGCAAGAGGCTCGTCGACAACGAGGCCGGCCTGCTCACTCAGCAGTCCGGCTATTTCTGCGGGCTTCATTCGTGCGGCAGATGCCAATACTGCGCGGCAGCGATAAAGCTGGTGAAAATGGCGAGCGATGCCTGGTCGGTTGCGTAAAGACGTTCCGGGTGCCACTGCACCCCAAGCGCGAAATGATCTTCTGGAACCACGCCTTCCAGAGCTTCAACAATGCCGTCCGACGCAGCTCGTGCACCGACGACCAGCCCGTCCCCAGGCCTTTCAACGGCCTGGTGATGGCTGCTGTTGATCTCCGGCGTGGTCGCGTCCAAAAAGAAGCTGCGGAGGAGCCTTGCTTCGGGTTGCACCGCAATGCGGTGCGAAAGCGCGGCCTGATCCCTAGCCGGCGCATGACCGGTAGCAAGATGTTGAATCAGCGTGCCCCCTCGCCAGACGTTCATCATCTGTAGGCCGAAACAGATGCCCAGTAAAGGTTTCTTGAGGTGAAATGCGTCTTGTAGCAGTAGCTCGTCCGTGGCCTCGCGCCCTGCATCGGGCGCGGCTGTTTCAGGCGCGGCCTGCTGGCCATACCTCTGAGGGTTTACGTCAGCAGGACTTCCTGGCAGCAAAATGCCGCAGCAACCGGCTACAAGGGTCGCTGCCTCTGCCGGGGGCAGCCCGATCGCGACTCGAGCTACTTCTCCGCCGCATGCTTCCACGGCTGACACGTATTGGGGCCAGCAGCGGCTGTTGTAGGCGCTGTCGTGCGTGGTCGGGGTTGGAATCGCAATCCGGGGTTTCTGGCCGGTCCTGGTCATGGGTCGATGCCGTCTTTCAGGTTAGGATGCGGGCGGCGTCATTACGGCTTGGGTCATCGCTGGTTTGCGCCAGGAGTGCTCAAAGAACAGTGCCGAAATCCGCCGCGAAAGCTCCGCCGTGACCGACTCCACCGCCTTCGGTGTCAAACCTATAGTCTCGATCGGCTCGCCGACGGCCAGGACTACGGGCCCCGGAGCATATGTTTTGCTGTGCATCGGCAGGAGCTCGTGAGTACCTATCAGTGCGAGTGGCACAAGGGCTACCTGTGCGCGGATCGCCATGTAGGCCGGACCATTGAGGAAGGCCGTAGGCTCGCCGGTTGGGGTGCGCCCCCCTTCAGGGAAGATAAACAGCGGTATACCGGCGCGAAGAGTTCGGATGCCGCCGGAGAGGCTGGCGATAGAGCTGCGAGGATTGTCCACGCTGACTGGGATCTGACCGGAGCGCCTGAGATGCCAGCCGATAAACGGAATGGACCATAGTTGGTGACGGGCAACGATGCGGAACTGAAAGGGAAGTGCGGCAAAGATGGCGGGAGTGTCCATGTAGGAGAGGTGATTGCAGGCATAGACAGCTGCGCTTGAGCGATGGAGCCGCTCGGCGCCTACCACCTCCAATGAAGCCCCGGAAAAGAAAAGGGAAGCCTTGGCCCAGGTCTGAGCGATGCGATGCTGGCGTTTACCGTCCTTTTCAAAGACGGAGGCAACCAGAGAAGCGGTGCCGAACAGGATGGTGCCGGCCACAAACAGCGGTGCGCGCAGCAGAATGGAGGCGAGACCGGTGTGAAGAGGTAAGGGGTAGGGGCGAGGGCCAATACGTGCCATTCTCAACCCAGAGTAGCGCACCGGGCTTGCCCGGCGCGGCATGCAGAGGGCCGGGGCTGACCCTTGAACGATTGTTCCACGTGGAACATTCGCTGTGATCTGGTTTCCACCAACCGATTGTTCCACGTGGAACAAATCGGCGATCAGTCAGAGGCGACGCTCATCCGCGCCTGACGGGAGAATGGCGAGGCATCGGCCGATGAGTGCGACGGAGCCGGCTACAACGATCAACCCGTCCTGCAGCGTGCAGGCTTGTGCCTGCTTGAGCGCAGCCTCTGGCGTGGGAGCCAGTCGATAGTCGGCTCCTACCGCCTGAGCGGCCGGCTCGATCGCTTGGAGCGGAGCAGATCGCGGGGTGTCGACCTGAGTGAGAATAACGTGGTCGAACGCAGGGAAGAGAATCTGGGCTAGCTCGGTGATCGCCTTGTCTGCCATGCAGCCGAAGATGAGGGTACGCTGCCCGCCGACCGGCAGGGGGGAGAGTGATGCGCGCAGTGCCCAGGCTCCTGCGGGGTTGTGGGCGGCATCGAGCAGCAAAGGGGCCCATCCGGGTTGTTCGATCAGTTGCAGTCGACCGGGCCAGGACACGGCACTGATTCCTTGCTCTACGGATGCCGGCTCCAGATGGAAGCCCTGCTCGCGCTCAAGCTGGACAGCGGCCGCAATGGCCAGAGCCAGGTTTCGCTGCTGGTGAGAGCCGGCGAGGGGAGAGTCGATGTGCAGTGTGGCACCTCTGCCGACATCGGGCGGAAGGGTGGCCTGGTAACGATTCCGGAGCAGGCCGGCCAAATCCTGTTCCGTCGCAGACATGGCTGCCGACGTACGTACGGGCAAGTAGTCGGCTGCATTGATGGCGTTGATGCCTAGCGGGACGGCTACCTCACCGATGACCTGGTTTGCTTCAGGATGTTGAGGCAGGGTGACGAGGGTGCGTCCGGTACGCAGGATGCCGGCTTTTTCTCGCGTGATGGCACCGATGGTAGGTCCCAGCCACTCTGTGTGGTCCATGGAAATATCGGTCAGGATCGAGAGAACGGGTTCAACCACGTTGGTGGCATCGAGGCGGCCGCCGAGACCGACCTCAAGGATCGCGATCTCCACTGGCGGTGGACCCGCAAACGCCAGAAAAGCCATTGCCGTGATGGTTTCAAAGAAGGAGGGCGCATGCGGCAAAGCTCCGGTTGCGATGAGACGAGACGACGCGGATTCCACCTGCACAAACAAGGAGGCAAGCTGCCGGTCGGGGATCGATATGCCGTCGATGCGGATGCGCTCGTTCGGAAGCTCCAAATGTGGAGACGTATAAAGGCCTGTTCGGTGACCGCAGGCTTGCAGGATAGAGGCGAGTGTGCTGGCAGTTGAGCCTTTGCCGTTGGTTCCGGCAACCAAAACGGACGGAAATCGCTGCTGAGGGTTGCCAAGTTCCTGGAGCAGAACCCGCATGTGAGCGAGGTCGAACTTGCGGCGAATGTGAAGTTCGCCGCCGAGGGCAAGCAGGCGGGCGATGGCAACGGAGTCTGGCGACATACAAGGCCAGTGTATGCGGAAGGGAAGCGGCGGCCGCCTGGCGCGCGGTTGTTAAAGGCATTCTTCGCGCCCGGGGCTTGACCTGCTCGTTCCTTTCTCGCTCATGCTCCGCTATCTGCGAAGACACATGGTTGCGGTCTGATCGACGGCCCGGCGATTCCGCCACTCGTGTGAGCCCGCTTCTGTTACGGATTTATTCGGTGCAACAAATCACTCAACGGATGGATAAGATCGCTTTTGCGCCGGAGACAGCTTGCTACCGCTCCTTCCGTCTCGCGGCGGGAGAGGTGAAGCCGGCGAGCTGCGCTGGCGCGAAAGAGATTGACCAATGGACAAAGTGACCAATTGACCAATTGACGGGCGCGAAGCATGGTGAGGACGACAGGGTGGCGCGCGGACCCATCTTTGGGGCAAAAGCTGGCGCGCCAGGCGCCAGTTTCAACCGCAGTGGAAGATGGCTCTGCTATGACACAGGAAGGCGTGTGCCTGAGGATGGCGCAACGGTGGAGCCCGGCTGACGCGCTTGAGCCCTACAGCAGGCATCGGCGGAGCCAGCGATCAATGGGTCCGTATGCCGGTACGCCGTCCCAGAGTTGCGGCGCCATGATGCCGTTCATGCCGACATTGCCGGAGACTGCTCAGTGCAAGGGCGGCGGCGCATTTCGGAGCAGGACAACGGTGAAGAGGCAGAAGCCATGTCAATGCGAGCATGGAGATATCGAAGCCGGGGACAGGACGACGATACCCGCCATACAGAGAGTCTGCTGCTGCGAACGACCGGCGGGTTTCTCGCAAAAACACAAGGTTCCATGGGTGCGTAGCTGTGCAGGTCGAGTGCCAACGAGTGAGCCTGGTGCGCCTTGCCGGCCCGGTTGATGCCAGAAGGGCTGCGGCCGGCGGTAGGTCCGGGAGCGCGCATCGGAACGTGCAGCAGAGCGCGAGCGGTACGCCTCCTGACCCTCCCGGCGCCCCGGGTTTGTTACCGGAGTCATTTGCGCCGATGCGCCCCTCCTGGGACGATGGCTGAACCGAGTGGATTAGGCGGGTTGGTGGCGTGTGCAGGCGAGGCGGGTTTGGTTATGGGCCCGGGAGGCGGTGGATGTTGCACGAAGGAGTCTCTCCAGCAGCACGGGCCTCCGCGCAGGTTTCCATGGGTGTTGGCCATCAGAACTCAGGTCGCTTGAACGAAGCGGTGCTTTGTTACAGGCAGGCCATTGAGCTGGACGGAAAGGCCTACCAGGCTCACAACAACCTGGGCAGCCTTTTCGCCTCGCTGGGAGACCGCGAGACAGCACTGGTTTTTTTGCGGGCGGCGTGTGCGCTGAACCCCGCGGCGGCGGAGGTTCAAAGCAACCTGGCAAGTGCGCTGAGCGCGGAGGGGTTGCGTGCCGAGGCGCTTGAACACCATCGGGAGTCGATCCGGCTGGACCCAGCAAGCGCGGAGTACCGGAACGGTTTCGGCAACACACTGCGCATCCTGGGCCGGTACGAGGAGGCGCAGGATGCGCTGCAATGGGCGATCGCGCTTCGCCCGAAGTACGCGGAAGCACACGTGAACCTGGGAACCTGTTTTTGGGAGCAAGGCCGTGTCGAGAATGCCGAAGCCTGCTTTCGGCGCGCCACCAGGCTGGCTCCGGAGCTGGCGACGGCGCATACCAACTTAAGCAAGCTGCTGCTGCGGGCCGGCGACTTCAGAGCCGGTTGGGCGGAGGCAGAGTGGCGGTGGCGGTCCAAGGAGTTCCTGTCTGTCCGGAGGGAGTTTGGCCGGCCACAATGGCGCGGTGAACCGCTGGAAGGCGCTCCGATCCTGCTCCATGCCGAACAAGGCTTTGGGGATACGATCCAGTTTGCGCGGTATGCCCCGTTGGTGGCGGAGTGTGGAGGCCGGGTGGTGCTGGAGGTACAGCCAGAGCTGAGGTCGCTGATGCAGACGCTGCCCGGAGTGGAGCAGCTGATTACGAGGGGCGAGCCGTTGCCGGACTTTGACTGGCATTGCCCGCTGATGAGCCTGCCGCTGGCATTTGGAACGGAGCCGGCATCGATCCCGGCGCAGATGCCGTACCTGTCTGCAGGTAGAAGCGCAGGGCGCAGACCTCCAAGCGTGCCGTTGAGGGTTGGACTGGTGTGGGCCGGCAGCGCGACGAGCTCGATTGACCATTTCCGTTCGTTGTCCGTTGCGCAACTGGCACCTCTCCGTGAGATTGCGGGGGTGTCGCTTGTGTGTTTGCAAAGGGGTTCCGGGGCCAGTGAGGCGCGCCATGAAGGCTTTGCTTTGGATGAGTACTTACCGGAGACTGGGGATTTTGACCTCACGGCGGAGTGGATGGGTGGATTGGACCTCGTGATTACGGTGGATTCCGCGGTGGCTCACCTGGCTGGGGCGATGAGCCAGCCGGTCTGGATTTTGGTTCCGGCTGTTTCCGACTGGCGCTGGCTGGTGGACCGTGAGGACAGCCCGTGGTACCCGACGGCGCGGCTGTTCCGGCAGGAGCGCTCGGGCGAGTGGGGGCCGGTGGTGGAAAGAGTGGCGCGGGAGCTTGCCGGTTTGGCGGCGAGTCGAGAGGAGGTGCCGGCGTAGAGCGCCCGGCCTGGCCGTGCCATGAACTTCACGTGCGGTTCACACCTTTGAAGCAGCGACCTGTTATGAAGCTCACGGAGGTGTTCTGTGATGAGTGTTCGTTTGCTGGGTGTGGCCACTGCGGCGTTGCTGCTGCCCGCGATTGCGGGAGCGCAAAGCCAGGTTGGGTCGGCGGATGTAAAGCACGTGCTGTTGCTGAGCGTGGACGGCATGCATGCTGTGGACCTTTTGAATTGCACGCAGGGCGTGAAAGGGGTGAACGGCGGGGAGCCATACTGCCCGAACCTGGCGGCGCTGACCAAGGCCGGAGTCAACTACACGGCGGCAGAGACATCGAAGCCTTCGGACTCGTTTCCGGGGCTGATGGCGCTGGTGACGGGCGCGACGCCGAAGACGATGGGGGTGTACTACGACGTGGCGTACGACCGGTCGCTGGACGCACCGGCGGCGACGACCGGCAACGGGGTAGCGGCGGGACCGTGCACGGCGTTCGGGGTGCCGACCGGGACGACGACCGAGTACGAGGAAGGGATCGACCTGGACCAGACCAAGCTGAACGGCGGGGCGCCGGGAGCGAGTTTGACCGACGGCGGCGTGGCTTCGATCGACCCGAAAAGGCTGCCGCGGGACCCGGCGGCGGGCTGCGCGCCGGTGTATCCGTGGAACTTCGTCCGAGTGAACACGGTGTATGGCGTGATTCACGCGGCGGGCGGGTACACGGCCTGGGCGGACAAGCATCCGGCCTACTCGTCGATTGGCGGGCCGGGCGGTGTGAGTGTGGACGATTATTACTCGCCGGAGATCAACTCG
>CAXTWU010000112.1:0-7443 GCA_964248025.1 uncultured Acidobacteriaceae bacterium | reverse complement strand
CCTCGGCCAGCAGCAGAGTGCCGGGGACTTCGCGCGCGACGCGATCGACGACCTCGCGCCAGAACTCCTCGGGGATCGCGGCGTCGAACTCGGAGGTCGTCATAGCGCTCTCGGCACGCGACGGGATGGCCCCGCCGGAACCGGGCGTCGGGAACCAGAGCCGCTGGATGTGGCGCTTCGCGAGCGTCATGGCGGCGTCGAAACGGATGATGGGAAACTGGCGCGCGACCTGGAGAATGGTCTCCATGACCTGCTCGCGGACCTGCGCACTGAGGTAGTTGAGTTGTGCGGTGTCATTCCACGGAAAGCTGGTGCCGTCGTTGCCGTGGTAGATGTACTGCTGGTCCCCGGTCCACTTGTCGCGGCGCAGAAAGACCACGGCAGCGTCGGTCTGCTCGTAGTAGTGGTCTTCAATCTTGATCTCGACCCGGTCGTCGCCCGACAGGTCCGGCCCGTTAAACGAGTAGGAAGGATAGGGCGAGTCGCGGCGCGACAGGAACCACTCGGGGTGATTGATGACCCAGGGCGAATCGATGCCCATGTGGTTGGGTACCATGTCGCTGGCGAGCCGGATGCCGCGGCGCAGCGCGCGGTCGCGCAGCGCGCGGTACGCAGGCTCGCCGCCCAGGTTTTCGGCGATGCGGTAGTCGTAGAGAGAGTAAGCGCTGGCAACAGCGTCCGGGTTGCCGCACAGGTGCTTGATGGTCTTCGATGCGCGCGAGCGCTCCCACACGCCGATCAGCCAGAGCGCGTTCATGCCGCGTCCGGCAAGCGTTGCAAGCTCCTCGTCGGGGATCTGGTCGAGGGTGCGGATCTCGCGGCCGTAGAAGCGCGAAAGCTGGTGGAGCCAGACGTAGGTACTTTTCGCGATCATGACGGTGCGGGGCATCCAGTCCTGGTCGGGAGAAAAGTGCTCGTACTCGTGCATGCCCGCGGCGTAGTTGGGGACCTCCGCCCGGGCCTCAATGCCGCCCTGGGCACGGCCTTGGCCGGCGGGGTGGGTCCGCCGCCAAAGCGCGATCTCTTCTTCTTTCAGCACGTCGCCGGCGAGCAGTACGCGGCGCAGCAGTTCGTCGACCGCAAAGCCCCAGCGGGCGCGCAGACGGGCCAACTGATCGGCGAGCGAACCCGCGCCGCCGGTGACGGAAAGCAGCAGCGCGAGCAGGCCGCCGCGGCCCTCGCCCAGCTCAGGCAGCGTCGAGAAAAAGGCGGGAAAACCGGCCGTGACTTGCGGATAAACCGTGGTCTGGACGAGGGGTGTTTCATCAAACAGCTCGCGGAATGGGGCAAAGGCAGGGTTGCGGTTCGCGAGCCACAACAGCAGCAGTTCTTCAAAAGCGGCCTCACGATGGGGAAAGCCTTCGGTCTCGCCCCCAAGCCAGCTTTGGGCAGTTTGCTTGCCGGCGTACACCTCGGCATTCGGGAACTCGGTTACGAAGGCAAGCAGGAGCCGGTCGAGCTGGATAGGGCCGACCTGCGCGGAAAAATGAGCCAGCGCCTCGGTGATGACCGTCGGCCGCACGTTTTTACGGTAAAAGTCGAGCAGGGCGTGGGTGGCCTCGTCGATGAGGCCCATGGCGAACAGGGCGGCGGGTTGGACCTGCGTGGCAGGGTCGCCGTCCGCGCCGCGAGCCTCGTTCATGCGGTGCGCCAGGGTGCGGCTGCCGGCAGGATCGGCGAAAATGGCATTGCCGTCATAGGAGAACAGAACCCCCTCGACACCGAAGCGGTCGCGGGCGTTGCGCGAAAAGTGGAATTCAAACATGTGGGGGTGCTTTCTCCCTTTGCTGGCGGCGCGACCCTGGAACATTCGCCATGACCCGCTTCATCTAGGGTAGATGCAGCCGGTACTTTTGGGTCGCAGGAGGCAGGAAAAGCTCTGGATGGAGGGAGTGGAACTCCCGAATCACCTTTGGCGGCCTCCATTCGCGGGCATAACCGGCCCTTCCAAACCGGGTTTCGGGCAGGCGCCGCGCCGCGGGTTCGCCTATGTGAGTGCTTCTAGGTGGGACGGGAGCGCACAAAGGTGAACCGGCTTTTCAAGCGCAGAAATGGAGTCTCGTAATACTGGTAGGAGACCGAGGCTACCGCCACAGAAAGCAGCGCCGTCACCAGGTAGGTCGCCGTGAGCTGGACGGGGTAGGGGAGGTGCAGCTTCCCTTTCACCGCGGCCGAAACGATCGACAGGATTGTGTAGTGAAAGATGTACATGCCAAAGGAGATCTTCCCGAGATAGATGAAGGGGCGCGCCATGGCGGGTACCGTGGCTCCCAGAAAGGCCAGGCACAGGCAGATACACCCAGCATCGAGTGCAAGGTAGCCCAGCAGCGTTTCAAAGGGCGTCGAGGGCTGGAAGTCGTTGATGAAGTGCAGCGGGGTGCCGGAAAGAAAAAAGGCAGTCGCGCCGGCCAAAAACATCAGGAGCCGCATCGGGCCCGAAAGCCGCGGGGGTCGCCGGTGAAACAGGACGGCCAGCATGGACCCCAGCGCGAAGAACTGGAACTGGCTCACGCTGTTGCACCACAGGTCGGGGCTGCGCGTGTAGTGCAGTGCCGGCAGGGCGTAGTCGAGGGCCCAGGCCACGGGCAGAATGGCGCAGGCCAGCGCGAGAACGCCCCGCGGGCCGCCGCGAATCACCAGCAACGGCCACAGAAGATAGAACTGCTCCTGTACCGGGGTGCTCCATAGCGGGGTGAGCATGGGGTTATGAAACCAGCCATGGAGGACAATGACCCAGTTGCCGCCGAGCAGCAGAAATGGCGCGATGTATGCCCCGATCGGGTCAAAACTGTGGACCACGTGTGGCAAAAGAAAGGCGCATGCCAGGGCCAGGAAGTACAAGGGCCAGATGCGCAGGATACGCCGGACATAAAAGGAGCGGATGTGGACGGTGCCGGTGGCCTCGTGCTCGCGCAGCAGCAGCTCGGTGATCAAAAACGACGTCAGGATAAAAAACAAGGGGACGCCGCCGGAAACACCCTCCTGCACGGCATACAACAGCTGAAAGCCCGTGGCTGCATGCGGAAAAGGCAGCACGTGCGAGCTGAACACCAGCAAAAATGCCAGGCAGCGCAGCACGTCGAGCTCCGGACGGTAATAGCGGGCGGGACGCGCGAACGGGATGCTGTCGGGCACGGCGGCCGGCTGCATGATCTTGAGTTCGGCTTCCAGTTGTGTTTCGTCCACGGGCAGCGGAAGAACTTCGATCGGTAAAGTCAGGTCTGGTGTCACCAAGGCGTCCCCTGTTGCTGTAGTGCAGTGCGCTGTTCGCGTGAGTATAGGCGAGCCAGGCAACCTTTTCCAGGAACTTTGTGCATGGTTACCGTTTTGCGTGTCATATCTACACAAACGATCCCCATGGCTTGCCTGGCTCCGCTTGCTACACTAGGGCGAAGGCGGTGCGGGCTCTCTCGAACCCATCGTTTCCTTCCCCATGATTGAACATCCGATTCCCGAAGCGCTGACCTTTGATGACGTTCTGCTCGTCCCGGCCTTTTCAGAAGTGGTTCCGAACCAGGTCTCGACCGAAACGCGCCTGACGCGCCGCATCACGCTGAACACTCCGCTGCTTTCGGCCGCGATGGATACAGTGACGGAGTCGCGTCTGGCCATTGCGATGGCGCAGCAGGGCGGTCTCGGCGTGATCCATCGGAACCTGTCGGTCGAGCAGCAGGCGGCCGAGGTCGACAAGGTCAAACGTTCGGAAAGCGGCATGATCGTCGACCCGGTCACGATTGCGCCGGAGCAGCTGATCGCGGATGCGCTGGAAGTGATGCGCCGCTACAAGATTTCAGGCGTGCCGGTGACCCAGGGCCGACGGTTGGTCGGCATCCTGACCAACCGCGACCTGCGCTTTGAAACGCGGACCGACATTCCCGTGTCGGACGTGATGACGAAAAAAGACCTGATCACGGTGCCGGTGGGCACGACGCTCGAGGACGCGGAGGCGATTCTGCACGACCACCGGGTGGAAAAGCTGCTGGTCGTCAACGGAGACTATGAGCTGAAGGGCCTGATCACGGTTAAAGACATCCAGAAGAAGCTCAAGTATCCGAATGCGTCCAAGGACGCGCAGGGGCGTTTGCGCGTGGGCGCAGCCATCGGCGCGACCGGCGATTACCTGGAGCGGGCGGCCGAGCTCATCCGTGCGCGCTGTGATGCCCTGTCGATCGATTCGGCGCACGGGCACTCGTCGCGGGTGCTCCAAGCGGTGCGCGAGGTCAAGCGACACTTTCCGGACACGGACCTGCTGGCCGGCAACGTGGCCACCTACGAGGGCGCGCTGGCACTGATGGACGCCGGCGCGGACGCGGTCAAGGTCGGAATCGGTCCGGGGTCCATCTGCACCACGCGCATGGTGACCGGTGCCGGTATGCCCCAGATTACGGCCATCTCGGAGGCTTACCGCGCGGGCCGTGAGCGTGGGGTGCCGGTGATCGCCGATGGCGGCATCAAGTACTCGGGCGACCTGACCAAGGCGATTGCGGCCGGGGCGGACGCAATCATGATTGGATCGCTGTTTGCCGGGGTAGACGAAAGCCCGGGTGAGACGATTCTCTACCAGGGCCGCAGCTTCAAGGCCTATCGGGGCATGGGTTCGCTGTCGGCGATGGCTCAGGGCTCAGGCGAGCGATACTTCCAGAGCTCGCGCGACCTGGAAAGCGAAGCACCGGCACGTGCGGAAGGCGTGGTCGATCGCGAGCGCAATGCGGGTAATCGCCTGGCGAAGTTTGTGCCCGAAGGCATTGAGGGCCGGGTACCGCACCGCGGGCCGCTCGAAGCCATGGTGCACCAGCTGGTCGGTGGGCTCAAGTCAGGCATGGGCTACCTGGGCTGCTCGACGGTGGCGGAGCTGAAAGAGAATGCACGGTTCGTCCGGATCTCCGGGGCGGGGCTGCGGGAAAGCCATGTGCACGACGTGATTATCACGCGGGAAGCGCCGAACTACCATGTGGAGTAGCCGAAAGTTGCTGGATGAAAAGAGATCCGCCAAGCTGGGTATCGGCGCTGCGGGAGTTCCTGACTAGCCCTGTCAGGAAAACAAAAAAAGACGCAAGCGCCAAAGCGCCAGCGTCTTTTTTATCTTTACCCAAGACTATTACTGCGGCTCTTCGCCTTCAGTGCCCGGAGCAGGGCCATTGGCCGCGAGAGCGGCCTGCATCTCTGCGCGGCGTTTTTCGCGTGCTTCCGCGCGTTTCTGACGTTTCTCGTCCAGAACCTGTTCGGCTCCCAGCAGTTCGATCAAAGCCGTTTCGCCGCCGTCGCCCTTGCGAAAGCCGGTGCGAACGATGCGAAGATAGCCGCCCTGGCGATCCCCGTAGCGCGGGGCCACGGTCTCAAAAAGGCGGGTGACGGACTCGCGCGTCATCATAAAAGCGAGCGCCTGGCGGCGCGAGTGAAGATCGCCGCGCTTGCCCAGGGTAATCATCTTTTCAACCAGTGGGCGCACAGCCTTGGCCTTGGTCACCGTGGTTTCCACGCGATCCTCCATCAGGATAGAGGTCGTAAGATTGCGAAGAAGCGCCCGCCGGTGCGGGGTTTTGCGTCCGAGTTTGAATCCTGCTTTGCGATGGCGCATGCGTGGTCTCTCTTTAGGTACGGAACTTGGGTGATGCTGAACCGGCGCTCACCTCTGCGAGAGAAGGCGAGCGCCGGCGGCTTAGAAGTTCTCTGTTTCGTTCTGGAACTGGAGGTCGGACTCGTCGTCGAGGATCTCGTCTTCCTCGTCGTCGAAGCGGCTGTACTGACTCGAGGCCAACTGCTGCGACGGCAGAATGGAGGTCGGCCCCGGCACGGCATTGCCCTGCTCGTCGATCTTCATGCCGAGCGACAAACCCATTTGCGCAAGGATTTCCTTGATCTCGTTGAGCGACTTGCGACCGAAGTTCTTGGTCTTCAGCATCTCGGCTTCCGTCTTCTGGACCAGCTCGCCGATGGACTGAATGTTGGCGTTCTTCAAGCAGTTGTACGACCGCACACTGAGCTCGAGCTCCTCGACCGACCGGTTGAGGTTGTCGTTGCGCAGCAGGCCGCGACCATCGTCCAGGTGTCCGTCGAGCTCGACCTCTTCCTCGAAGTTGATGAAAATGCTCATGTGGTCCTTGAGCAGCTTCGCCGCGAGGCCGACGGCGTCCGCCGGTACAACCGAACCATTGGTCCACACTTCAAGCGTCAACTTGTCATAGTCGGTGATCTGACCGAGACGCGCGGCTTCCACCGCGTAGTTGACCTTGCGAACAGGCGAGTGAACCGAGTCCACCGGCATAAAACCGATCCCAAGATCCTGGTCGAAGTTTCGATCGGCCGAGATATAGCCGCGCCCGCGCTTCAGGCGCATCTCCATGTCGAGCTTGCCGCCTTCAGAGACAGTCGCGATGTAAACATCCTTGTCGAGGATTTCAACATCTCCATCGGCCTCGATCATGCCGGAGGTGACGATGCCGGGCTCATCGACACGAACGTAAAGCGCTTTGGGACCGTCCCCCGAGAGCTTGAACGGAATCTGCTTCAGGTTGAGGATGATATCGGTCGCATCTTCGACCACGCCTGGAATGGACTGGAACTCGTGCAGGACGCCTTCAATACGAACGGCGGTGACGGCAGCTCCTTCGATTGCACTCAGAAGCGTGCGACGCAGCGAATTGCCGATGGTGGTGCCGAAGCCGCGTTCAAATGGCTGGGCCTGGAACTTGCCGTAACGGTCGGTAAGGGTCTCGGTATCGACCTGGAGGCGCTTGGGGCGCTGGAATCCTCTCCACAACATGTGTTTCTCCTTGGGCGCGCCTTGCGATGCATTCTGCTCAGGTTCGCGCTAAACCGCCTGCGCGGCTGGCGGTCACTTCGTGACGTGTCTCCGCGCGGGGGAACTTGGTGACTATTTCGAGTAAAGTTCTACGATCAGCTGCTCGTTGACGGGCAACTGGATGTCCTCGCGCTTGGGCAGTGCGAGGATCTTGCCCGAAAGCTCGGCCGCGTTGATCTGCAGCCAGTTGGGCGTCGGCTGGTGCGAAGCGAACTCGCGCGAGCTTTCAATTACGCTGAACTTGGTGGCATTGGGGCGAATCTTGATCTCGTCGCCGACCGACACCTGGAACGAGGGAATATTGACCTTGCGGCCATTCACTTCCACGTGGCCATGACGCACAATCTGCCGTGCCTGGCGGCGCGAGCCGGCATAGCCGAGCCGGTAGGCGACGTTGTCCAGGCGCCGCTCCAACTGCTGCAGCAGAAGCTCGCCGGTGACCCCGGTCGAGGTCGCGGCCTTTTCGTAGTACGCGCGAAACTGCCCTTCGAGCGCGAAGTAGATGCGCTTGGCTTTCTGCTTTTCACGCAGCTGCAGGCCGTAGCCGACGATCTTGGCCTTGCGGTCGCGGCCGTGCTGGCCAGGAGCAAAGTTGCGCTTTTCGATCGCGCACTTGTCGGAAAAGCAGCGGGTGCCTTTCA
>CAXTWU010000111.1:0-7462 GCA_964248025.1 uncultured Acidobacteriaceae bacterium | reverse complement strand
TTCCACAACCGGTATGGCGATTGCAAGGACAAAGCCACGTTGCTGATCGCCATGCTGCGCGAAGCGGGCATCGAGGCTTATCCCCTGATGGTAGATTTCAACCACAGTGTCGACCCTGCCATGCCCACTCATTTCGCCAACCATATGATCACTGCCATTGTGATACCGCCGGATGTGCAGGATCCAGAGCTTCACGCTGTAGTGGAAGTTCGTGGCAAACGACTCTTAATTTTCGATCCCACAAACCCCGTGGCTCCGGTTGGCTCACTCGAGCCAGAGCTCCAGGGAACCTATGGCTTGCTCATGCGCGGGGACAGCAGCCGGCCGGTGCAGCTGCCTGTGCTTGCGCCCGAGACCAACGTGATGGAGCGGACCGGGACCTTTACGCTCTTGCCGGACGGTTCTATCGTCGGGGACGTGGTGGAAATCCGGCGCAACAACACCGCGGATGTGCCGCGTGAGTTGTACCTGGCCGGCGATACGCGCAAGCTGGAGCAGTGGGAAGAACGGGGCCTGGGGCAGTCGCTTGCGAGTTTCACCATGTCCGGGCTTACGGTGAGCCACGGCACAGAGCGCACGCATCCGCTTGAGGTGCATTTCCATGTTGCGGCCGGTGGCTACGGCAAACATGCCGGGCCGCTTTTGCTGGTACGCCCGGCGGTGCTGGGGCTGTACCGGCCGGTTACCGCTGACACCGGCAAGCCGCGCCTGTACCCCCTCGCCATCGGGCAGGAACAGGAGATCCGCGAACGATACACGATCCAGCTGCCGTCGGGATACCAGCAAGATGATCTGCCGGATGCAGTCAAGCTGCAAACGCCCTTCGCCACGTTTGAAAGCGCAGTCAGGCTGGAAGGGAACACGCTTCACTACGAACGAACGTTAAAGGTCAGCAAGCTTGAGTTGCCTGCGAACGAGTACAACAACTATCTCCAGTTTGTGCGAGACGTTTCCGGCGCCGAACGAAGCGAAGCTGTTTTGAAACCTGACGCATCCTTCTCCAGCGTTGGGCAAGGCCCACCTTGAAACAAGAGGCGCGCCCTCCGGCGACAACGACCTTCAACGCCGCTTGCTTCTGCATCTGGTCGTCTCGCACTTCGATGCAACCTACTCTTCAGAGCGGAACGCATGCTGGGCTTCTCGTGAAAACTGATCAGTCTTGTCTAGCGGTATGCCGTGTGTAACTGGAGCAGCGCCCGGAAGAGATAGGGAACGCGCGCCAGCATCCACATGCTGCCTCCTGTCACAGGAGGCAGCACACCCATCGTCAGCAACGCAGACGACATCAGCCTAGGCGTCTGTCCGAGCCGCCGGTGAGCAAGCCCATAGAAAGACAGATCACCCCGGGCTAAGGACTCGGCCAGGGCCAGGCTCTGCCCGAAAGCAAGCGACAGGCCATCGCCTGTGATCGCGTCTACACTGCCTGAAGCATCGCCGACCAGCGCCACCGAGCCACCGTGCACCACCCGCAAAGTCCGGTGCATTGTGAGCGCACCGCGCACCCGGCTCACCGGCTCTGCCCCGTTGAGTCGGGCCGTCAGGGCAGGGAAGCGGCTCAGTGCCTCCTCCATCCCGCGCGGCTTGCCACGCGTGATCACAGCGACGCCGACCGTTTGCTCGTCTATGGGAGTCATATAAGCCTGTGCGCCACGCGCCCAGTACACTTCAACCAGCGGAGCCACACTGCATCCGGGCGCAAGCCGGAGGTGTTGCCGGAGGGCGAAGCGTTGTGGAGCATGGCTCCCATGCGCGAGACCTGCGGCACTGCGCACAGCCGATTGCATACCGTCGGCTCCGACGACCCAGCGCACATCACGCGCGCTCTCGCCCAGCAGCACCCGGCAGCCACTGACCCCATCCCCGAGCAGGCGCGCCGTGCAGGAAGCAAAGCTCACCCCAGCCTCGCGAGCCCGTCCGAGCAGGAGGCCGTGCAGAACAGTGCGCCGCAGGCCCAGCGCCGGAGCTTCCAAAGCCGGGAAGTTTGCCGTAGCCCGCGTCTTTCCTCGATGAAAGCGGATGCCCTGCAGAGCAACGCCATGCTGTTGCAGCCGCGCTGCCGGCAACCCGAGTCGCACCAGAGCATCCACCGCGGCTGGCAGCAGGCCTTCGCCGCAACACTTGTCAATCGGTCGCTGAGCAGACAAATCCAGGCACGGGTCAGTCACGGTAACGGGCAGGCCGCGTTGCCGGAGGGCAATCGCAGTGGCCAAGCCTGCCGGGCCGCCGCCAATCACCAGAACCTCGGAGTCCATTGTTCCAGCTTATTCGCTTTGCAGTTCGTCCAGCAGCACTCGTGCTTTGGTGTTCAGCGTTTGCGCCCCATCCAGGTCGTTTTCCGTGACTGCCTGGCGCGCTTTGTTCAGGAAAGTTTTTACCTGCATCTGCAGCGTCAATGCTTCGCTGCTTTTTGCCGGTTTCTGTTTGAACAAGCGCGCTTCCTGCTGCTGGATCTCTGCGAGCATGTGAGTCCGCTCGGTTGTGTTGATGGCGGTTCCCGCAGAAAGCTGACCCAAGGTCGGGGCAGCAGCCTGGGCAACGGTTGAACTGGCGGCCTCCGTGCCCGGTGTGGGCGGGTTGACGGTCGCGGCCGGTTCCGCGTTGGCCGGTGCAGCTGCAGGCGGCGCCGCAGCCGTTGTGGCAGCAGGTGTTGTTTCCGCCGGAGCGGCAGCCGGGGCACTCCGTTTGCGCCGCAGGTGGCGCACCCGTTGCACCGGCTGTGTCGGCGCTGGTGGGGCGGGCTGCTCCTTCGGAGCTGGTTGCACGTCCGGCTTGGCCTGAGCCGGTACCGACGGCAAGGGCGTAATCACCGTGATATTGGAGACGGTCAACGGCGGAGCCGCGGCCGCAGGCACCGGAGGCAGCTGAGCCTTGTGCCGGCAAGCAGTCAAGAGCCCTAGCATCAGCAGGGCGGCGGTACAGCCCCCCATGGAATGCTTGCTCATCGTGGTTCGTCCCCCTCCAGCATCCTGGCTTCCGTTGTTGTACGGCCTTCCCGGTCCAGCACATGGCTCAACGGAAGACGGATCGTAAACAAGGCGCCATGGCCCGCCTCCGACTCGACCTCGAGGACTCCCGAGTGCAGCTGCACAATCCGGTAGCACATCGCGAGACCGATACCGTTGCCGTCCTTTTTCGTCGTGAAATACAGGTCAAAAATCCGGGGCAGAACCTCGCTTGCGATGCCCAGGCCATTGTCCGCTACGGTCAAAACGGCCTGTCTCGCCTCCTCGCGCAGGTGCACACGAAGAGTACCGCCATGCGGCATGGCTTGTGCCCCGTTTAAAACTATGTTCAAAATGGCCTGCCGCAGCATATCAGCATCGACTCTCACCATGACAGCCCTTGGCGGTAATTGGGTTTCAATTTGCACGTCGTGGACGGCCAGCTCGGCAGATGCCAGGCTGAGCACGAGCGAGGTAATCTGCCGGAGGTCTTCGTCGGCCAGCTGCAGTTCCACGGGTCTTGAAAAATCAACCAGTGTCTGCACGACGCGGTCCAGTCGCTGGATTTCGCTCTGGATCACGTCCAGGTGCCGCACCGCCGGCGCATCCGGCCCGCTCAGCTTGTTTCGCAGCAGCTCCAGGTGCACCACAATGGCGTTGATGGGATTCTTTACCTCGTGGCCGACCCCGCCGGTCAGCCGTCCGATGGCGGAAAGCCGGCGCGAGAGTTCAAGTTCGCTTTCAATCTCGCGCACCGACTCAAGATCGTGAAGGGTCAGCAGGGCCCCCAGGCTTTCCCGCTCGTCCTGGATGATTTCAAGCGCGATCTCGATCCGGCGGCCGTTTTCTGTTGTAATCTCCGCCTGCGGAATCGATGTCCTGTGTTGAAAGGCATCCCGCACCATGCGTCCTAGGCGAGTTTTGCGCTGAAAGATCTGGTTGACCTCTGCGCCCAGCATGGCGTCCCGTTCCAGTCCCAGGAAGCGTTCCACGGAGCTCGATACCAGGACCGCCCGGGAATCACGCGTAAACAGCATCATGCCGTCCTGCAGGTTTGACAGGATCTGGTCCAGGTTCTGTTTCAGCGCTGAAAACACCTCCTCGGTGTTGCGCATTCTTTCACCGATGCGTTCAATCTTGCTTGAAACCCTCAGCAGCGTGTCGTTCGAGGCCGGGCTCGCGTCGGCTGCCGCTTCAGCATTCAACACATCAAGCCGCCGGCTGATTTGCTCGAGCGGCGCCAGTGCGAGCGACGCAACCACAGCCGCAGCCAGCAGCGAGATCAGCAATGCGCAGCCGGCATAGGTAAACGCTTCCAGCAGCGTCGGCCGAAACGCCTGGAGCAGAAAGCTGGTGCGCATGCCGATGTGCACGGTCGCAAATGGCTGCCCATTGCGCTCGAGTGACAAGGGGAGATCGTACACGCGCGGTTTGCCGAAGACCACCTGGATCAGCTTGATCAGCGACCGGTAGCGTAGTGTGCTGTAGCTGGACCGCCAGGGAAGCGGCCTGTCGCTCAAGAGGGGATTGGTGCTGACCAGGGCGACGTTGCTGCTGTCAGCTACCGTGACGTCAAAAACAGTAGGCGAGTAGCTGATAACGGAATCCAGCAACGCGGTCAGCGCGGCATCCTGTCGAAGCGTGTCGGCGACCTCGTTGCGGAAGCGGTCCGGCGCAAGATTCGGCTGAATGCTGCCATGGATCACACCCTGCTCAATCGCCTGGCGGGTTGCAAACAGCACCTGGTGCGCGATGATATCGGTCGACGCATAGCTCTGATCCACGTACTGCCGGAGCGAGCGCGATAGATACAACCAGGAAGTAGCCGAAACCAGGAAAAAAACCAGCAGGGTGACTGCGGCGACGAGTTTGGTTTTCAACCGCATCTCTTCGCCACAGGGTACGTGGTTTCGCGTGCATCTGCCAGCGGGCTAGCTTATGGAGTCGTGGGCGCCCGGGCTGCGCGGGGCAGGTTCGGGACGCCGTAAGCGGCTTTGGCCGTACTCCTTCAGCTTGTTATGGAGGGTCTTCAGGCTGATTCCCAGGATTTCCGCCGCGCGCGTCTTGTTGTTGTTCGTGGAAGCCAGTGTTTTCACAATCAGCAGGCGCTCCGCCTCATCCACCGTGGTGCCCACCTCGACCTTGACCGAATTGGCAACAACCGTTTCCGCAGCCGATTCCACTCCGCGGCTGCCGAATCCCGGCGGCAGGTGTTGCACGCCGACCGAGTGAGCGCCGCACAGGATCACTGCGCGCTCGATGGTGTTGCGCAGCTCACGTACGTTGCCCGGCCAGTCGTACTGCATCAGCCGCTGCAGCATTCCGGGCTCCACGCCCGGCACGGCGCGGCCGTGTTTGTCATTCATCTCCTGCACCATGGCTTCCACGATGGCCGGAATATCCTCCTTGTGCTCGCGCAGCGGCGGCATGTGGATGTTGAACACATTGAGCCGGTAGTACAGATCCGCGCGCAGCTGCCCGGCATCCACCGCGGTTTCCGGGTTCTTGTTGGTCGCCGCCAGCACCCGCACGTCAACCGGCGACTCGGTCTTTGAGCCCAGCCGGCGCAGCTTGTGGTCTTCCAGCACCCGCAGCAGCTTGGCCTGCGTCGCGACGGGCATCTCGCCGATCTCGTCCAGTAGCAGCGTTCCTTCTTCGGCCAGCTCAAAGCAGCCGGCCCGGCGCTCCATGGCACCGGTAAAGGCACCTTTTTCGTGCCCAAAAATCTCGCTCTCAATCAGCGTTTCCGGAATGGCGGCGCAGTTAACCGCTACAAACGGCCTGGGCTTGCGCGGGCTCAGCTCGTGCAAGGCGCGCGCTACCAGTTCCTTGCCCGTACCACTTTCGCCGGTGATCAGGATGGAAACATTGGAGGGCGCGACCTGTTCGATCAACGCGAAGATGTCGCGCATCTTGCGTGATGAGCCTACGAGCGGCCCCAGGATGCCCGTGTCGCGCAGTTTGCGACGCGTCAACTCCATGTGCCGGTCAGCTTCGCGCTTTTGCATCGCGTTGGACAGCGTGGTGCGGAGGCGGGTCGAGTCCACCGGCTTTTGGATGAAGTCATACGCGCCGATTTTCATCGCTTCCACCGCGAGATCGATCGAGCCCTGCGCCGTCAGCACCACCACCGTGCAGTCGTTTTTGTTGTTTTGCAGCTGCTGCAGCAGCTCCAGGCCATTCATGCGCGGCATTTTCAAATCGGTGACGATGATGCCCGGCTTCCATCCGGGCACCTTGTCCAGTGCTTCCTGGCCGTCGCCGGCCATCTCTGTTTCATAGCCCCAGGAGGAAACCAGCTCGGCCAGCCCGTGAAGGGCATGCACCTCGTCTTCCACAATCATCACGCGTTCGGCTTGGCTCATGGTCGGTACGGTCCTGTCTGCGACGCCCTGCGCCGCGATTGCTGCTCTTGCTGAAACCAGATTCTTATGCACGCTTTTACCGCGTGCAGGCATGGCACTGCTGCAAACGCTTCCTGCGACAGTCGTCCGCGGGGTAGGGAAGCGGATGTATCCTGACCCGTATGCTGCCTTACGAGATTGAGCCGGAAGTGTTGCGTGACTTCAAACAGAATAGCGGAAAAACTGAAAGCGAGCCTGCTCCTCTGCCTGTTCTTGTATTAGACGTGCGAGAACCCTGGGAAGTTAAGGCGGCTCCACTTGCCGGGGCGGTCTCGATGCCCATGGGCGATATTCCGTCGCGAGCCCATGCGGAGCTCGACCCGGACCAGCACATCGTTGCGGTCTGTCACCACGGCGTGCGCTCGCTCAGCGTGGCCGCGTGGCTCCGCAAGGAGGGCTTTGACCGGGCACAATCACTGGCCGGCGGGGTGGACGCATGGGCTGTCAGGATCGACCCCTCCATGCCGCGCTACTGAACCGCGACCGGGCGCGTAAAGTAGGACCATGGCTCCACTTTCCGCCGCCGCCGCATTTGCCCAGGCCCACGAGCGCCAATTTCTCGGCGAACTGAAAGACCTGCTCCAGATCCCGTCGATCTCGACCCTGCCGGAGCATCGAGGCGATGTGCGCCGGGCCGCGGATCTTCTCGCCGCCGAGCTCCGCCGGATCGGCATGGAGCACGTCGAGCTCGTGGAAGTCCCGCTCGCTGCTGGACGCACTGGCCATCCTCTTATACTGGCCGACTGGCTCCACGCGCCGGGCGCGCCCACTGTGCTGTGCTACGGCCACTACGACGTGCAGCCCCCCGACCCGCTTGGGGAGTGGCACACTCCACCGTTTGAGCCGGCAGAGCGCGACGGCAACCTGTACGCCCGTGGCGCGGTCGACGACAAGGGCCAAATGTTTATGCATCTTAAAGCGCTCCAGGCCTTGTTTGTGGCCGGCAATGGCAGGCTGCCGCTTAACGTGCGCGTGCTGCTCGAAGGTGAGGAGGAGGTTGGCGGCGAGTCGATCGCCGCGTTTATGGCGGCCCATCCCCTAAGGCTCAAGGCCGACTTCGCGCTGGTCTCGGATACCGAAATGTTTGCCCCCGAGCTGCCGACCCTGTGTGTCGGC
>CAXTWU010000110.1:0-7486 GCA_964248025.1 uncultured Acidobacteriaceae bacterium | reverse complement strand
CTCAGCATGCTGGACCTGTGCGCGCCTTCGGCGGCGCTCGGCTATGCCATCGGGCGTATCGGCTGCCTGACCTCGGGCGACGGTGATTACGGCATTGCCAGCAACCTGCCCTGGGCCATGAGCTTTCCCCATGGTCTCGATCCGGTGGATTATCCAGTCCATCCGACGCCGCTGTATGAATGCCTGGTCGGTCTGGTTATTGCTGCCTTTCTTTGGAAACGGGGTGCGCCGACTCGCGGGCGGCTACTGCACGCCGGGCAGATCACTGGAGAGTACCTTGTTTTGAGCGGTATCTCGCGGTTCCTGGTGGAGTTCATCCGGATCAATCCGCGCTTGTACTTGGGTATGAGCAACGCCCAGGTCGCGAGCCTGGGAAGTGTGCTGGCCGGCTGCCTTTTGCTTCTTTATGCGCGCCGTCACGTGGTTACCGCCCTGGTTCAGCCTATGGCGGCGAGCGAGCAAACTACCTCCGCCTGAGCTTGTCCGAAAACCGCCAGTTCCAAAATGGGAAAACTGACCACGGTAACGTGTTCAGCTCCCCTGGTTGTGCCGATACCGGGGCAGGCCGGCGGCTTACCCGCTTTGGTCATGGAAGGAGTTCCCCCAATGAGCGACTACACAGCCCGATACCTGCACGAGGTGGCAAGAATTGCCGAGTCCATCCGCCCGGTGCAGGTCGAGCGTATGCTTGCGATTCTGGACGAGGTGCGCGGCCGTGGCGGCCGGCTTTTCTTTCTTGGCGTCGGTGGCGGTGCCGGCCATGCCGGTCACGCGGTCAACGATTTCCGCAAGATTGCCGGTATCGAGTGCTATGCCCCCTCGGACAATGTTTCCGAGTTGACGGCGCGGATCAACGATGACGGCTGGGACAGCTGCTACGCAAACTGGCTCAAGGGAAGCCGGCTTTCATCGCGCGACGCCCTGTTTGTGTTCTCGGTCGGCGGCGGGTCGATTGAGAAGAATATAAGCATGAACCTGGTTAACAGCCTCAAGCTGGCGCAGGAGGTCGGGGCGCGCATTCTCGGCATTGTCGGCAGGGACGGTGGTTATACGGCGCAGGTCGCCGATGAAGCCATTCTGATTCCGACGCTGTCCAACGATACCGTGACCGCGCATGCGGAGTCGTTCCAGGCCGTGGTCTGGCACCTGCTGGTGTCGCACCCTACCCTGCGCGCCCGCGAAATGAAATGGGAAAGCGCGGCCGCCGCGGTGTTGGCAAAGACAGCGCAGCCGGCCGGTTTCCCGCTGCAGTGAAACGGGCTGTTTTTCTCGACCGCGACGGCGTTCTGAATCGAAACGTTTGGTACGGAGATACCCGTGCGTGGGAGTCTCCGCGCCTCCCCAACGAGTTTCGGCTCGCGGACGGAGTTTTGCCTGCGCTCGCGACTCTTCGCGACGCAGGCTTTCTCCTGTTTGTTGTTTCAAACCAGCCCAACGTGGCCAAAGGGAAGGCACCGCCCGGCGCGCTTGAAGCCATGCACGCCTTGTTGATCGAAGCTCTGACCGCACACGGACTCAGCCTGGCCGGCGCATTTTACTGCACGCACCACCCATCCGTGACCGGACCCTGCCCTTGTCGCAAGCCCAGCCCGTACTTTCTGGAAAGCGCTGCGCGGGATCACAGCTTGCTGCTTTCTGAGTGCTGGATGGTGGGCGACCGCGTCACCGACATGGAGTGCGGCCGCGCCGCCGGAACGCGAACCGGCTGGGTCGACACCAGCCAGGAGCCGGACACACCAACGTCCCCTATGGTCGACGTGCAGGATACGAACCTCCCTAACGTTGCCGCCCGGATTGTGAGATGGGTCGTCTGACCGGGAAGGCGATCCAGAGTGGTGCACTCTACGCAGCAGTCTCAACGCGAGCTTTGCGTTTGAACCGTTGCACTGTCGCGAATTGCTGCATAGAGATGCTTTTCGGAATTGGCTCTGCTATCCGGTAAGCGCAAGGTCGGGATCAATGCCTGCCACGTTTTGAAAGCGAAGTTTGCGCAGATCGTAGAACGTTCAGGAATTTGGCGCTTGATCTGCAATGACAGGAGCCATCCAGCGGTCCCAACGATCATCGATTGAGGAGAAGCGCCCGGTCGTGCTCGGCTGTCCAAACTTGCCGTGCGACCTATGGACACCCTTGGCCCCCAAGACGCGGATGGAAAGAGAGTGCTTACCATCGACGTCGGCGCACTCGGCGATGTAGTTGCCTAGATCGAGATGATGAAGCTGATTGAAGCCTCTATACAAATGCCATTCGCCAAACTTTACGATGATCTTCTTGTTTTGCTCCATGGGCGGGAGCGACTGAACCGCCATTCTAAAGTTTTGCTTCAGAAGTCTTGCTCGCATCAAGTTGCCGTCCCCCCCTGTGCCTTGTACGGGATAGATTTCATCACTCAGGACAAGCTCATGGAACATCTTCTGAACAGCCGGCCACCCTCTTGCTTGATAGCTCCTGTAGCAGCCTACAATGCTCCGTCATTCGATCCGTTCATCAAAAACAAGGGTGCATACTGGCCCTCAGAAAGGGCCTGAGCAGAATTCTCCTGTGCCAAAAGCCTGAGCTTCTCAAGCGCTGCTTTCGACGATAGTCCAAGGGTGTGCAGCAAGCATCTGTTTGATTAGCCAACCGGCTGAACCGATAAATGTCTGGTTAAGACCTCGTAAGTGGAGGGTGGGCTATGAGAAAGATGTGCGCACGTATTCACAAGATCGTTCTCTTGTTTACTGTCGAGAAAAGCAGGGCTAGCTGGGTGCTGCTTTGTTAATGAAGCCATCTGAGCGCAACAGCCGGACCGATCAAAAAGTGCTTGCGACAAACGCGGCAGCTTCGGGGCTCACCTCCTGTGCCAGTCCCGCCAGACCGCCTGGAGCTGCTAACCCGCATATCGCTGAAGTCAAGACCGGGATCTCGCGTGTGAGGCGATCCTCTCCTATCAGAACATATTGAGCCTGAGAAACCGCCTGTGCCAAGACGTTTGCTCCACTTCTGGCAAATACACCTTGCTCAACTCGCAGGTCATACCGGACCGCAGCCAACTTCTCCCCGACGATGCGCTTTGAGAATCGCTCGGGATGAGTGCTTGCTGCCCTTGAGCGACGGCATACATAAAGAAGACAAGAGCTGCTGTTAGCGGCCTCATGCAGCTCCTTTACAGAAGTTTGTGCTGCCTCCAGCATACGTAACGACTCTGCTCTAGCCTGAACTCACTGCGCAGCCGCAGCTAAGCCAGGTTGTTAGTCGTAGCGTACGATTCGACATCTCGTGGGTGCTCCCTTCCAGAGCAGGCGCGGATTTTACTTTATAAGCAAAGGTTCCGCGCCGCACAGCTATGGAGGCAGCACTCAGGAGGCGGCTACGATCCGGCTTGGCTGGCTCAGGTGAGTCGCATAGACGGGCTGCTGCACCGGTGCCGGTACCCGGTCGGCAATCGAGTACCCGGCCCCGACCGCGTCGGTGTAGAGCATGCGCACCGTTTCGAGTGAGAACGCCGTCAAGTCCTTGCCCAGCAGCGAAAGCTTGCTCAGGATATCGGGCGTGGCCGTGATGATGTGCGTACCGGATTCTTCGGCGTGGAAGATGTTCAGCAATTCACGGGAGCTGGCCCACAGCAACTCGGCTGCCGGGCGCTCCGCCAAGATTTCGACCGCGCGCCGCATGAGCGGAACTGGATCGACGCCCGTGTCGGCGATACGGCCGGCAAAGACCGACACGATTGCAGGGGTGTTGCGATCGAGAGCTGCGGTCACCCGGCCGACCTGCTCGAGCGTCATAAGTGCCGTCACGTTCAGGGCGATGCCGTCGCGCGAAAGACGGCGGACAAGCGGCATCGTCGAAAATCCCTGGGTATTGGTCACGGGAATCTTTACATACACGTTGGAGCCCCAGGACGCGATCTGGCGTGCCTGGCTTTCCATGCCGGCTTCGTCATCGGCGAAGACCTCAAACGACACCGGCAGGTCGGGAATCGCACTGAGAACGGCTCGTGCAAAGGCCTGGAAATCTTTCACTCCGGCTTTGCGCATGAGTGAAGGATTGGTGGTGAAGCCCTTGATGTGGGGCTTGCTATACATCTTCAAAAGGCTTTCAATGTCTGCCGCATCGCAGAAGAGTTTTACATTCAAGTCGGTGCTCAGGTTCATGGTCGGGGCCTCGGGAAAAAGGGAAGTGGCGTCTGCCAAGCTGTGCTGACTGTAGGGTGAAGCAAGCACAAAGCAAGAGCAAAATCGTTCTCCCCGCTGTTACGAAAGTCCCCTGATGGGAAAATTATTCGATGTTGGGGCAAGTAAGCAGATGTATGCTCCTTGCAACAAAACACCTTTTTGCTGTGCAGGAGCCAGGGCGGACCAAGGCGGGGCCGCCTGCAATCAGGCTTTCAAATTCATGTGGTGCGCAGGGCCGTGTGCGCGTCCGGCCGGGCGGGGAGCTTGCGACTTTGAATGTACTTTCATTTCCGCTGCCGGAGAAAATCCCGCCGCGCAGCCGCGCATTTCTGGTTGTGGGTGGAGCCGGATTCATTGGCAGTCACTTCGTGGATCATCTGCTTGCGAACCCCGGACTGGCGCACCGGGTCACCATCTACGACAACTTCTCGTCGGGCCGTTCATGGCACTACGAGCAGCACTTTTCAGACAAGCGCCTGGCCGTTGTTCACGCGGACGCAGCCGATTTGCCGCGACTTTCGGCAGCCATGGCGGGGCACGATGTGATTATCCATCTGGCGTCCAATCCTGATATCGCGCGCGCGGCGACTGAGCCCGAAATTGATTTCTACCAGGGCACGCTGCTGACCAATAATGTCGTGGAAGCCATGAGGCGGGCCGGGGTTTCGCAGCTGCTGTATGCTTCGGGCAGCGGTGTCTACGGCGAGCCCGGGCCGGATCCGATCCGCGAAGACGACGGCCCGTTTCGCCCTGTGTCCACCTATGGCGCGAGCAAGCTGGCCGGAGAAGCCCTGATCGCGAGCTACTGCGCCATGTTTGACCTGCGCGCCTGCGCATTTCGGTTTGCCAATGTCGTCGGACCACGCCAGACGCACGGTGTGGGGTTTGATTTTCTGCGCCGCCTGACGGATGACCCATCCACGCTGCGAATTCTCGGCGACGGGCAGCAGAGCAAGTCGTACGTGCACGTGCTGGATATAGTGGCGGCGGTGCTGCTGGCACTCGACGCGAGCGAAGCGCCCTTTCAGGCGTTCAATGTGTCCACGCTTGACGCGATTACGGTCGAGGAGATTGCCGGGGAAGCGGTCGCGTGTCTCGGGTTGGCCCGGCCGCCTCGATATGCCTTTACAGGCGGCGCGCGCGGTTGGAAGGGTGACGTGCCCATGATCCGGCTCAATAGCGATCGGATTCGTGCGCTGGGATGGAGCTCGCGCTGGACGAGCCGCGAGGCGATTCGCGCGGCGCTCGACGCGATGCGTGTGGAAGAAAGGGTAATCCATGCCTAGAAAAACCATGCCGACGCTAGCTCTGCTGGCCGGGGGCCTCGCCACACGGATGCGTCCGGCGACACTGCAAACCGCGAAATCCATGCTGCTGGTAGGTGGGCAGCCGTTTCTGTCGCACCAGCTGCGCATGATTGCCGCCGAAGGGGTGCGCGAGGCGGTGATCTGCTGCGGGCACATGGAAGAGCAGCTACGCGCCTACGCGGGCGATGGCTCTGAATGGGGCTTGCGGGTGCGCTATTCGCCGGACGGACCCACGCCGCTGGGCACGGGTGGAGCGCTGCGACGGGCCATGCCGATGCTGGGCAGCCGCTTCCTGGTGATGTACGGAGACAGCTATCTACCGACGCCGTTCGCGCCAGTCTGGAAGGCGTTTCTGGACTCCG
Organism: uncultured Acidobacteriaceae bacterium; assembly: GCA_964248025.1. Classification (GTDB taxonomy): domain Bacteria; phylum Acidobacteriota; class Terriglobia; order Terriglobales; family Acidobacteriaceae; genus EB88. The sequence goes on along the minus strand of CAXTWU010000110.1, from coordinate 1,660 downwards.
GGCGCGACGGTTTGATGACTCTGTACCCGAACGCGGACCAGTGGGATGCCAGCAACGTCGAGTTTGCCGATGGGCAGATTCGCGCTTACAGCAAGAAGGAAAAGATACCGGCGATGCGACACATCGATTATGGCCTGAGCTGTTTTCGAGCCGAAGCCTTTTCCTTGTGGCCGGACGGTGCGCGCTTCGATCTGGCTGAGGTAATGGAAGCGCTGCTGAAACGCGAGCAGCTGGCCGGTTTTGCGGTGAGCCAGCGCTTCTACGAGATCGGCTCGCCCATGGGTCACGCTGAAACAGACGCGCTGCTGCAACAAATGATGGGCGCGAACCGAGGGCAGGCATGATTATTGTTCGAACCCCTCTGAGAATTTCTTTAGGTGGCGGCGGCACTGATCTGCCGTCGTACTATCGCGAGTTCGGCGGCTATGTGTTATCCGCCGCTATCACCAAATACGTCTACATCATGGCCAACCGGTCCTTTTTCCCGGGTTACATCCTGAAGTACTCCGATGTGGAACACGCGCCGACCCGCGACCTGATCCGGCATCCCATCTTTCGCGAAGCGCTGACCATGCATGATGTCGGCGACCGGATCGAGCTGACCAGCGTGGCAGACGTGCCCGCCGGGACCGGTCTTGGATCTTCGGGCGCGTTTACCGTGGGGCTGCTGCATGCGATCTACGCCTATAAGCGCGAGCACGTGACCAGCGCAACACTGGCCGAGGAAGCAGTCGAAATCGAGATGAGCCGGCTGGCGCAGCCGGTCGGCAAGCAGGATCAGTACATCGCCGCGTTCGGTGGATTTCAGGGACAGGATTACCGGCGCGACGGCACGGTCGGCATCACGCCGCTTCCCATTTCGCAAGAAAAAGTGAGGGAGCTGGGCGAAAGCCTGATGCTGTTTTTCGTGGGCTCGACGCGTGCGGCTTCCGCCTTGTTGGGCGACCAGAAAAGCAAGTCCGAGCTGCGGGACAAGAAGATGCTTGAAGACCTGCACTTCGCCAAGCAGCTGGGGTATGAAGCGGAGCAGATGTTGACGGGCGGCCGAGTCGAGGCTTACGGCGCGCTGATGCACGAGCACTGGCTGCGCAAGCGGAGCCGCAGTGAAGGGATGAGTACAAGCCGTGTGGATGAGTTGTATGAGCTGGCGCGCGGCGCCGGGGGGGCGACAGGCGGCAAGCTGGTGGGGGCCGGGGGATGCGGCTTTTTGCTGTTGCAGGGCGAAGACCGCAAGCGGCTGCGCGCGACCATGGAGGGAGCCGGGGTGTCAGAGATGGACTTCCAGTTCGATTTCGATGGGTCGGTGGTCATGCTTCGCAACTAGGCGCCTGCTCGCCCAGCGCGGAACGTTTGCTAGGCTTATTCGTATGCAGTTGCTGATCAACGGGCAGGCGCGAGAGCTGGAGCAGTTGGGGCAGGGAAGCACGGTGGCCGATCTGATCGCCGCGCTCGGGATGCAGGCCGACCGGGTGGCGCTCGAGCGCAACGGCGCGATTGCGTCGAGAACGGAGTGGCCGGAGACACCGGTCGAGGACGGGGACCGGCTGGAGATTGTGCACTTTGTGGGCGGGGGATGGGCCTAACACAGCACAGTCGATGCCCGGACAGGCACCTGCCAATTTGAAGCGAGGTGCTCTTTGTTTGACTTACTCCCTGAACC
>CAXTWU010000109.1:0-7494 GCA_964248025.1 uncultured Acidobacteriaceae bacterium | reverse complement strand
TCAGCTTGGGGTCGGCGTTCTGGATCAGCCCGCGCACGGGGATCGACTGCACCGTGACGCGCATGGTGCCATCCGCCAGCTCCGTGTGGTGGGTCACAGTGATCACCGGGCCGACCAGCGCGGTCAGGCCGCCGGCCCGCGCCAGCGCGTCCAGCAGAGTGGTGTCGCCGGTTGCTTGAAAGGTCAGAGGATGCGCCACCGCCCCGACAACGCTGACCGGCTTGGAGCGGTATTCGAGCACGGACACATTGACCACGGGGTCCGTCAGGATACCGGCCGCCACCAGCGCGTCGGCGAGCTTGCGCTCTACCTGCACGGGCCGGAGCCCGTTGACCGCAACCGGCTGCCGCAACAGCGGCAGGGCCAGGGTTCCGTCCGAGGAAACCCGAAAGGAGTGCGAAAGCTCCGGGCAGTAGGGAACCATGATTTGGAGCAGGTCGTCCGGACCAAGCGCCTGCGAAGGCAGCACATCCCCCGGCGCGGCTGGGAGGGTGGCCTCCACAGGAGCCGGTCCGGCGGTGCCGGCAAGCTGGGCTCGCGAAACGGGGGCGTACAGGAGAAGAAACAAGGCAGCTGGAACGGAAAGGTACCGCCGGCGGAGCCGGCTCGCGCGGAACTGGGGAAAGCGAATCATGTTCATCGTCCATCCAATAGGTCGAGAGTTCAAAAACTCAAGGCTTCAAGTTGCCGTGCAGAGCTTGGTGCGAGCCCGTTGGCGAATGGAATCAGCTTCGCAGTTTTCGCGTCACGGCTATGCAGTTTTTTGTCGCTTGGGTACGATTGCGAAGAAGAAGCAGGTAATTTTCTCCGGTCGCTGCGATCTATCGGGACTTTACCATTGGAGGGAGGCAGTAACTCAAGCAATCTTGAGTCATCGAATTATCCCTTGCTATGAACTAAGGTAACCAACTGGAAAGGGTTGGACAATCGTTTGTCAGTGCATCCTTCTCCCGATTTCACGTATTTAGGGATTCTTGAGGCTGCTCCTGCCCCACTTCGGCCGGTTACCGCAGGCGCATGCTGTCTCAGTCTGGGACAAGAAGCCGGAGCGGCAAGATGTGCAAATTTTGCACGGTGGGCGGAGGCTGTGTCGCCGGGGCGGTCTCCGGAACGGGATGAAACGGCAACTCCCGGGCGTTCGCCGCTCAGCGGAGGCGAAGAATGCGGTCGGGCAGGAGTTGCCCGCGCAAAAGATCAGCGAAAGCAAGGAGGTTTCCCCGCAGGCGGCCCCGGCGATCCACATACGCTTCGGGCGCAAGGCTGCGGACGAGGTTGGAAAGGGTGTTGCGGCCCACGCTGCGAACGGTGTGGTTCCACGGAAAAGAGCCCTTGCGCGACAGGTAAATGGGGTTGGCCACCTGGGAATAGCCGAGGCGCAGCCCGGACACCCGTCCCACTTTCGCGCCCAGGTGCACCCCCATCGCTCCCGGAAGCTTTCGCATCCTGCCGAAACGGGCCAGCCGGCGCGAAAAGTCGATGTCCTCATACCAGGCGTAGGCCGGCAAGCGCTCGTCAAAGCGGATGTCGTGCTCGCGCACGGTGGCGAGCCGAAAAGCCATGTTGCAGCCATAGGTGTTGAATGTGGGTTGCGGCTCGGCGGACCGGGAGCCGAACTGGGACCCCCGCGACAACGTGGCCAGCCCCTCGCTCACCGACAAGCCCGGGCCTCGCGCGCCGTCGGCCAGCACCAGCCCGGTGGAAGCCGCAAGTGCCGGATCCTGGCGAAAAGCGGCTTCGGTCACTGCCAGGTAGTCGCGATGGAGCAGGAAATCGTCATCCATAAAGAAGACAAGTTCGGCGTCGGCAGCCTGATCCAGCACCCGGTTGCGTTTTTCGCAGCAGCCGCCCGTGCTTGGGTAGAAGCGGCAGGCAGGGAAGCGTCCAGGCAGACCCTCAATATCGGAAGGCTGGCTGTACAGGATATAGATGGAGCTGGGCGGCAAGGACTGCCCAAGCAGAAGGGCGAGTGTTTCGCCAAGAATGGCTGCGCGGCCTGTGGTCGCGATGCCGACAGCGATGCGCAAGCGCGATGGGCCGGATTCGAGGGGACGTTCCCGGGAAGCATCGGCGGCAGCCATGGATGGTTTCTCCTTGAAAGTGCGGTCGCCTTCAGGGTATCGCAAGCTCTCGACCCTTTCCCCCGGCGCTGTTCGGCACCGGGACATCGCCGGGGCAAATGTTTTCTAGTCGAACCGGCCCGGAAATGCGAAGGTAGAAGAAACTGACCCACTGATCCTTCTCCGCCCCTGCGCGCAAATGGCTCCAAACCCGCGCTTCCCGCTTGTTTCTGCCCGAAAGGACACCATGCCGACCCAAGGCAAGCACCCCGTTTCCGACGAAGGAGCGGCAGCGATTCGCTCCCTGAGCAGTACCCGCACTGTTGCAAAAAGCGCCATGTGGAACCTGATCGGGCGTGGCGGCCCCTTGATGGTGGCCGTGCTGACCACGCCGCATCTTCTACGCGATCTGGGCCCCAGCCGGTGGGGCGTCTTCACCATCGCCTTGTCGCTGGTCGGCATCTTTTCCATCTTTGATTTCGGCATCGGGCGCGCGCTGACCCGCACCATTGCCGAGCTGCTGACGGAAAACCGGCGCAGCGAGGCCGCGACCCTGGCCCGCAGCGGCATAGCCGCCCTGGGCGCACTGGGCTGCGCCGGCGGGCTCCTGATGGCGTCGCTCGCCCGCCTCTGGGTCACCCACGGGCTCAACATCCCGCCGCGGGACGAGACCGAAGTGCTCCATGCCCTGTACGTGCTGTGCTTGTCGGCACCGCTTGTGATCCTGGGTGCCGCCTTGTGGGGGGTGATTGCGGCTTTTCAGGAGTTTCGTTCGGCCAACCTGGTCAATATCCCCATTATGGGGATGTACTACGTCGGTCCACTCCTGGTGCTGCGCTTTTACAACAGCCTGGTGGGGGTGCTGGCGGCGCTGGTGTTGTGCCGCGTCGCCATGACGATCGCCTACTGGCGGATCTGCACGCGGGTGATGCCGGAGCTCCTGTCGGCTCGCGTCGACCTCCCGAAGCTGAAACCGGTGATGCGGATCGGCGGGTGGATGACGGCCTCCAACATGATCTGGCCCATTCTGACCTATATGGATCGCTTTGTGATCGCGTCCGTGCTGTCGGCCGCCGCCACCGGTTATTATTCGACGCCCTTGGACCTGGTGATGCGGTTCACCATTATTCCGGTGGCCATTATGAACACGGCGTACCCGGCCATGGCTGCTTCGTACCGCAACGACCCCGCCAACACGCAGGCCTTGTTCCGGCGCAGCCTGGTCACCGTGACCGCCGCGCTGTTCCCCGCCTGCCTCCTGTGCGTGGCCGCGAGCCACTGGGTGCTGAGCGTGTGGCTGGGCGCCGAGTTCGCCGGCCATGCTTCGGTGGTGCTGCGGTGGCTCGGGGTGGGTATCCTGCTGACCGCGGTGGACAGCGTGGTGGCCGGGTTGCTGGACGGCATCGGCAAAAGCAGCATCAACGCCAAGTTTTCCTTTGGGGAGCTGCTGGTGTATGTGCCCGTGCTGGTGGGGCTGGTCAAAGCCGGGGGGATCGAAGGAGCGGCGCTGGGCTGGGCGGTGCGCTGCCTGCTGGACCTGGGGCTGCGTTTGTGGCTGGTGGGGCGAAGCTACCCGCCCGCCCGGGCGGTGGGTCTCCAGGCGGCGCCGTTGCTGGCCGGGGCGGCGGGCGTCCTGTTTGCCTCGGCGTTGGTTGAAGGCACAACACTGGCCCCGCCCGTGGCGGGTGTGGGCACGGTGCTGGTAGGCGGCCTGGCTTGGCGAGCGCTGAGCCACACCGAGCGTACCCGGCTGACCGCGACCGCCGGGCGCTGGTGGCCTTTGCCGCACGGCGCGGGACGCTGAAAAGCGTTTCCGCATAGCAGGGCAAAAGAAAAGGCGAAGCTCCAATGGGCCTCGCCTTGTTTGCGAACACCTGCGCCGGAGGCAGACGTTGAAGCGACGGAGATCTAACGCGCGGGCTGGGCCAGGTAGCCGAACAGCCGGCCCCGAAAGGTCTGCCAGTAGTAGCGGGCATGCTTGCCCCGTGCCCGCGCCAGGCTCAAAACCACTCCACCCAGGGGCCGGATAAAGTAGGGCAGCGCAATGCGGGCCGCGATGCCGTGCCGCCGCAAAACGCGGCCCATGCCCGCACCATAGTGGTGCGCCCGGGCGATGGCGCCAGGCGTCAACGTCTTGTCCGGATGAAACACACCCAGGGTCACATCGAAGAAGCCTCGGCAGCCGTGGCGCAACAACCGCAGCGCAAAATCCGGCTCTTCGCTTGAGCCCCAGGGGGTACCGGGGCCGATGGCCGGATCAAAGCCGCCCACCTCCCGCGCCGGGCCGATCCGCATCCACATGCTGAACCCCTGCATGGTAGTCCAAACGTTGCTGTCGTCAATCACGCAGGAGTGCGTCGTCCAGCGCCCATTGGACAGCTGCCCGGTCTCCGACACACAGGTACCGCCCAGCAGGCCCAGCTTCGGGTCTGCAAAGAAATGTGTCATCACTTGCACCATGGTGTCGGGCTGGTACCGGCAATCATCGTCGGGAAAGCCGACGATTTCGCCCGTAGCCGCAAACAGCCCGAAGTTGCGCGCGTGGGAAGCATTGCGTACGCCGGAGCGGAGATGGACAAGCGGGAACTGCGCCTGATACTTTTCCACGATGGATACGAGGCGATCGTCCTCGTTCTGGTCGACAAGGATCACCTCGAAGTTCTGATACGGCTGCGTGGTGAAGCCCTGCAGCAGATCGTGCAGCTCCTGCGTGCGTCCGACCGACGCTACCACGAGAGAAAGTTTCATGGGGAAAGCCCTCGGCCTAAGTCTGCCATAAGTGCGGAAGAATTTACCTGGCGCACGGAAGGTTTGCACCGGATTGGCACGGTGACCTTCGGCTTGATCCCCCATGGGTTGCTTGTACGAGGTTACCCGGCCCCGGAAGAAGTGACTGGGTGCCGGAAGCTGACCCGTGACCGGCACCCTCATTCATGAACCGGAAACATTAAGGCGGCACGCCCACGGCTGTCAACTTCCTCTCCGGCCTTCTTCTATGCCTTGTGCTTCCGTGCCTCTGATGGAGCTGCTCGGGTGGTCGGGCGAGGTGCGGGTGGAGGGTGCACGCATCGCCGCTGTGGGCAGCACAGGGGCCCGCCCTGCCGGCGCGGCTGTGATGGACCCCTGGGGACGCGAGGCTGATGCCGTGGCTGGCGGAGCTGGTCGCGCGCAAGGGATGGAACGGCCGACTCTGCGGCGGACTGCGCCACGTGGGCGCGGACGTGCGCGGCTCGGTGGAGACGGGCCCGACCCGGGACTTACACCTGGGACTTACACTTGGCACTCACACCTGGTGACGGCCTACGTCCGTGCCCAACCACCGTCATTGATCAACGTCTGGCCGGTCATGAACTGCGCATCATCCGAGGTAAGAAACGACATCACATTGGCCATATCCACCGGCTGCCCGGCACGGTGGATGACCTGCAGCTTCGGAAGCGAGGTGAGGTATTCCTTGGCGTCCCGCTCGACCGTTTTTGTGTCTGTAATCCCCGGAGCGATGGCATTGACGGTGATGCCGTCATCGCCGACCTCATTGGCAAGGGCCCGGGTAAGTCCGATCACGCCCATTTTCGCTGCAATGTAGTGCAAATTGTTTTTGGCAATGGTCCAGGTTTCCGCCGACGCGACATTCATGATGCGGCCGTATTTTTGCCGCCGCATGATCGGTACGATGTACTTGCAAACCAGGAATGGACCGTCAAGATCGACGCTCAGCACTTGCCTCCACTGCTCAAACGTCATATCGTCGAACGAAGTGTAAGGATAGATCCCGGCGTTGTTGACGAGAATATCGCAACGCCCAAACTCCTGTTGGACAAAGTCAGCAAAGGCCTTGACATCGCTTTCGGAGGTTACATCGCAGTGCATCGTCTTGACCTTGCGTCCCAGCCCTCGAACGATGTCTTCGGTCTCCGTCGCCGGGACGATATCGGCGATCGCGATATCCGCCCCGTCTTCCGCGAGCCGCTTCGCATACGCTTGTCCGATTCCATTCGCCGCTCCAGTGACAACGGCAACCTTTCCATATTTTCTGCCCTGATCTGCCATGACCTGTGTGCCCTCGCGATTCGGGATTGCTAGCAAACACTTACAGTCTTTGACGCGTTACGAGCGCAGCAAATGCCTGATGGAGGTTGCGCGCGCTGCAAACCTCGATTGCCTCCGGCGTGTTGCGCTGCGCTTTGAAAAGCGGGCTTGAGCCCCGCTGCGAATCAGATCGGGATCCGGCTCCGACGTGCTGCGGGCCAGATTGCGGAACGGGGCGCGGCGGCTGGGCTGGGACGGTGGTACCGGTGAGCCGGAGGCCGGCTACTACGCGGACGCAACTGCGGTCAAAGGCAACCTGCTGGGGGAGATTGGCTCGCTCCGGATGGTGCGCTTCGCGGTGAAGAGTCGTGTGGTGGATCGCAACAAGCTGGCCGGCCAGTTTGTGCGTGGGAGAAGCAATGAAGAGCTGGATGGTGGGAGCGCCCGAAGCTGTGCATGCGTGGAGGCGGGCCAGGCGCCGCGAACTGCTGGAAGCGCGCACGGCGCTTGCTCCCCACGAGCATGCGCGTCGAAGCGCGGAGGTGGTCAGCCGGGTGCTGACGGCGTTTGATCAGGGTTCTCTGCCAGGACTTGGAGAAAAGACGGTTGGCGGCTATTTTCCGTTTCGAGGGGAGATCAACATTTTGCCGCTGCTTGCGGAGCTGCCGCGCCGGGGTGCGGCGGTCGCCCTGCCGTTGGTCACAGGGCCGGCGCAGCCGCTCGCGTTTCGCCGCTGGAGGCCGGGCGACCCCTTGAAACACGGCGTGTACGGCATCCCGTACCCGGCGCAAGAAGACCGGGTCGAGCCGGATCTTCTGCTGGTCGCCCTGCTCGGCTTCGACCCCGCCTGCTATCGCCTGGGCTACGGCGGCGGCTTCTACGACTGCACGCTTGCGGCAGCAGCCAGGAGGCCGTTCACCGTTGGAATAGGCCTGGAGATGGGGCGTTTGGGGACGATCCATCCGCAGCCCCATGACGTGGCGCTGGACTGCATTGTGACGGAGAGCGGGCTCTTTGGCCCGCAAACCTCAGTGTGAGTGCAGCCCCATCCTGCGCAGCAGCGGTGCCATGGTCAGCCCTTGCACCACGATCGAGAACACGACTACCACATAGGTGACGACCAGCAGCCCGCTTTGGAGCCCGTGCGCGCGCGGCAGGGCCAGCGCCAGTGCCACGGCCAGGGCACCGCGCAACCCGCCCCAGGTCAGCACGGAAACGTTGCGCGGCATGCGCGCCCGCACCAGCGCCAGCGCATAGGCGACCACACCGACGCTGGCAAGGCGTGCCAGCAGCACCACCGGAATGGCAAGGAGGCCTGCAACCACGAAGCGGCCCTGGATGGGCATGACCAAAAGCTCAAGCCCGAGCAGCAGAAACAGCACCACGTTCATGATGTCGTCGATCAGCT
>CAXTWU010000108.1:0-7610 GCA_964248025.1 uncultured Acidobacteriaceae bacterium | reverse complement strand
TGTTGGCCGAGGTGAAGTCGGCAAAGTGGTTGCCGGCCGCGGTGGTCAGGTAGAAGGTGACCTCGGGCTCATTGGTGTTCTGGTTGGTGCCGGCCTGCGCGTCGCGGATGTCGGTGCCCGCGACCTCCGCCGTTTTCTTGAGCAGGTACACCTGGTCGGCAGAGCCCGGGCTGGTCGCGCCCGGCTGGGCATGCACCATCTCCTGGTCGAACGGAACTGTCCCTCCCAGTGAGTTGCGCGCTTCGGCTTCGCTCGGGAATGGACCGCCGTCGACGAGGTGGATCTCAAGCCGCGCGGTGGACTGGATCACATCCTTGACACGGGCGGGGTCGTCGATGCCGGGCAGCTCGACCAGGATCTGGTTGGAACCGACGTTGTACTCCTGGATGATGGGCTCGGAGACACCGAGGGTGTCGACCCGCTGGCGGATGACGTCGACGGCCTGCTGCAGGGTGCTCGCCTTGAGCGTGGCGATCGCGCTCTGCTTCATGTTTGCGGTCAGTACGCCACCGGCATCGCTGAACTCATACTGCGCGCCGTAGCGATTGCCCAGCGTGGTGCGCGCGTCCACCATCTTGCCCGGGGGGATGCCTGCGAACTGAAGAGCGGCGGGACGGTCGGCATTCGGCTTGGAGCCGGTGGCGCTGATGCCGGCCGATTGGAGGTCGGACTGCATCCGGACCAGGTCGGAGTCTGCGGTCGCGCCGATCGCCTCGTCCACCATGACCTGCAGGATCAGGTGGGTGCCGCCCCGCAGGTCGAGACCCAGATGGATGCGGCTCAGGAGTGACTGCTTCAGGGCCGACGGGGTGAGCCCGTGCGGAATGCCGATGATGCCGAAGATAAAAACAACCAGCGTGGCGAGAATCAGCGCCAAACGGGTGCCGGGACGGTTGCGCATGGGTTTACTTCTTCTCCTCGTCGGTGGTGACGGAGGCAATCGCGGAGCGCACTACCTCCAGCTTGACCCCGTCGGGCGCGACCCGGATATGGAGGGTATCGTCACGCAGGGCCAGTACGGTCCCGCGGATGCCGCCGGTGGTCGTGATGCGGTCCCCCGGCTTCAGGTTTCCGAGCATCGTCTGCCACTGCTGCTGTTTCTTCTGGTTGGGCCGCATCAGCAGGAAATAGAAAACAACCGGGATGAGGATCAGCGGGAGGATGGAGGAAAGGCCGGGCGGTATGGCAAGGGCGGCGAGCAGAGCGGGGGAAACGGAGTTCAAAGCGGATTCCTTCTCAGGTTCTTTCCCGGCCATGTGGCTTGAGCCCGGGAACGCAGCGGGCGGATAAAGACCCCCACGCAAGAACAGGCGCTCCGTTTGCCTGAAGCAAGCGGCACGCCCAAGGTTCTATCATGGCCGGAGCGGGCAGGAGTGTCAAGACTGAGAACGGGCGGGTAGCTGCCGGCACTCAACGGAACGATCCTGCAGGCGGAAGCTCGGCGAGCGATGCGGAGCTGTTGGATCTGGTCTTTCGAATCTGGGCTCCGCGCCTGATCGAACCGGGCACAAACCGGATCTGGACGACAGCCCCAAGACTTCGCCCAGTCTCAGGCCTTGTAACAGTGCACTTCCCAGGGCCACTCCCGAGACAAAGCCGCCCGCCTGTTAACGTTCGTTGTTGGAAGAAGGTCTGAGCCTGATGAAGACGTCCATCCCGATCGGGTCCGTTCCATAAATCCGCCGCAGCGGGGTTCCAACCCCATAGCCTGTGACCTGCGCTCCAATAGCCGAGGCAATGTGTGGAAGCAAGGCGAAGCCCCGGTCGTAGCCGACGGTGTACGCCTGAACATGCGTCAACGGTTCTTCATGGAAGCCGGGCGGCAGAGGGTGTTCGCCGTTCAAAAGCTCATTGGAACGCCCTGCATTCTCCATCCGGGTCCAGAGATGGTTTCGCGATTGGAATTGGAGTGTGGATTCAAAAAGGTAGCTGTTTTCTTTCGCGGAATCAGCCAACGTCCGCGTTCGACCCCACGCGGCTGTACTGGACCAATTGCCATGCGCGAGCGGCTTGTTGTACATGACCGAGGCTGTCATACGTTCCTGGTTCTCAGCTGGAAAGAGCGCCTCCGGACTTGCGATCCGAGCATAGGAATATTGCCCGCTCCAGTTCTGCCCAGGTTGCACTGTGAACCGTGTGGACCACGAATCGATCTTTCCCGTGTCGATGTTCCAGCGATGTTCATCCGGCTCCCTGCCGTGGAAACCGCTGGCCTCCACTCGAGCGATGCCGTACGTGAAACCCAGGGTAGCGACATCATCCGCGATATGGGTTGAGTCTTCCTGGTGGTGCCCAAGCGTACCCACGGGATCTTCAAGGGCCGAGGCTCGATGAGGATAAGCGGTTGGTCCGATCGCGGGATCGCCGACGGGAGCCAAGTAGAGTGTGAGCAGGCCCTTCTCACTCAGCCTGAAATCGTATAGGACCGCCAACTCCATGAAGAAGTCATGAGGATGTTGACCGTCCGCTATCGGTTTGCCGTAAGCTGTCTCTCCTTGCTGAAACAACAGCGGGTACTGCTCTCCTGTAACGGTGGCCGGTTCCAAGGAGAACATGCCGCGAAGCGTGAGCTGCCCCGGACCGGCCTTGCGTTCTGCCATGGGCATGAACCAGTTCGTGGAAAAGAACTTGTCCGCTCCCCGAGGGCTGGTTTGCTGCGTGTCATCGATAAAAACGTTTGCGTGAAACATCAACATCCATGGCCCCTTCATCGTCATGATCATTGGGGTGGGCGTTGAGTTCGGCTCCGCGCTGGTTCCTGACGTCGCGTGATGTTGTATCTCCTCAAGAAAAGTCCGGGGACGCATCTGCTCCATGAGCTCAGGCATTCCGGGAGCCATTCGCATCCCCGGCATCGGATCCTGAGTCTGCCCTGCATCCACCTGGTTCGAAGGCTTGGGCGTCATTTGCATCCCAGGCATCGACTCGACGCACGGCTTGGGACACGATTGAGCCGGTTTGGCGAAGGTGGCGGGCGTACTTGTACCAGGCATCTTTGGCAGGGACTGAAGCTGTTGGGAAAAGACGTGGACTGGGGCGAGCGGGACAAGAAGTGCCGCGCACCGCACCAAAACTTGGTGGTTCTGCATTGCAAACTCCGAAACACAGTTAGCCCGCGAATGATAACAGCGGAAAACGCCGGCCACAGCTCCCATGGGGACTGCGCAGGTCCTGCTGATATAGAACTGCCGTTAAGGGTCGAAGATCTAAATGCGAAGTCTGGAATGAAGAAAGACGAGTAGGCTGACCTGTATCGGCGGTGGATGCAATCGCCAGATCGACAGATCCTCGCCAAGCGACAACGCCGCCAGAGTTGAAAGCAATCCGTATCGCGGCAGTGTGGAACTTAGAGCTGCATGCATTCTTTCAATGCCGAGCACCAATGGCCCGGCATATCCATCCTGCGCACACGGAGGCGCAGGAAGCCGCGAAAATGCTAAGTGGGGGTGGGTCGGACAACACTCCGCGTGTGCTGCCGCTGCCATCGGCTGCATGGCGGTACCATCTGAAACGTGGCAGGCAGGCTGCTTGCAACAGAAACCGCAGTGGATGCTGCAGGCGGAGGCGGCACAGGAGACGGCGATCAGAATCATTGCCATGAAACTCGACAATGTCGCCTTCAGCCGCATAGGACGATCCTACACATTGCGGAGAAGATTCATCCTCTCCGCGTCCAGTTGAGTCCTTGCAAACACGCTTTCAGAACGGCGCCACGAAGTTCATGTACTGAGTCGACTGGATCGTTGTTTACTGTAGATCACTGCTTGTGCCACTTAGCTCTGACCTCACCTCGCGCATGGTTTGGAGGTAGAACGCGATGTTATGAATCGAATTCAACGTGCCGCCAAGCGCTTCGCCGGAGGCGGTGAGGTGCCGCAGGTAGGCGCGGGTGTAGCGGGCGCAGACCGGGCAGCGGCACTCGGGGTCAATCGGACCCTCGTCCTCGGCAAAGCGGCGGTTCTTGATATTGAGCCGGCCTTCGGAGCTGAACAGCAGCCCGTGGCGGCCGGCGCGCGTGGGGATTGTGCAATCCATCATGTCGACCCCCATCCGTGCGTAGGTGCGAATCTCCTCCGGATAGCCGACGCCCATCACGTAGCGGGGCTTGCCGGCCGGCAGGTGCGGCAGGGTTGTGGCAATGATCTCAAGGGTGCGCTCTCGGGGCTCGCCGACCGCGAGGCCGCCGATCGCGTAGCCGGGCAGGTCCATGGCCACCATCCGCTCTGCTGCCTCGCGGCGCAAAGCGGAGAACATGCCGCCCTGCACGATGCCGAACAGGCTGGGCCGTGCCTCGGGCGCGACCGCCGGAGCAGGCCGGCGCGCGACAGACGCAGGGCTCTCGGGACCCCACCACGGCACCTCCTGCTTGTGCTGCTCCCAAAAGGCATGCGAGCGAGCGGCCCAGCGCATCGTCAGCTCAAGCGAGGCACGCGCGCGCGCTTCCTCCGCCGGGTACTCCAGGCACTCGTCAAAGGCCATGGCAATGTCGGAGCCAAGCGCCAGTTGCACCCCCATGGAGTGTTCCGGGGTAAACAGGTGCTTGGAGCCGTCGAGATGGGACGAGAAGCGAACGCCGTCCTCGGTGATCTTGCGCAGGTTCGCGAGCGAAAACACCTGGTAGCCGCCGGAGTCGGTCAGGATGGGCCGGTCCCAGCTCATAAAGCGGTGCAGCCCGCCCATGCGCCGGATCGCCTCGTGCCCCGGCCGCAGATAGAGGTGGTAGGTGTTGCCCAGAATCATGCGCGCGCCGGGCTGCTCGCCGTTCGCGACGGCCTGCTCCGCGCCGAGCGATTCCAAAACATCCTGCGGGACGGCTTTAACGGTCGCGGCCGTGCCGACCGGCATAAAGGCCGGGGTTTCCACGGTGCCGTGGGGCAGGTGCATGCGCCCGCGACGTCCGCCCGAGGGGCCGGTGGCGAGCACTTCAAACTGCAAGCTCATTTCGTCAGTCTATTGGGAACGCTATCGTTTCCGGTCCCAGTGCTCCTCGTGCCGGTCGTCGCGCAGCAGCACGTCGTGGACGGCGCCGGTACCTGGGTCGCGCTCGAAGACAAGGCGCGTAGTGCTGCCGCTGGGAAAGAAAAAGGTATTCGCGCTTTCTGGCAGCAGCTCCGCAACTTCGCCATAGCGGTTGCGCTGAAACAGCTGGTCGCCGGTGCGGTAGACGGTAATCTGCGTCACGCCCTGATCTTGATAGTCCCCGACGAGCGCGTCGTAGCCCGCGGAGTTGACCCTGGCCGGCACGGGATGCACGGGCACCAGCGTTCGCTCGGCCGCGGGCGCGAGCGTAGCGTCAGAGGCGAGCGAGTGACTCATCAGCCAGCGCGGCAGGTCGGGGTTGTTGTAGGCCTTATCCCATACATTATGTTTCACGCCCGCGTACTCCCAGTAGCGCACGTTGCCGTCCGCTGCTTTAAGAGCGTCAAACATCAGCGCACTTTGACGCGGAGTCACGATGGGGTCGTCGGCCCCATGAAAGATCCAGGCGGGCACCCGGTGCAGGGCGCGCGCATACTCCTCCGGCAAGGTGGTTTGTTCATTCCAGCGCGCAGGCTGGTACGACCAGAAAACCCCGCCGCAGACCGGCGCGATAGCCGCGAACAGACGGGGGTTGGCCCGCGCAATCTCCCACACGCCGTAGCCCCCGAGCGACAATCCCGTCAGGTAAGTACGGTCCGGGTCGCCGTGGAACTCGTGCTGCTCGGCATGGAGCGCGGCCAGCGCGGTCTCCATCATGTCCGGGTCGGTCCAGTGGTGGTGGCTGAAGGGCACCTGCGGCATGACGACGATAAACGGCCAGCGCTCCGGATGGAGGCGAATCGCGGCCGGCAGCCCGATCTGGGTTTCATCGAGACCCTCGGAGCCGCGCTCGCCCGAGCCGTGCAGAAACAGGATCATGGGCCATTTGCCATCCTTGCTCCAGTTGAAAGGCAGGTACACCACATAGCGGCGCACGGTGCCGCGCACGGAAACGGTCCGGTTCAAGAAACCGGTGTCCTGCTCGTGCCTTCCACCAGCGGCGGCATGGAGCATGGGCACGGCCAGGGGCACGCAGGCCAGAAACAGAAGCACACGCCCGAGCCGGGAAAAACAACGCATAGCAGCGAGCATAACAAGAGCTTCACCGGCGCCTGCCCAGGGGTAACGCGGCCTGGGCCGGCGCCGACGCCCCAGCGGCGGCGCCGCCTAGCTGGACAACTCTTCCTGCAGGCCGGCCAGGGTGCGGCTCAGGTCCTTGTCGGAGCGCAGCTGGTCCTCGATCTTTGCGATGGAGTGCATCACGGTGGTGTGGTGCTTGTTGCCGAACTGGCGGCCGATCTCCGGCAGGCTGGCTTCGGTCATCTGCTTGGCCAGAAACATCGCAATCTGCCTGGGTACGACGACCTTGCGAGAATTGTTTTTCTCCTTCAGCTCGGTGACGCCGCGCATGGCAAAGTGCGTCGCGACCGCCCGCTGGATCGCTTCGATCGTGATCTTGCGCACTTGCGTATCGATGAACTGCTTAAGGCACAGCTGCGCGGTCGTAAGCGACATTTCCACTTCATGCAGCTTGCACCAGGCGAACAGCCGCACCAAAGCGCCCTCGAGCTCACGCACGTTGGTGCGGATGTTGGAGGCGACAAACAAAGCCACATCGTTGGGCAGCTCCCGGGTTTCGGACTCAGCCTTTTTTTGCAGGATCGCGACCCGGGTTTCGAGGTCGGGCGCCTGGATGTCGGCGATCAGGCCCCACTCAAAGCGAGAACGGAGACGGTCCTCAATCTCCGGCAGTTCTTTGGGAGCGCGGTCGCTCGCGATCACAATCTGCTTCCCGGTCTCGTGCAAAGCGTTAAAGGTATGGAAAAACTCCTCCTGCGTCCGCTCTTTCTGCGCTAAAAACTGGATGTCATCAATCAGCAGGAGATCCACGGAGCGGTACTTGTCGCGAAAGCTGGTCATCTTGTCGTAGCGCAGCGAGTTGATCATCTCGTTGGTGAACTTTTCGCTGGACACGTAGCAGATGGCCGCGGTGGGCTGGCGGCGCTTCATCTCGTGGCCGATGGCCTGCATCAGGTGGGTTTTGCCCATGCCCACGCCGCCGTACAAAAACAGCGGGTTGTAGGCCTTGGCCGGCGACTCGGCGACCGCAGCGGCAGCGGCGCGGGCAAACTGGTTGCCGGCGCCGGCGACAAAGCCGTCAAAGGTATAGCGCGGATTCAGCTGCGCGGCGGAGTTCCAATCAAAGCGCCCCTGCTGTGGCCCATTGGCCTGAGCCGCGCCATTGAAGGCCGAGGGTTGCGGGGGACTTTGCGCCACCGCCTGCAGCGAAACGGATCCGGGCTGCGGCTCCGCTGCAGCTCCGGCCCGGTCGCCGGCGCGGTTTTCTGCGTGATCGCGATCCATCGCTGCCCCACGCGGAACACGGCCACTGTGTGTCGACGAGGGAGGAAAGCGTCCATCCTCAACAACGCGCTCATTTGCCTGTGGAACAAGGAACTCCACACGTTCATACGGCAGGCGAAGCGTGTCCAGCGCTTCACCGATCAGGTCGGCATAGCGGTCACCGATGGTTTGAAACTTCGCCGTGGGGACGCGCACCACAAGGATGTTGCCGTCGGTATGGCTGAACA
>CAXTWU010000107.1:0-7630 GCA_964248025.1 uncultured Acidobacteriaceae bacterium | reverse complement strand
CGGGGGGCTAGGGCATGTCGGTTGTCGGCGTGCTGTGGCTTGGTGGTGCCGGTGGCGGGGTCGAGGATCTTGTCGGGGGGGGTCAGGGGGAGGGCTGGGGAACTGGGTTGCTTGAACGCCGGTGAACTAACGAAAGCGGGTGTCCCGGGTTTGGATAGAACAGAAGCGGAGGATGCCGGAGCGATGGCGTGTTCGGCCTTGCGGGGCAGGATAGATTTGGTTCGTGCTCTTTTTAGAGGTGCCTTCCCTTGCTTGGGAGGGGCGGCGGATTTGGGGATCGAGGGGGGAGCAGGATCACCTGGCGCGCCCCCTTGCCTGTCCTCTTGTTCTGCGGAATCAGGGTTGGGGAGCCCAGGCGCTTCCTTGACGACCTCGGCAGCAGGCTTGTCGGCGCGCAGGCCCTGGAAGGAGGCGTGGCGGATGGCGCCGTCGGCGGTCCAGGTGGCAAACTGCGCTTCGCAGACGAGTTCGGGGCGTACCCAGACGGCACCGCGGCGGGCAAGGCCGTCGAGGGGCGAGTCGAAGGGCATCTTGGGCTGACGCAGGGGCTCGAGTTGTGCGCGGAGCTCGCGGGCGGCCGCCTCGCTGAAGCCGGTGCCGCAACGGCCGCAGTGGATGAGCCGGCCGCCGCTGTGATAGCCCAATAGGAGGGAGCCCAGGCCGATACCGCGGTCTTTGGGCAAGGTGAAGCCGCCGATGACAAACTCCTGCCGGTGGGTGCATTTGAGCTTGAGCCAGGTTTCCGTGCGTCCGCCGACGTAGCGAGCGTCGATCTGTTTGGAGATGATGCCCTCTGCCCCGAGCTGGCAAGCATGGGCGTACACCTGGTCGGCCGAGAGCTCGAGATGCGGGCTGTAGCCGAGCAGAGGGTCGGACGCCGTGGTCACAAGAGGCTCCAGCAGCGCTTTGCGAGCGTGCAATGGCAGCCCGCGCAGATTGTGTCCGTTCAGATGGAGCAGGTCGAAGGCGAAAAACGTAAGCGGGTGCGCCTCGGCGTTTTCGTCCTGAAAGGCGGCCTGAAGCTTGCTGAAGGAACTGGTGCCATGGGCGTCCAGAACCACGAGCTCGCCATCCAGGATGAGTTGCTCGGCCTCGATCTTCTCGATGGCGCGAGCGACCGCGCGCATGCGGTGGGTCCAGTCGAGACCGGAGCGGGTGAAAAGAGTGGCTTCGGGCTTTCCCCGGCTTCGGCTTCGCAGATGGGCCTGGATGCGATAGCCGTCCAGTTTGAGCTCATGGAGCCAGCCGGAGGTGGCAGGGATGTGATCGGCGGCGCTGGCGAGCTGCGGAGGCAGAAAGGTGGGCGTGGGCTCCGCGGGAGCGCCGGCGAGCCAGGACTGGATGGTCGACTGCGGTGTGGACCCGGCCGCTTCCCTTTCGGAAGGAGCACTCTCGCCTTCGGGCGCTTTGGCACGAACCCGGTCCAGGCGGACTTTCAGGCGTGAGCGGTTGGCCGGAGCTTTGCCGTGATCGGCCTCCCGGGACTGCCAGACGTGATCTTCGGCGGCGGCGATCTGCTCCAAAGACCGGCCTGTGACGACACTGTCGGGGGCTTCGTCGGTGATCGGGGGTGCGGTGTCGGGGCGCTCGTTTCCGTCATGCTCCTTGATCAGAAGCCAGTTGGGTTTGCCTTCGTGCGCGGCGCGTCCGCCCATGCGGACCAGCGTCCAACGGCCCTGGAGCTTGTGGCCGTGAAGGGTGAACTTGAGCGTGCCTTTTTTGAGTCCCTCGTCGAAGTCGGTGCCGGGCAGCGGCTCCCAGGTGCCCTGGTCCCAGACGAGCACGGTGCCGCCGCCGTACTGGCCCCTGGGGATGGTGCCCTCGAAGCCCCCATACTCCATCGGGTGGTCTTCGACCTCGACAGCGAGGCGCTTGTCGTGTGTGGCGTAGCTGGGGCCCTTGGCACACGCCCAGCTTTTAAGGACGCCGCGCCAGCCCAGACGGAAGTCATAGTGGAGACGGGTGGCGGCGTGTTTCTGGATCACAAAAGGGAGGCCGCCGGGCGGGGCCCAAGCGGCGGGGGCGCCGCCCGAGGGCTCGGCGGTGGTGGTGAAATCGCGCATGGCCCGGTAGCGAGCCAGCTGAGCGTCCACCTCCTCGCTGGGAGTTGTGACCTGGGTCGGAGCGGAAGTTTTTGGTTCCATCTGAGAGCCTTTCGGGCACGTATCAGAAGTGGTGGATGCGCTCTTCGGGGATCGGGACAGGGACGGGGCGGCCGGTGACGACCTCTCGCTCGAGCGAACGGGTAACCAGGTCTCGGGAGCCGAGGCCGACGGCAAGGGAAAGGGCAAAGACGATGCCGCCGAACAGGATGCCGAAGGCGAGGTCGACGATGCGGCCGCCGACCTGGAGGTGGTCGAGCACCATGGCGGCGGTGAGCACGAGCACAAGCCACTTGACCCCGGTGCCGAGAAGCCGGGCGTATTGGAGGTTCATGTTGACGCCGGAGATGAGAACCGAACGTCCGAGGACGCGGGCGATGAGGTCTCCGACGAACAGCAGGATCAGTGCACCGACGACGCGTGGCACGTAGGAAAAGACATAGGCCGAAACGCCGGTATCGGAGGAGCCGGCCTCAAACGCGGAGATAGCGACCAGAACTCCGAGGAGAAACACGCCCCAGAAGACGATGCGGGCGACCAGGCGGGAGGGCGAGTGGGTCCACTCGGCGAGCTTTTCACTTTGTTCAAAGCGGGCGTCAAAACGAAGGGCAACGAGAACGCGTTGGGAGACCCAGGCGAGGCCAGCCGCGATGGCCGCGAAAACAACCAGAACTACGATAAAGGCGGCAATGCCGGGCAGCAGAACAACAATTTTTGTAATGACGCGGCCGACTGAATCCTGCAATGACTGTGCGATCTGTTGACCCATGCGGGAGCTCCTGTGAAGCGGTGTTGCCTGGGACTGGCGCATGAGCCCGGTCGGGGGAGTTCCAAAACGGGAATGCTCAGGCGATTTGTGCTTCTTTTTGTGACAGCTTTCGTGTTTTCTACGCTAGGTTGTTAGCAGTGCAGTGGGCCATTAAGGATTGAAGCGGTCGGGCCAGCGCCAGCGGCGAACCAGGTACGGCTTGCCGTCTTCAAAGGCACGGGCCAGTTTCTCGGAGCGAACTTCGGGATCAAAGCCCGGTTCTGTGTAGGCCTCATTGATAAAGGAGGCGACCCAGCCCAGGTAAAGCGGCGTAAGCGCGCCGAGGAGGTGGGTGCGATTGAGGGTACGGAGGCGAAAGCCGAGCGCAAAGTCGTAGACGATACGAACCCAGAGTTCGTCGGGCATGCGGAAGCGTTCGGCGGGGAGCAGGGCGAGACGCTTGAGGTCCAGAAGGGTGACGGGCGGCAGCAGGAGGCCCCAGACATCCTGAAGGCTCCGAGAGCCGAGCAGAAAGGACTTGACCATGGGAGCGGTATCGATGTGGTGCGGCAGCGCCCCGATGCGGGCGGTATCGACGGGGCGAGGAGAGGGTACGGCAGAAACGGAACGGACGCGCTGCCACAGAGGAGCGTGAGTTTCCATCTCGGCGAAGATGGAGCCGACAAGCTGCGAGAGGACGGCGCTTAGATCCATGTCGGCGGCCGGGGAAGGGTGTTGGAGTCCGAGATGAGCTTCGGAGACGGAAGCGTCGATGCCGGCGGCGACGGCGGCGGGCCACAGAACAGAGGTGCCGGTACCGGCGGAGCGGCTGTGCCCGCTCACGGCAAGGCGGGCGGCCAGGCGTGGTGAGACGGCAAAGTCGGGTGCCAGGGGGAAGTGTACCCGTTTGCCGTAGAGAGCGCGATTGAGGGGGGCAACCAGGGCGCGGTTGAGCAGGCCGTCAAAGGGGTTGAGGGTGTAGGCCGCGATTACAAGGTCAGCTTCGCCGGCAAGAACGGGCGCCGAGAGCTGGACCACTGCAGCAGGGGTAAGGGCTTCGAGGTCGGGGTGAAACAGGGCGACGGCACGCGGGGGTGGCTGCGATTCGGAGGAAAGAGACAAAAGGGCGGCCTGGACGGCGGCGGTCTGGGCCCAGGGAGAGTTAGCACCTTCAGCGGTGGGAAGCGGGTAAGAAAGGAGATCCGTGGAGTCGTCGACCGGGGTGCGGGTGGTCTCAGCCCCGGGATACGCGAGGGTGAGATGAACGCCGTGCAAGGCGCCGGCAGAGGCAAGCCTGGCCGCGTGAGTGCGGAGTTGGTCGGGGTCAGCCGCACCGGTGATGCCCATAAAGAGGGCGGTTGTGGTCGTTGGTGCCGGATGCGCAGGGGTAATGACCGCTACAGGTTCCGTTCCAGTGTTTGACGCGCTTTGGGACATTCGTGGCGACTCCAGCCTTTATGCTACGGGCCCGCGTGAAAGTTGGGAGATACCGGAAAGCGGAATCCTGACCCAAGCCGGACGGTTGTTTAACTCATAGACAAGCTCATACAAAGCCTTGTCAAGGAGGTAGACGTTGAGAAGTTGGTGAAAGCCGGCGTCATCGGCAGGGTGGAGGCCGCTGCTGGCAGTGAGCTTGCGATAGGAGGCGAGGAACTCCGAGGCAACCGCAGCCTCCCAGAGACGCGCCCAGGGCTCCAGGGTTTCGTAGTCCTGTGGGCGGCGCTGCGTTGAACGGGAAAGGGCGGCATAGGCGGCGTAGGAGAAGGACCGGAGCATGCCGGCGACGTCCTTCATGGGGGACTGCTTGGTGCGGCGCTCATCAAGGGAGCGGGCGGGTTCTCCTTCGAAGTCGAGGAGCACGAAATCGCCCTTGGACCGGAGTGTTTGGCCCAGGTGATAGTCGCCGTGAACGCGGGTGCGCAGGGCCGTAAGAGTGCCGGAGGAGAGGACGGAGAAGGTATCAAGAATCAGACGGCGGCGGCTAAGAACCAGGCCGGCAAGCTCCACGACGTTCTCGGAACTTTCCCCCAGCTTGCCCCGGTCGAGTTGGCCGAGGCTTCCGCGGAGAACATCAAAGGCGTGTGCGCCATGAGCCTGGAGCTCGCGTTGGAGAATCCGGAAGTCGTCAGCGGAGATCGGTTCGGGGCTGAAGGCGGTTTGATCGGTTGGTTGAGCCAGGGCGAGATGCATCTCGGCAGTACGGCGGCCAAGGGTGCCGGCTGCTTCCAGGTAGTAGCCGGCGGCGTCGCGCACATGGTGCATGGCGGTGCTTTGGGGGTCGACGGAGGTGCCGGATCGCGGCAGCTGCGATTCGGGAAACGGCGTGGCGAGCGCGCCTTCGTAGTATCGACCGAGTTCCTCAAGCGTCCACTGCCAGCCGTCGCCCTCGTTTTGGACCAGTCCCTGGAGCAGGGCGATCGTGGCGGGCTCGTGCCCGGTCCGGGAGTAGGAGATTTCGCCACCAAATGGGGCGATGTTGCGGAAGGCAGACTCTTCGGTGAGATAGCGGCCGATTTCGACGTCAGGGTTGGGGCCGAACTGAAGACGGCGGAAAAGCTTCATGATGAGGCGGTCGCCGTAAAGGATGGAGGTGTTGCTTTGCTCGGCCGAGGAGCGGCGGGGCGGCAGGGCGGCAGTGGAAGACCCTTGAAGGTCGGCAAGGATCGACGACGGGATACCCCGAAGGATGCCGGCGTGTGTGGGCAGCTCGCCGGCGCTCGAAAGCAGATCAAGCAGGGCGGAAGCGGCATCGTCGGTGTACATAGCGTCGGCCAGCATGCCGGCCTCGCCCGGGGCCAGCACGGAGCCGATCACCGCATTCGGCGTGGCTTCGCGCAGGGCGATGGCGGCTTCACCGAAGAGAAGGGTAAGGGGAAGGAGATAGGTTTCGGGGTCCCCCTCGCCGTACTGCACTTCCAGCACGGCCAGCGCGATGGCACGGCCAGTAGCGCGGGTGAGCGGAGCCCAGTCGGTAACGGAGGTGGCGGTGATGATACGGGACTTGGAGCCAAACCAGCGCTGGCGCGGGAGGTAGTCGGGCAGCAACCGTTCTTCAAAAAGATGGCCCGCTGCGGCAAAAACACTTTCCCAGTCGCGCTCATTGCGAACCGAGATCTGTGCGGCCACACTGTTGCCGGCGGCTTCGTCAAGCGCATCGCGATCAGGAGAGGGTTGGAGTTCCAGCCAGAAGAATCCGTAGGAACTGAGCGTGATGTGGTAGGGCGCCTTGGTGATGGGCGGGAACTCGACATAGCCGAGCATTTCAACCGGCGTCATGCCTTCAAACTCGGAAAGGTCCAGAGTGGCGGGCTGGGCAAAGCGGGACAGGTTGGCGATGCAAAGGATGGTCTGGTGGGCATCTTCGCGAACATAGGCGAGTACCTTGCGGTTTTCCGGGTGAAGAAACCGCAGGGTGCCTCGGCCAAAGACCTGGAAGAGCTTGCGCAGGGAGATCATGTTGCGCATCCAGCTCAGAAGGCTGGACGGGTCGGATTGCTGGGCTTCCACGTTGACGGCTTCGTAACCCCAGACAGGGTCCATGATGACGGGCGAGAAGAGCTTGGCGGGCACAGCGCGCGAAAAGCCGGCGTTGCGATCGCCGGACCACTGCATGGGCGTGCGGACGCCGTTGCGGTCACCGAGATAGATGTTATCGCCCATGCCGATCTCGTCGCCGTAGTAAAGGATGGGCGTACCGGGAAAAGAGAACAGGAGCGAGTTGAGCAGCTCGATACGGCGGCGATTGTTGTCGACCAGCGGCGCAAGACGGCGCCGGATGCCGATGTTGATACGCATGCGGGGGTCGGCCGAGTAGGCGAGGTACATGTAGTCGCGCTCTTCGGCGGAGACCATTTCGAGGGTGAGCTCGTCGTGGTTGCGAAGAAAGATGCCCCACTGGCAGTTTTCGGGAATGTCTGGCGTTTGCGCCATGATGTCGGTAATGGGAAGACGGTCTTCCTGCCGGAGCGCCATGTAGATGCGCGGCATCAGCGGGAAATGGAAGGCCATGTGGCACTCGTCGCCGTCCCCGAAGTAGGGGCGCACGTCTTCGGGCCACTGATTGGCTTCGGCAAGGATCAGGCGGCCTTCATACCCTTCGTCGATGGCAGCGCGAATTTTCTTGATAGCGGCGTGGGTTTCGGGCAGATTTTCGCAGTTGGTGCCGTCGCGCTCGATCAGATACGGGATCGCGTCCATACGCAGACCGTCAACGCCCATGTCGAGCCAGAACCGCATGATGTTGATCACTTCCTCGACAACGCGGGGATTGTCGAAGTTGAGGTCGGGCTGGTGCGAGAAAAAGCGATGCCAATAGTAGGCGTTAGCGACCGGATCCCAGGTCCAGTTGGACTTTTCAGTGTCGGTGAAGATGATGCGGGCGTCCTTGTACAGCGCATCGGTGTCGCTCCAGACATACATTTCGCGCTCGGGCGAGCCGGCAACGGCTTTGCGCGCGGCCTGGAACCAGGGGTGCTGGTCAGAGGTGTGATTGATGACGAGCTCGACCATGACCTGCATGTTGCGGTCGTGAGCGGCATGGAGAAAGCGCTTGAAATCGTCAACCGTGCCGTAGGACGGGTTGACGGAAAGATAATCTGCGATGTCGTAGCCATCGTCACGCAGGGGCGACGGGAAAAACGGAAGGAGCCAGATGCAGGTGACGCCGAGATCCTGGAGATAGTCGAGCTTGCCGAGCAGGCCGGGAAAGTCGCCGATGCCGTCGTGGTTGGAGTCGGCAAAGGCGCGCACGTGGAGCTCGTAGATGATGGCGTCCTTGTAC
>CAXTWU010000106.1:1567-7722 GCA_964248025.1 uncultured Acidobacteriaceae bacterium | reverse complement strand
GCTCCGCTTACACGCAGGCGACGCTGGACCTGGTTTGCCGGCTGCACCGGCGCTTCCCGGGCGGCATCGGCGTGGTGATCCAGTCGTACCTGCGCCGGTCCGAAGCCGATGTTGCAGCCCTGCTGGCCGAAGGCATCCGCATCCGTCTCTGCAAAGGGGCCTACCAGGAACCCGCATCCATCGCCTTCCCCGACAAGCGTGAGGTCGATGCCAACTACATGCGCCTGGCAGGCATGCTGCTCGGCAGCGGTGTGTACCACGGCATTGCCACGCACGACGGGAGGATGATCGAAGCCACCGAGCGGCTGGTCGAGCAGCGCGGCATCGATCGTGGGAGCTTTGAGTTCCAGATGCTCTACGGCATACGGCGCGACCTCCAGCGTTCTCTGCTTGCCCGCGGCTACAAGGTGCGGGTTTACGTGCCTTTTGGGCGTGAGTGGTACCCGTACTTCATGCGGCGCCTGGCCGAGCGCCCGGCCAACGTCCTGTTTCTGGCACGAAACTTCTTTCGCGCCTGAACGCAGGCGGTCCTGTCGCCATATGACGGTTGACGCGGGAAGAGCCTGCATCAGTGGGCTCCCAGCGCCTTCAATCGAAGCTGCGCCAGGTGAAAGGAGTGATGGGGTTCCCCGGACCGTCCGCCGGACGGACTCGCCGGTGGGCGGCGATTGCTGCTGAAGTGACTCCATACTGCTCGTCGATCAGGTCAAATCCGAGCCATGCCTCACTGTTGGGCTGTGACAGGTCTGCTACCGGCATCGCTTGCAGCAAAAGTTGACGGGCTTCAGCGGTTTTGCCCTGCACGGCATGGTCCTCTCTTCAGGGGGTCGTGCTTGCATCCGGCGCGCGAGAACCTCCGGAGGCAAAGCGGCTGCGGACTCCTGGCCCGCCAGCAGAGATGCGGCCGCAAGTTCAATCGAATCTGTCCCGTGTGAGTGCCCGCTGATCCGCGGCAGAAGCGAACCGTTCGACCGGGCTCCGCGGGTTTGTCAACGGCAGTCCGGCGTTGTATGGCCGGAGTGTGCGAAACAGCTGGATTTTACGGAGTGTCGGCGTTATTGAGGCGGGGGATACGGGTGATACGGCTCGATCGACAAGAGGTTGGCGAGCACGGAGCGCTCGCGCGGCGAGTACTCCGCCCCGTAACGAGCGGAGCTGAGCACGCTTTCGCGCTGCTCCGGCGGCAGCACGCGCAGCTCGCGAAATGCTTGGCGAAGGGCGTCACGGCGCTCTGGCGGCATTTCCCTGAGCGCCTGGCTGGCTTCGCGGATTTCCACCTGTTGCCCGGGCCGCAAGGCTTCGAAACGCTCATTGCGCTCGAGCATGCGCTGCCGCTGGGCGGGCGGCACGGTGTCAAGCCGGTGTAGCCGGTTGATCAGCTGCTGCTGCTGCTCTTCCGGCAAGCGCGCAAAGCCCGGCTCATGGCGCAGCGCGTTTTCCTGCTGCGCAGGATCCTGGCCGCTGTGTTGGGCGAACCACTGGGGCAAGTGCTGGCCGGCGCCCGGCCGGGCGCCGCCTGGGCGATAGCTTCCATAAGGACGCGACAGGTCGCGCGGCTGCCCGCCCGCCTGACTGGCCGGCGGCGCACTCGGTTGTTGAGGACTCTGGGCCGGGCTGCCGGACTGAGGCCCGGCCTGCGCATCGATGGCGCCGGGCATGAGCAACCACAGGATCATCGGCCACAGGGGCCGGGCAACGCGCGCAGCGCGAGTCGCCCGGTCCGTGCATGCCTCCTTGCTCAACCGCCTCATCCTGTTTCCTTTCACTCACTCACTGTCTTGGCCCGGCCGCTCCCAACGGCGCGGTTTCGCTCTACTCTGACCGCCAGAATCCGGACGGATGACGGCGCAGATCTCGAGGCTGTATCCCGGTCAGTCCGTACCCTGGCTGCCGGTATCTGGCCCATCGATAGCCGAAAGCTGCTGAAACACCTCCGCGTTTTCGTCCAGCGACTGGAGGTCGCGCACGGTGTTGGAAGCCTGCACAGCCGCAGGCGCGGCGGGATGAAGCGACAGGTCGGCCCATGTGCCGCCGCCGACTGCCAGGGCAAGCGCCAGCGCTGTTGCGCCGGCCGTGGCGGTGCGGGTGGTTACATTGCTCAGCCACACCCGCGTACGCAGCCGCTCCCAAAAGCCGGCGAGCCCACGGCGGGGCGCTGCCTGCTCTTCGCGCAGCCGGGCACCCATGCGAGCCATCCAGAAGGCTGAAGGTTCCGGGGCCTCCCAGCCGTCCAGCGCGGCCATCGTGTGCTGCATTCCCATCAGTTCTTCACGGCAGCTCGGGCAGTCTTGCACGTGGGCGCGCGCCGTGGCGGGCGCCGCCGAGGGGTCCAGCAGCAGGTCGGGCAAGGCGGCCGCGGCGGTCTTACAATCCATTCGGTTGGTCATGGTACCTAACTCCTCAGGCATAGCTTTTGAGCCGCTCGCGCAGCGTCTGGTACGCGCGAAACAGCAGCGATTTTGTAGCGGACTCGGACAGCTTCAACACCGCGCCGATCTCGCGGTAATCCATCTCCTGGTACTTGTGCATCAGCACGGCCTCGCGCTGGCGCTCGGGCAAAGCCATCACCTCCGCACGGATGCCGGCCAACTGCTCTTCGCGCAGCAGGCTTTGCTCGGCGGTCAAGCGGCTGTCGGCCAGGTCGGGCGTGGTGCCGGTTTCCGCGTCCGGCTGGTCCAGGTACACGCTTTGCGCCGCACGCTCGTGCTTGTGGTCGCGTGCGTAGTTCACACCCAGGTTGGTTGCAATCCGGTACAGCCAGGTCGTGAACTTGGCCTCGGCCCGGTAGCTTTCCCGCGACCGGTACACACGCAGAAATACTTCCTGCGCCAGCTCCTCGGCCACCGCCTGGTTGCCCGTCATGCGGAACATGAAATGGATGATCTGCCGGCGGTACTTCTCGATCAGGTAGGTAAAGCCAGAGTCGTCGCCGTCGCGAACCCGCAGCATAATAGCGGCGTCCGAGTTCGGATCCGTGTTGGCATCAACGTACACGTCGGCCATCCCGCCCGCGCCGGGCTCGGACGCATCGTGACCCACCTGGCCCGTGCGGGTTGCCCGCTGCGCCGGGTCTGGCCGGTCTGGCCGGTCAAGAGGGTCACGCATCAAGCCGGGCCAGCTCCGGTCATACGCCGCGGTTGCCATGCCTCCATCAACCCACTCCCAAGGTAAAGGTTGCGCCCCCGCCATCCAAACCTGCACTCCTGCCTGTCGGCGGGGGTCGGCCGCCGCTCACGATTGTACTTCGCTTTGCGGGCCCGCGCGCCGCTGAGCCGTCCGTTGAGCCGTCCAGCTCAGCGGTGCTATGCTGTGGGAGTCGCGGCAATCCTCTTCTCCGGGCCCATCAGGCCGATGCCAAAGAGCGAACCGTCGATCCCGGGCGCATAACTCAGCGGTAGAGTGCCACCTTCACACGGTGGAAGTCGTAGGTTCAAATCCTGCTGCGCCCACCATCCCATCAACAACTGAGCGGCACGGGCTCGGAAACGTTCGTGGCCAGTTCCGGCGAAGCGCTGGTTTTGCCCTCTCCTGTCGCGAGCATCAGGCGCACCGATCCGACCACCTGAACGCGCTCCACCTATCCGCATGGCGATGGGCGCGAATCTCCATTTCCGATTCCCCTTGCCCTCGCCAACACCTCGGCTTTTTTCGAAAAGCTCTCAAGCAGTGGCTGCATGGAGGTCCTCACTTCGGGTGGAGCAGCCCTTAAAGAACCGGCGTGAAAAGGGGGATCCGGGAGGAATTCATCCACAAGCTGGGTGCATTCCGCGTAGGTATGACCGCGGAGAATGGCAACCATTGTCAGGCCCATGTCGAGCCCGGCCGTTATGCCCGCGCCCGTGATCCGCTTGCGGTCGCGCACCACATGAGCGTCGGTCGGCACCGCACCATAGTCGGCAAGTACGTGGCGCACGAACCAGTGCGAAGTCGCCTTATAACCCTTCAGCAGACCGGCCGCCCCAAGAGTCAGTGAACCCGAGCACACGCTGGTGACGTACTTTGCACGTCCGCCCCGGTCGGCCATGAACGCCAGCGTTGCGGGACCGGCTCCCGCTGCCAGCGTGCTATCCGTGTCGCCCGGTGTGAACAACACCGTGAGGTCGCGAGGGCAGGTGCTGAACGTCGCACGGGGTATGATCGTGACGCCTGCGTCGCTGGTCACCGGCTCCATCGATTTCGCCACCAGGAGTACCTTGGCACCCATCGGCGAGCCTAACATTGAATGCGGACCGAACAGGTCGAGCACGGCCATGCCTGGGTACATCAGCATGGCAATCTGCTCATTACCATCCAGTGCACCTTCTCCATCTTGGGGCTCATCCTGGGCATCGTGCGCTGCGCCTCCTGAGGTACTGCTCCGACGACGCGAGCGGCATAGGGCAGAAACGGTGCGACCAGGGCAAGCAGCGCTGCCTTGCGGCGGGTCATTTCAGGCATGGTCCAGCTTCTTTCACAAGCCTGTTTTGAAGGTGGCGTAAGCACGGCGTGGCTGGTTGGGAACCACCACCGCCGCTAGGTACTCGTACGGGTCATAGGCACGATGATCGGCGAGGTTGGCCGCCGAACCCTCGATGGCATAGTGACCGAAGCTGTACGTAGCGTGCGCGTCGATGGTGGCATAGCCCGGGGTGGAGCTGCTGTTCGGCAGGCAGATCTCGCGTCGGCCTGGGTTGAATCCGCTGCGCCCACCAGTCTCCCCCAACCTCGGCAACAGGACCTCCTTAGCGGCTGCAACAGCTGCGGCCGGAGGCGTTTCCGCTGTTTGGCCGGCCTGTTCCCATCGCCTTTCGCCAGGCTCATTCAGGAGGCATGCGGCATGTACGCGTTTACAAGGATGCCGGCCACAAGTGACAATGCTGGCAACACGGCTTTAGACTGGCCCCGCGCTTCGGCAACCCGGGTGTCGCGGTGCCACGCAGCTGACGATGTTTCAGGAAAGACGATTGCATGAGTTCAGACAAAGGTGGTCTCCGTCCCGGCCTCCGGCTTTCAAGCGCAGCGCTCGGCGAGCTCGGACGCAGCATCCGGCAGCCCGGGTACGACCGCGGTCAGCTTCGCGCCCGCAGCATCCATATCGGTGTCGGCGCGTTTCACCGCGCGCACCAGGCCGTTTACCTCGATGACCTGCTGGAGCGGGGCGCCCTTGCTGACTGGGGCGAGTGCGGCATGGGTGTGTTGCCCCACGACGCAGCCATGCGCGATGCGCTCCAGCAGCAGGATTATCTGTATACGGTGGTGGAGCGCAGCGCTGCGCTGCAAACAGCCCGCGTCATCGGCTCCATCATGGACTTCGTCCTGGCGCCGGAGAACCCCGAAGGGGCCATCGAACGCCTTGCCGACCCCGAGATCGCGCTGGTTTCGCTTACGGTGACCGAAGGCGGCTACTTCGTCCACGAAGGGACCGGCGAGTTCGCGCACGATCACCCGTCCATCCAGCACGACGTTCGCGAACCCGGCGCCCCGCTCACGACGCTCGGCTTTTTAGCCGCAGGGCTGCGGCGCCGGCGCGACCACGGCCTTGCCCCCTTTACCGTCATGTCCTGCGACAATCTCCAGGGCAATGGGCACGTCCTGCGCAAGGTCCTGCTGGGCCTGGCAGAGCTGCAGGAGCCTGCGCTCGGCCGCTGGATCGCCGACCACGTCGCCTTTCCCAACAGCATGGTCGACCGCATCACGCCGGCCACGACCGATGCCGACCGCGACCAGCTGCGACAAAACTTCGGCATCGAGGACGCCTGGCCCGTGGTGACCGAACCTTTTCTGCAGTGGGTCATTGAAGACACCTTCTCCAACGCGCGCCCACCATGGGAAGAAGCCGGCGCGGAGATCGTCACGGATGTGCTGCCGTATGAGCTGATGAAGATTCGCCTGCTGAATGCCAGCCACATGGCCATGGCCTACCTGGGCGCGCTTGCAGGGCACACCTTTGCGCACGAGGTGATGCAGGACCCTGTTTTTCTTACCTTTATCCAGGCTTTTATGGAGGAAGTCACACCGGTCGTTCCCTCCATCCCCGGCACCTCCATCTCCGACTACAAGCGCACGCTTCTTGAGCGCTTCGCCAACCCCACCATCAACGACCGGGTCGCGCGCCTGTGCTCCGAAGGCTCCGCCAAGATGCCGAAGTGGGTTCTGCCGTCCGTGGTGGAGCTGGC
>CAXTWU010000106.1:0-1467 GCA_964248025.1 uncultured Acidobacteriaceae bacterium | reverse complement strand
CGGTCGCTTTCGACCCTTGGCACACGCGAAACCATGCGCCGCTATACCGCTGCGGCCAGCCGGGGAGCCTCCGCATGACGCAAAAAATGACCCTGAGCGAACGGCTCGGCATGCACCCGCAGCTTGCCATCGGTTTTTTCGGCCTGCTGCTGTTTATGATCGGCGACGGGGTCGAGTCCGGCTTTTTGTCTCCGTATATGCTGGACCTGCACTTCAGCCAAAGCAGTATCGCGCTTGTGTTTACGCTTTACGGCGTTGCGGCCGCGCTGGCGTCCTGGCTCAGCGGCGTCCTGTCCGATCTGCTCGGGCCCCGCAAGGTGATGTGGGCCGGGTTGCTGATCTGGCTTGTGCTGGAGCTCCCGTTTCTAACTTTCGGCCTCGGGCACCGCAGCTATCCGGTCATCTTGCTTTGCTACACGATCCGTGGCCTCGGCTACCCTTTGTTTGCCTTCGGCTTCCTGGTCTGGGTCACCGCGATCACGCCGCAGCGATACCTGGCCACCTCGGTCGGCTGGTTCTGGTTTGCGCGCAGCGGCGGCTTGCCGACGCTCGGCTCGCTGTT
Organism: uncultured Acidobacteriaceae bacterium; assembly: GCA_964248025.1. GTDB lineage: Bacteria > Acidobacteriota > Terriglobia > Terriglobales > Acidobacteriaceae > EB88. The sequence goes on along the minus strand of CAXTWU010000106.1, from coordinate 905 downwards.
TGCGAGCTTTTCGGTGCCGCGGTACGGCGCTTACCGGACCCTCTGGTATTCGGTCGCCTTTGTGGCTCTCGGCGGCTTTGTCGCGCTGCTCGGCATTCGCGAGCCGCGCGGCTCCCGGCCACTTCGCACCGGCGACGAGCACCCGATTCGCGTCCTTCTGTCCGGCATTTCCATTATGTGGAGGGTCCCCAAGGTCGGTCTCGGCGGTATTGTTGCGGTTATTACTACGACCTCCGAGTTTGGCTTTCTCCTGTTTCTCCCGATCTTCTATATCCACTCTGTCGGCTTTACGCTGCCGCAATGGCTGCAGATACTGACGGTGATGTTTGCCACCAATATCTTCTTTAATCTGCTTTGGGGCTGGGTCGGAGACAAGGTGGGCTGGCGCACGATCATCACCGTGGTAGGCGCCTGCGGCTGCTCGGCCGCGGCGCTGGGCCTTTACTATGTGCCGCACGTTTTCGGCGCCAACTATACCTATGTCATGCTCGCGGGCATGGCCTACGGTGCCACCCTGGCCGGCTTTGTTCCCCTGGGTGCCATCATGGCGACGCTGGCCCCGCAATCCCGCGGTGCCGCACTGTCGGTCTACAATCTGGGGTCCGGCATCAGCATCTGGCTGGGCCCCGCCATTGCGGGCATCTTTCTGCCGCGCATCGGCGTCGGCGGGGTCATCTGGATCTTTGCCATGATGTACCTGTCGGCCGCCGTGATCGGATTCTTCCTGAAAACCCCGGGCCCGGAAACCGCCGCGGAGGTGGAACAGTATGTCGCGGTGGCCCCGCACTAGAACCGCCGCCGGCCGTATGCCCGTCGCTCCAGGTACCGGTTTCACAAGGGGGCAGGAGATTTGGTGGAGCTAAGCGGGATCGAACCGCTGACCTCCTCGTTGCGAACGAGGCGCT
>CAXTWU010000105.1:0-7808 GCA_964248025.1 uncultured Acidobacteriaceae bacterium | reverse complement strand
CGACATGGACGGCAAGGGCGGCACCCGCGCCGGCGCCGTCACCTACCTGCTGGCGCACAACAACGACCATTACGGCCAGATGGTCGAATACCTCCGCATGAATGGCGCCATCCCACCCTCCAGCATGAAGTAGCCACTTCGTGGCGTGTTCTCGGTGTCTTTGTACTGCGAGCAGCGCGGCCCTTCCGATGGTCGTGAACCGGCATCGTCGACCGCGACCACCGGAGTGCCCCGGTCCTGACGAGTACAAGCCACGAAGTGGCCGCAAGCCGCGCAGGCGGTTTAGGCTCTACCGCTCGGAAAGCGAAGTATACGGGGCCGGGTACTCCGGCCCCGTATACTCCGCCCTCGGCCGGATCAGGCGGTTATCGTCCAGCTGCTCAAGCACATGCGCGGCCCAGCCCGCGACGCGGCTCACGGCAAAGATCGGCGTAAACAGGTCGATGGGGATGCCGAGCGTGGTGTACGTGGACGCGGAGTAGAAATCGACGTTCGCGTTCAGCTTTTTGGCGTCCTTGACAAAGAGTTCGATCGCTCTCGACATGCGGAACCATTTGGGATTGCCATCTGCCTCGCCCAGCTCCTCCGACATGCGCCGCAGGTGCGTCGCGCGCGGGTCTTCGGTGTGGTAGACGCGATGCCCGAAGCCTGAAACTTTTTTCTTCCCGTCCAGCATTGCCTTCACGTACTCGGCCGGGTCGGCGCCCGCTTCGTCGATTGCGAATAGCATCCGCATGACGGCTTCATTCGCTCCACCATGCAACGGGCCCTTCAAGGCGCCGATGGCCCCGGTGATCGCGGAGTGCATATCGGCCAGCGTCGCCGCGATCACCCGCGCGGCAAAGGTGGACGCATTCAACTCATGGTCCGCATGCAGAATCAGCGCGATATCGAGCGTTCGGGTCGCGGTTTCCGACGGCTTTTCACCACGCAGCATCCACAGGAAGTTGCCTGCGTGCGACAGTGTTTTGTCCGCCGGCACCACGTCCTTGCCGCTGCGGATGCGCTCCCACGCAGCGACGATCATGCTGATCTGCGCGGTCAGCGCGAAGGCCTTGCGCAGATTGCTCGCTCGGTCGACCGCCTTCTCGTCGGGGTCGTAGAAGCTCAGAGCGGAAACCGCGGTGCGCAACACCTCCATCGGCGTCGCCTCGCGCGGAAACGTCTTCATCATCGCCAGAACCGGGGCGGGCAGTTCTCGCGCCTGCGCCAGCGTTTCTCGAAACTCCTTCAGTTCGCCCGCGCTCGGAAGCTTGCCGTGCCATAGCAGAAAAGTGGTTTCTTCAAACGTCGAACTTGGTGCCAGCTCATGGATATCGATGCCGCGGTACGCAAGCACCCCGGCCTCGCCGTCGATCCAGCACACGCCCGAGTGAGCGGCAACGACGCCTTCGAGCCCTTTCCCTGCGACCGCAGTTCCCATGAAAGCGTGTCTCCTGTCCGTCCCTGCTCTGGTAATCCTGTGCTTGCGGCTTTCGCGATCTGTCTTGCCCGTGCGTCCTTAGCTTCCACTCTTTTGCTGCTGCGGCGCCCGCGGGCGCTCGCCCGGCCACGGCTGCTGCAACAAGCTTAGGTTATAGCCTAGCGGCAAACAGCTTGTCACGACCTTCTGAAGCATCAGAGCGGGCGTATTCCCTTACGGGAACCCCTTCCCGCGTCAGGCCGTCTCCGCCCCCTGCGCCGCAAGGAAGCGTCGTGGATCGAAAGCACGGGGATCGACCGAGCAGTTTTCACCCCCCAGCAGCTCGCGCAACACCCGCGCCGTGCCCGGTGCCAGCAGGATTCCGTTGCGAAAGTGGCCGCTCGCCGCGAATGCCTTTCCGTCGAGCGATCCGATCACGGGCAGCCCATCCTCGATACCCGCGCGATAGCCGGGCCGCAGTCCCGTCCAGCGGGCCGTGACGCGCCCCAGCAGCACAGGCGGCCACAGCGCGCCGGCGGATTCCCACAGCCGGTCGCCGGCTTCCACGTCGACAGAGCGGTCAAAGCCCGCGTATTCCACCGTCGCACCGATGGCGATGCGCCCGTCGCCCCGCGGCACCAGGTACAGCTCCGGTGTGCGGACGGCAAACGGCAGCGCGGGCGCATCGGCATCAAGCGTCACCTCAATCATCTGCCCCTTGCGCGGCGCGACCGGCAGCCCGCCCGCCGTTGCGCCCGGCAGCGGGAGCAGGCCCGACCACGCCCCGCCGGCCAGCACAAGCCGGTCTGCCTCCACCGTTTCTCCATCCCCAAGCTCCACCGCGACCCCATCCGCCGCGCTCCGCATCGCGCGCACAGCCGTACGTTCGCGCAGATTCACCCCCGCCGCCCGTGCCGCCGGCGGCAGCGCTGCGCACAAGTCGCGCGGATCAAGGCTTGCCTCTTCCAGCATGGCAAAGCTGTACCCATCCGTCCGCAGCTCTGGCAGCTCCGGCACCGGCGACCCTCCCCCATGCCGGCCCTGCAGGGTTCGCATGGTTCGCAGGGGCACCCGCGAGCCGCCAAGCTCCTCCATCCGTTGGAGGAACTCCGGATACAGCGCCGCGCTCAGCCGGGCCAGGGGCAGCAGTCCAGGGGCGTTCTCCGGGTCGCCGACGGCCAGCATGCCGGCCGCGGCCCACGACGACGCTTCCATCGCGCGCCCGCTTTCCAGCACCGTCACGCGCAGGCCCGCCTGGACGAGCTCCAGCGCCAGTGCCAGGCCGATTACGCCGGCTCCAACAATCGCTACGTGCCCGCCCGGCTGCAAACCTTCCACCCGGCTGCTCATCGGGAGATCACCGGTCCGTCCGGTCTTCCCGCAGCGCCAGCCCTCGCTGCCCTTGAAAGCCCACCGTCACTGAGAACTCCCGCCGGGTCGCCCACTGCTGCGGCGTGACCGCAAAGCCAAACAGCGCCAGCCCTTCCGCCGACTCACCCGGCTTCAGCACTAGGTCGCGCGGCAGCAGCGCTCCCGGCACTCCCTTCAGCCGCGGCAGTGCCCGCACCTTGGCCACCTCGCTTGCCGTGGTCGCGTTTGCAAACAGCTGTTCGCCGGTTGGCAGTGTCAGCGTCGCCCGCTGCCCGGTCTCGACCAGCGGCGTGGCTCCCGTCAAATTGCGCGCCCGCAAGGCCACCCACACATACATCTCGTCGGACCGCTGCACCCCGCCGCCGTAGCCCTCCATCATGGTGCCGCCCTGGCGAAACTCCGTGTGCAGCGGCACCGGCGTGATCGCCTCGATCGCCCCATCGGCTACCCGCGGCTGCCGCGTGATAAACACGTATGCCCAGGTCATAAAGAACAGGAAACACGTTGCCGCGATCAGCGTCAGTGTCCGCCGGCCCCCGCTCTGCTCCGCCGCCATTGTGTCCAGTGCCATCAGCGCACCTCTGCCGGACGCGGCCGCAGCCCCGCCATGAACTCCGCGAAGGGCCGCGTGTTCAGAACGTCCTCGGCGCGCAACCCGGCCCGCCGCAGCTGGCGCAGCCCATAGGCCAGCCGCCCCAGCCCGGCGGCCGCGTGTGCGTCCGTGTTAATCACAATGCGGCAGCCCAGCTCCCGCGCCAGCCGCAGGTGATTGTCGCTCAGGTCCAGCCGCTCGGGTGACGCATTGTGCTCCACCGCGCAGCCCACCTCCGCCGCCCGCTTCAACACCGCCGTCATGTCGAAGCGCATCGGCTCCCTCCGCAGCAGCAGCCGCCCGGTCAGGTGCCCCATCACCCGCACATACGGGTTTTCCACCGCCCGCAGCAGCCTTTCCGTCAGCTCCGTTTCACCCTGCGCGAAGTGGGAGTGGGTGCTCGCGATCACCACATCCATCCGCGCCATCACCTCGTCCGACAGGTCCAGCGAGCCATCCGCCAGAATATCGACCTCGATGCCCGTCAGCACATGGATGCGCCCTTCCATCGCCCGGTTCACCGCTTCAATCCGGGCAATGTGTTCCAGCGCTCGCGCATCGTCCAGCCCGTTGGTCATCGCCAGCTGCTTCGAGTGATCCGTAATGGCGATGTACTCGTAACCCAGCGCGAGCGCCGCGTCGGCCATTGCCGCGATCGTGTCTTTCCCATCCGTCGCGTCGGTATGCATGTGCAGATCGCCGCGAATATCCGCGACCTCGATCAGCTTCGGCAGCGTCCCGGCTTCGGCCAGCTCCAGCTCGCCGCCGTTTTCTCTCAGCTCCGGCGGAATCCACGCCAGCCCCAGCGCCGCGTAGATCTCCTCCTCACTCGCCCCGGCCACAAACGAGCCGTCCTCCACCCGCGCCAGCGCGTACTCGCTCAGCGTGTAGCCCCGCCGCAGCGCGCGTTGCCGCACCGCCACGTTGTGTGTTTTTGAGCCTGTAAAATACTGCAGCGCCGCGCCGAACGAGCCCTCCGGCAGCAGCCTGACATCGACCTGCAATCCCGAGCGCATCCGGAACGAAACCTTGTTCGCTCCCTTGGCCAGAATCGTGCCCGCGAGCGGCCACGCCGCCGTATGCTCCACTGCCGCGGCCACGCGGTCCTCCGCGCATCCCGGCCCTGTCACCAGGATGTCCAGATCGCCCACGGTTTCGCGCCCGCGCCGCAAGGAGCCGGCCGGCACAATCCGCTCCAGCCCCGGGAAGTCGCGCAGGTACACGATCAGCTTTTCCGCCGCCTGCTCCCCCGTGTGAATCGCGAACCGTCCGTGGTTGCGCTTGTAATCCGCAATGCCGGCCTTTAGTTTTTCCAGCGCTTTTTCGCCGAACCTCGGCAGCGTCGCCGCGCGCCCGTCGTCCAGCGCCGCCGCCAGCTCTTCGATCGACCCCACCTGCAGCGCGTCCCAAAACAGCGCCACCGTCTTTGGCCCCATCCCCGGCAGGCGCAACAACTCCAGCATCGACGGCCGGTACCGCAGCATCAACTCTTCGCGCAACGGAAAGGTCCCGGCTTTTTCAATCTCCTGGATATTCGCAGCCATGCCCTTGCCGATGCCCGGAATCGCCAGCAGCTGCTTTGGCTCGTCCACCAGCGTGCTCACCTGCACCGTGCTCGCTTCCACCGCTTCGGCCGCCCGCCGGTACGAGCGAATCCGAAACGGGTCCGCCGCCGATATCTCCAGCAAGTCCGCCGTCTCTTCCAACATCGCCGCGATCAGACGGTTGTCCATGCTTCTATAGAAGCATGGACAACCGTCTAGTGGGCAAAGGCAAGACCCCCCTGCGGCTCAGGCTCGGGTTCCCCGAGCTAATGCGGCCACTTCGTGGCGTGTTCTTGTGGGAGGAATGGCGCTCCCGTTGGTCGCGATCGAAAGCTCCATTCCCGACCATCGGGAGGGCCACGATGCCGGTCATGCGAACACAACGAGCACACGCCACGAAGTGGCCGCAAGCCGCGCAGGCGGTCTTCCAAACACGAAACGCCCTGCCCGGTTGTTTGGGGCAGGGCGTTTTGTGTTTCAGCAGCGATCGCTTACGCGATTGCTTGGTGGCGGATGACCTGGTCGGCCTGGGGGCCTTTCTGGCCTTGCACCACGTCGAACTCCACTTCGTCGCCTTCTTTCAGGCTTTTGTAGCCATCAATCTGGATGGCGGAGTAATGCACAAACACATCCGGCCCATCGTCCCTGCCGATGAAACCGAAACCCTTTGCATTGTTGAACCATTTGACTGTGCCTTTAAAGTGTCCCACCGGCGGTGCCTTCCTGTGTGTGTGTAAATGCGTGTTTGGACCTGTTTGCAACGCGGACTTGCGCCGGCTCGGTGAGGCAGCCGGCTCCCCTCCATCGTTGCCCCTCTGAAACACGGAAGGTCCGGGGAAAGTCGCGCAAGGGGCAACCTCTTTTTTGAGCTGCTTTGCTGCCCCTGCGATTCCACCCGCCCCATCCACCGGGCCGTTCCTTTTTTGACGAATGCCGAGCGCATTTAGCGTTTCGCTTTTCCCTTCTTTTTTGCGTCCGCCTTCCGTCGCGTCCGCAGTTGCCCGTAAAGGCTCACGCCCACCAGCGTTTTGCCGTCCAGCACCTCCCCCTGCGCGATCAACTCCTCCAACGCCGAAAGCCGTATCGGGTACACCGTCAGCGTTTCGTCCGGTTCGGGCCGGGCCGTGCCTGCGGTCAGCCCTTCGGCCAGGTAGATCTGCATCCACTCCCCTAGAAAGCCGGGGCTGGCAAAGTAGCGCACCAGCTCGGTCCAGTGCTCGGCGGCGTAGCCGGTTTCTTCTTCCAGTTCGCGCTTGGCCCCTGCCAGCCGCTCCTCACCTGGCTCGATCTTGCCGGCGGGCAGCTCCCACAGGTACTGCCCGGCCGCATGGCGGTACTGCCGCTCCATGATGATCAGCGGATCCTTCTTGCCTCCCTTACCGCTTTCATCCACGGCCAGCACCACCACTGACCCGTTATGCCGTATCACGTCGCGCTTCGACACATGCCCGTTCGGCTCGCGAACCTCTTCCTTGAACACCTTGAAAAGCGGCCCTTCATACACCTGTTTCGATTGCAGTACCTCGGCCTTTCCTTCTTCGCCGATGGGCATCGCGGTTGCCGGTGCCTTGCCGGTCTCGCCGCTGCCTGCCTTGCCATGTTGTTTCGCCATGCGGGAACTCCTCCTGAACTTGCGCCACTGCCTAAGAGATGTTGTTCAGGAGCAAATCGCCCATGGGTACCGGCATGCTCCGCGGCAGGGCTTCAGCAGGCGAGCGTGAGAAACTGAAACCGAGGATGGAGTTGATCCCTGTGGCCGGTGCGTGCTACCCACTTTCGGTGCTTCCCGGCCTGTCGCGACTCGCACTCGATGCCGTGGCGGGCGATCTTCCTGACCTGTTTCCCACCCCTTGTCACGGCTTCGGATGGATGACGGAGTCGTCCCGCCGGCTCACTCCAGACCCCGCTCTGGCTGACCTGCTGGAAGTCCAGAACCGAGGCTGGGGGAATGGCCCAGCGGCCCTGGCTCACATCGACCGGCTGCGCACAGGGGCACGCGCGGTGGTTACCGGACAGCAGGTCGCGCTCTTTGGTGGACCCCTTTACACGCTGCACAAGGCCGCGAGCGCCGTGCGCCTGGCAGGGGAAGCAACCCGCACCACCGGCATTCCGCACATCCCCATCTTTTGGCTCGCGACCGAAGATCACGACTTCGCCGAGATCGACCACCTTTCGTTCCCGAACGGCGGCGACTCCCCCCATTCGGTTACCACGGTACGCCTCGCGCATCACCCCGACGCCCTATCCGGCAAGCCGGTTGGCGCGCTCGCCCTGGGCCGATCCGTCGACATCGCGCTCGCCGAAGCCGCGACCCTGCTGGGTGAGCATTCCGAGGCTTTTGCCCTGCTCGCGCGCTGTTACCGGCCCGAAACCACCTTTGCCGACGCTTTTGCGCAGTGGCTTGCCGCGACCTTTCATGAACAGGGACTCATTGTTTTCAACGCCGCAGGCCGGCAGGCTCATGCGCTCGGGGCCAGCGTGCTGCGCTCCGCCATTGAGAACGCCGCGGAGCTGGAAACCCTGCTGCTGGCACGCGGGGCGGCGCTTGAAGCCGGCGGCTACCACCAGCAGGTGCTGGTCAAACCTGGACGCAGTCTCCTGTTCCTGCTCGACCGTGAAACCGGCGCGCGGCTGCCGCTCCTTCGCGAACCGGCGTCCGAACCCGGTGGCAGCTGGAGCGCCGGCACCGGCCGCGCCCACCAGCGCTTCTCCACGCAGCAGCTGCTTGCGATTCTTGCCGCTGAGCCGGAACGGCTCGGCCCAAACGCGCTGCTGCGCCCCGTCTTCCAGGACGCGATTCTGCCAACCGCCGCCTACATCGGCGGCCCTGCCGAGATCGCCTATTTTGCGCAAACCGGGGTGCTGTCGCAACATATTCTTGGGCGGCAAACGCCCGTGC
>CAXTWU010000104.1:0-8114 GCA_964248025.1 uncultured Acidobacteriaceae bacterium | reverse complement strand
CTTGACCCTGCAAAGTAATTACCTGTATACCTGAGGGGAAAATGCTCTAGTGTGTCTCCACCCTTGAGAATGGGTTGTTTGAAAAGCACATGGTAGAAGTAGCATCTCTAAGTGCCGTCCATTGAGCACGCGACCGTCTGTATCATCTGACCAGACTACCTGGTATCTGACAGGCACACCATCGCCAAAGACCCAATGACCCAAAGACCCAATGACCCAATGACCCAAAAGTCAGACATTGCCTTGCTGTGATTGCCTGGGCATCAAGACATTGTCATGTGGGTCTCTGGCGCCCTAGAACTAGGCACGTTGTGAGTAACGGCTGAGAACCAACCGCTTCGCGCCTGAGTACCTGTGCAAGCTCTCGTTTCAACCCTCGGAGTAAGAGCTGGAGTATGCTTGCAGTCCAGAATCACCTGTCTTCCAGGGTCAGGGCATAAATATCATCGCTTCCTACATCGCGAAGCATCATCGGGCTATCGGCTGGATCAAGACCCATCCACAACGTATATGTGCCGGTGTACCTCACCGCGCCCAAAGGAGTCATCACTTCCCGTCTTCCATCCGCAGCACGAATGCGCATCAGGGCGGCTTGGGGAGTCCAGCCGATGTAGTAGATCCACTGACCGTCATGGGACCACTCCGGAAAAGCAACATGGCCCGTTGTTAATGGAGTCCACCTTTCGCTCTGTAAGTCGAAGAGCTCCAGTTTTTCTGTATCAAGGGTCATGGCTGCAAGATAACGGCCGTCAGGCGACCAACGAGGAACCAGCAAACCATCGGAAGCAGGAACTACGGCTGTTTTGCCGTTTGCGAGATCAAAAGTTCGCAAGTCGGACTTGGCACTTGCCCCGATGTTGGGCGAGGTGGCAAAGGCAATCTGCTTTCCGTCCGGCGACCAGCTCGGATCGGTCTCGGCCTGGCGGTCATCCGGTACCAGCCGCAGAGGCTTTCCTGTGCCGTCCGCAGCGATCAAAAAGACTGCGTCTACGTTGTTTTCTGTGCGATCGACAAATGCGATCTGCGCACCGTCGGGAGACCAGCAGATAGACCTCGGGTGAAAAGGAGCTCTTGTGAGCTGCACGGGATTGCTGCCATCGAGGTTTGCGCGCGAAAGACGGCCGTCCGGGTAAGAGACGTAAGCCATGGATCTATTTGCCCTGGAGAAGCTGACAAACTCGACTGAGATTCCTCCCAGAAACGGTTCGAGACGTGCCGATTTTGGGTCCAGGCGAACCAGTTCGCCCCGCCGAATTCGCCCGGAGGCGAATAGCCGTTTGCCGTCGAGGGCGGGCAGCGGCCGGTCCCAAACCATGGGACCAGAGGTGAGTTGAAGGGGGTGGGGAGTTTGATTGCCATCGAAACCTCGCCCACGCTCCAGCATCCAGATCTGCCCGTCTGCCACGAAAAAGAATCTGCCATCCGAGGACCAGGCCCCGCTGAGTTGGGTAGCCGATTTGCCCCACCCAGGCAGGAGCCGGCGGAGGTCCCTGCCCTCCGGCGAAATCTGCCATAGCCATCCGTCCTTCGTGAACCGGATGGCTTTCCCATCCGGCGACCAGGCGACCCACATGATGTATCCGCCGGGTGAGGCGATCTGATGTTTGTCTGAGCCGTCGCTCCGCATCACGTAGAGGTCTCCACCCGCTGAGGCACCGACGATCTTCTCTCCGTTCGGAGACCAAGCGGCTGCGATCGCATGGCCCAAACGCCGGTACGAACCACCTGTCAGCTGCAAACTCCAGAGCGAGCTTGGAGGTCCCTGGCCCTCCGCCTGCGAGACAACCAGCAAAGTCGATCCGTCCGGAGAAACATCGCCGCTCCGGGGAACCTTGATCGCTATCGGCACCGGTGCTTCCGTCCCGCTCGCGACTGAGACTTGCGCGATTTCGTCCCTGTCTGCTTGCGTAAAGTAGATCCGGCTGCCGTCGGTGCCGCCAAGCCACTTGGCGTGTCCGTCATGGGTAATCTGCTGATAGCTCGATACGCGCGGGCCGGCTGGAACCTTCGATTGGGCTAGGTAGAGCACAAGCAGCAACACTCCTGTCGCCGCAAGAAGCCAACGCCCCAAGGGCGAAGTCAGGATCCGGCCCGGAGAACGTCTGCCTTCGGGCGGAACCGCAACCGTCGCCGTCGGGCCGGCCTGGCGAACATGAATCGCGCCGGCATCCAGCTCGCTTCGAATGTTTCCTGGCATCGCAAGGCTGGGCGAGGTCTCAGCACCAACGGCAACGCCGGCGCCGGAGCCGGCGGTTGCAGGATGCCTTGGATCGGGCCCAGGCTCCGCCTCAACCAACGCCACAAATCTATAGCCCCTGCCGGGCACAGTCTCGATGATTTTCGATCCCGACTCGTGTCTGGCCAGCGCTTTCCGAAGAAGAAAGATGTGCTGGGTAAGATTGTTTTCTTCCACAAATGAATCCGGCCAAAGCGCCCGCAGCAGCTCGTCCTTGGTCACCACGCGATCGGCGTTTCCCACCAGGTGGATCAGCAGATCAAAGGTTTTGCGGCTGAGCGGCAGAACCTCGTCGCGGAACCTCAGCTGCCACGTGGCCCGGTCGAGCTCGTAACCTTCAAACTTGAGTAATCCATTTGCGTTAGGCACTGGCGCACCCATGGACGGCGTTTGACAGGCACTGCGTGTGGCTTGAGATCGTCTACGCCGAGGCGTAAGCAAACTACCTACCCGGAACCCTGCTGAACGTACCTTAAAACACATCAAGTGGGCTTGGATACCCGATTTAGCTCCGTTTGAGCTTTTTTTGACGCGGTTTTGAAGTTTTCCCAAGGACCTTGAACAAGCTGAATCCCTACGCTCCCTCTGAGTCGAGCGACGGTGCCCAGAGATGGGCCATCGAACCACTCCCTCGATCTCAGGAGAAAAGTCGTCATGTCTGACACAACCGTCGCCATCCTCGTTCTGCCCATCATGGTTGCTGTAATTCTGGTCCGGAACGTTCCCGGATCGATTGCACGCGCTTAAACCAGCAGTCGCGAAAGGCGAGCCGACCTATACGAAGTGAGGCGCTTTCCCTCGCGTTGATCTCCTGTACGCGTACCCCGGATTCAAGGAGCTGAAGAATGGTATTCAATTCCCTTGTTTTTGTTCTTTTCTTTGCGGCCGTTCTGACCCTGCACTCCCTCCCATTTTCATGGAGGGTGAAGAAGCTCAACCTGCTGGTTGCGAGCTACATCTTCTATGCAGCCTGGAACCCGCCCTTTGTGGTCCTGCTTTGGTTGTCGACCGTTGTGGACTGGTTCGCGGCTCGCAGGCTCGCGCGGGCAGACCGGCCGTGGAAACGCCGTGCCTGGATGTCGCTTTCGGTCGCTGTAAGCCTCGGTCTGCTGTGCTATTTCAAATACGGCCACTTTCTAGTTCAGAACTTCGTATCGTTGGCCTCGCTCGCCGGACTTCATTACAGCCCGCCACGCTCGAGCATCGTGCTGCCGATCGGTATCTCGTTCTACACATTCGCCACAATGTCCTACACATTGGACATCTACCTGGAGCGAGCGTTGCCGGCGCGCAATTTCCTCGACTATGCCCTGTTTGTCACGTTCTTTCCTCACCTGGTCGCCGGGCCAATTATGCGGCCCACGGAGCTGGTGCCGCAGTTTGAAGTTTCTCGCAAGGCGACGCCGGATCAGCTTCGATTCGGTCTGGCGCTCATGACCCTGGGGCTCTTTGAGAAGGCCGTTCTGGCCGACGGCTTTCTCGGCCCTGTCGTGGACCAGGTATACAACGGCAGGGCAGTCCCCGGCTTCGTCGATGCCTGGGCAGGGACGCTGGCCTTCAGTGGGCAAATCTTCTGCGACTTTGCGGGTTACTCGACCACGGCGATCGGAGCGGCCCTTTGCCTCGGCTTCGCCTTGTCGGACAACTTTCGTTTTCCCTACGCCGCGGTAGGCTTCACTGATTTCTGGCGCCGGTGGCATATTACTCTTTCCGCCTGGCTCCGAGATTATCTCTACATCCCTCTTGGCGGGAACCGCCACGGAAATACGCGGACCTACTTCTCTCTACTGGCCACCATGCTCGTAGGCGGCCTGTGGCACGGCGCGAGCTGGACCTTTGTAGTTTGGGGTGGGTTGCACGGTCTGTATCTGGCCGTGGAGCGACTGCTGCGAACGTCTCTTCGCGGCTACCGTCCAGGCAGGATCGCTTCCGCCGCGCTCGGGCTGATCACCTTTCTCCTCGTGACGATCGCATGGGTCTTCTTCCGGGCGAGGACCTTTCATGAGGCTGTGCTGGTCCTTCGCGGCATGTTCGGTGGCAATGCGCACGCCGCCCCCGTACTGGCCCTGGTGTACATCGCCACAACAACGGTCATCATGGTTGGCCTGGTGCTTGCCCACTGCAGCATGCGCCGCGGAACGCTCGAGGCTGCAATCGCGCGGGCACGCCCGGCATCCCTGACCGCTTTGTGGACCCTTATGGCATTTGCAGTGATCATCCAGCACGGAGAAAGCAATGGCTTCATCTATTTCCAGTTCTGAACTTGTCGAGCAGACGGATCACCAAACCATCCCGTCCGTTCTCCGGCTTACGGCAGCCGATCGCCCCGGTGTGGCGCAGCCGGTGCCGGAGCGCGATATTCCTGACCAGCCGTGGCGCGGGATAGCGTCCACCGTTTTCTTTCTGCTCCTTGCCGCGGTCTCATTGTGGGAATGGCAGATGCGCAGGCTCGAGCTCGTGCCGGGAGACGTGAGCGGCACCTACGACACCTGGGCCGAACAGCGTCGACAGGTGGATCAACGCAACGTGCCCGTTGCACTGATTGGTGATTCGCGCATCCTGTACGGCACCGACCTCAACCGCGTGACACAGCTGGCCGGCGTCCGTCCAATCCAACTTGGGATCGCCGGCGGAACCGGGCTGCTGGTCCTGGAGGACATGGCCGACGATCCGCACTTCAAGGGTCTCGCGATCGTCGGCATGGCCGAAACTTCCTATTTCGACACGCAACATACCGGCATACGCACCCAACGTGCGCTCGCACTGAGCCGGTGGGAGTCACCCTCGAAACGGGGCTCCTACCTCATCCAGCGCGTGATTTCTCAACCCCTGGCCATGCTGGATGACGAGTACCAACTCAGCACGCTTGTTTTTGATCTTGACCCCGACTGGAGGCCGGGTGTGCGGGGACCTTACCACGATGTTTGGAAGATCGGGCAAACGCGTGCAGACGGTCAGTCCTGGGTGTGGCAGAGGCTGGAACATGACCGCTACCTGAGCGATCATGCCCGGGGCGTCTGGCATCAACTCTTCCCACCCTTTCCGCTGGACGACGCGAGTATCCGTGCAATCCTCGTCAGGTCCCGGGCCGCGGTCGAAAAGATCCGTGCCCGCGGCGGCGATGTTGTCTTTCTGCGCCCACCTTCATCCGCGGACCTTCGCGCGATTGAGGACAGTCATCTACCCAGGGCCCGCGGCTGGGATGCCCTGCTCGCCTACACGCACACACAGGGCGTTCACGCCGACGATCTGCCCACGGCGCAGGGCCTGTTTCTGCCGGAAGGTTCTCACCTGTCACAGGCATGTGCAACGGTTTTTACGGACGCCTATGTTCGCGCCGTCGCCCGGCAAACAACCCTGCTGCGCCTCCGGTCCGATGCGCCGCCGGCGCTTTCTACCCGTGATTGCATCCGCGAACCGCGGCCGGCTACATCCGGCGGGTCCGACCTGGCCTCGCGGTGACCGGCAGGGGCGGATTTTCATCCGTCCCTGCCCACAAGAAGACGGCTTGTACCGGCAAACGGCTTTACCAACAGCACCCAAAAAGGAGACTTTTCATGTACAGCACCGTCGAGCAGATCGTTAAACAAGCCGGCATCCACACGCACCTGGGCGACACGCCCACCGGCGGGGCCCTAGCACCTGGCCAGGTGCGCGCGCGCCCTCCACGTAACAAGAGCCAGGCGCACGGCGGCGTTGCGCCGCTTACCCCCTTCAGCAAGGGAAGCCAGAAGTTTCAAACGCTGCCCGAGCCAATCGGTCAGCCGCCGCACCATGTCGAGCTTTCCACCATCGTCCCAACGATTGAATCGGAGGTCGCAAGCGCGGGCAGGCTTGTGCTTCACGTGGCCGGCGATACCGGGGGGATCAAGAATCCGCAGTTCCAGGCAAGCGTCGCCGTTGCCATGAAGGGCGACTTAAACAAGCCCGCGGCAGACAAGCCCAGTTCTTCTACCACCTGGGCGACCTGGTGTACTACAACGGCCAGATCGAGGACTACTACGGTCAGTTCTATGAGCCGTACGACCACTACGGCGCGCCGATCCTGGGCATTCCCGGCAATCACGACGGCGATCCGGCCGGTCCCCCGCAGGTCTCGCTGGACGGCTGGGTCCGTTACTTCATGACGCCGGAAACACGCATCAACCCGGAAAGCCACGATGCGCCGCGCTCCACTCTGTCGTTGCCCAATCCTTACTTCACCTTGAACTGTCCGCTTGCCGTCATCGTGGGTATGTACAGCAACGTGCCGGAAGGCGGCTCTATCGACTCGGTGCAGCAGCAATGGCTGACCAATGAGTTCGCAACGGCACCCAAGGACAAGGCGCTGATCGTCGCCGTACACCACCCGGTCTACTCTTTCGACGATCACCACAGCGGCAGTGCGCGCATGGCCGATGCGCTACAACAGGCGATCAACGACTCTCGCCGTGTTCCGAACTTGGTGCTTGCCGCCCATGTACATAACTACCAGCGTATCGAACGCGAAATCGTTCCGGGCGTACAAACGCCGTTTCTGGTCGCGGGCAACGGCGGCTACCCCCACCGCCATCCCGATCCCCGGCGTCGGCACGTTGCTGGGAGCGGCGGCGGGCTGGCTTACCGGCGAGGTCAAGGATCTGCTCCAAGCAAACTGCGACGGTACCGTGGCCGCGGAACAGGTGAAGTTCACCTACCACGACCTCGTTGCAAAAACCGAGCATGGCCCCATCAAGGAGGACACCCACCACCCTGGAACCGACTCCGCGCATGGCTGCGGTTCCAACTCCAACTATTACGTGGCCTGGCACATCCAGCGCGCTTAGCTCCTTTCACTTTGCAGGTTTGTTGTTTGGTCGAATACCGGCTCCCATTCGCGTCTTTCCGGGCGCAATGGGGGTCGGCCTTCTTCGGTGGCCCGGCCGTGCCGGCACTTGCATCCACCCCGCCTTTCACGAAAGGAGTAAGGATGCTGACTCTGGAGATGATGAAAGCCCGGTGGCCTCGCGGAAACCAGCATGTTCCCGGTCTGCTCGAAGGGATTGTCTCCGCCGCGCCTACAGTTTTCAAAGAGTACGGACTTACAACTCCTCTCCTTGTGGCCCATGCCATGGGACAGTTCAGCGAGGAGTGCGGCCAGGGCTTGGAGATGCAGGAAAATTTAAACTACTCCGCGCAGATGCTTGTGAAGGTATTTCCAAGCCACTTCACCCCGTCCATGGCCCAGCATTGGGCGCACAATCCCGAAGCTATTGGAGAGATTGCCTACGGCGGCCGGCTCGGCAATGCTCCGCCGCCAAGTACCGACGGTTATGTCTTCCGCGGTGCCGGACTTTCACAACTTACCGCGCGTGCGAACTTCTCGAAACTTCAGACCCTGCTGCACAAAAACGGCGCTGCCTTCGATATTGTCGAAAGCTCTGCCGCCATCACTGATCCGGCCCATGCCTTGGAGTGCGGTGTGGCCGATTGGGTCATGTGCGGGTGCCTGCCTTTAGCTGGAAAGGACGACATACAGGGAGAAACAAAAGCCCTGAATGGAGGTCTCAATGGTCTCGCGGAACGCTCCAGGCAGATTGCGCTCTGGAAAGCATCGCTGGGTGTCACTGACTCGACAAAGGTCTGACGGGATGCATTCATCAAGACTGCCGTTCCATTCTTGATGAAGCGCTACGGAGCCAGCCGAGTCGATTGGGTCAAAGAGTCGACAGGCACGGCGGTCCCGGACCACCCTCATTTCCCAACAAGCCCCCAGCAAACCGGTGCAGGGAAAACAGCTCCGGAACCCTGGCGTTCCCGGCGACTACACCCGCAAGCAGCTCTCCGATGACTGAGGCGAACTTGAAGCCGTGTCCGGAAAACCCCGCCGCTACCGTCACCGCTGGATATTGGAGGTGTG
>CAXTWU010000103.1:0-8130 GCA_964248025.1 uncultured Acidobacteriaceae bacterium | reverse complement strand
GAGCAGATCTGCTGCATCAGCTTGTGGGGATCCTGCTTCAGCGTGGAGCCGAACAGGACGGTTGCACCCCGAAAGGTATGCAGCGCGTTCTGAAGGCGCTCAGCGTCCGGACACTGCGCAATGATCCTGAAGTCGTCTTCCATGGACAGCACCTTGGCGGTGCCGGTCCGGAAGATGGCTTGGTTGTCAGCGAGAATAACCTTGTTCATCGTGATGATCCTTGTGGCCCTGGTGGCAAACCGGCTCCGCGTGGACGCGGTCCGACGTATCTTGCTGATGTTTCCGCCGCAATGGTTGCTTCGGCGAACAGCTGGCTCACAGAATCAAGGGATGAAGTGTTTCAGTCTGGAACTGGTAACACTAAGGTACTACTGCCGCTGGTTACTTTTCCAGTGGTCTGGAAAAAATCTGTGCTTGTTTCGTGACCCCAGAGTATCGCGATTCTGCGAGAATGCAAGCAGAATTTTCATCTTTTTTTCCTACCACCTTCGTGTAATCACCAGTGTTTATAGGGGTTCTACGAACTGTGTGTAGTTTGTACACGAACGCGGCTCTGTTTTGTGCACCATTTCCGTTGCAGCCGGCATGTGCGGCGACAGGTGCATACAATAGGGAGGAGCCATGCCCAAGCCGGTCATCCTAGCGGTCGACGACGATATCAGTGTCCTGGAGGCAGTGATCCAGGATCTGCGTCGGCAGTACGGGGAGCACTACCGCATTCTGCGGGCCGGCTCAGGGCAGGCGGCTCTTGATATTTGCGGGCAGCTGAAAAGTCGCGGCGATCCGGTCGCGCTCATCATTTCTGACCAGAGAATGCCCGGTATGACGGGCGTGGCGCTGCTGCAACAAGTGCAGGCGATCTTTCCCGATGCGAAGCGGACGCTGCTGACCGCGTATGCCGACACGGAAGCCGCGATTCAAGCCATCAACAGCGCACGGATTCACTACTACCTGACCAAGCCGTGGGATCCGCCGGAAGAGCGTTTGTACCCCGTGCTGAACGACCTGCTGGAGGCCTGGGGCAGCGGTCACAAGCCGCGCTACGAGGGCTTGCAGGTGGTAGGGCTGCGCTGGGCGGCGCGCGACCACCAGGTACGCGATTTCCTAAGCAGGAACCAGATTCCCTTCAAGTGGCTCGACCCGGAAAAGACCGAGGAGGCCGGGACGATGCTGAAGCAGTACGGCATGGCGGAGGCCCGGTTGCCGGCTGTGCTGTTTCCGGACGGGACCGGGATGTCGGAGCCGACCCTGCCGGAGCTTGCGGCGCGTGTCGGGCTGAAGACTTCGGCCAGGAGCGACTTTTATGACCTGGTGGTGATCGGCGGTGGTCCGGCCGGGCTGGCGGCGGCGGTGTATGGCTCGTCGGAGGGTCTTCGTACTCTGCTGGTGGAACCGCAGGCGCCGGGCGGGCAGGCCGGGTCCAGCTCCCGGATTGAAAATTACCTGGGCTTTCCCGCGGGGGTCAGCGGGGAAGACCTGGCGCGGCGCGCGATCGCCCAGGCCACGCGCTTTGGCACCGAGTTCATTACGCAATGCGCCACTGGCATCGCGAGCAAGAACCAGTACCACCACATCACGTTGGGGGATGGACGGCAGGTGACCTGCCGGGTTTGCCTGCTTTCGACCGGCGTGCGCTGGCGCAAGCTGGACGTGCCGGGAGCCGATCGGCTGCTCAACGCCGGGGTGTATTACGGCGCGACCTTGAGCGAAGCGCCGACCTGCACGGACGAGGAGATCTTGATCGTAGGGGGCGCAAACTCGGCCGGGCAGGCCGCGGTGCACTTCGCCAAGTTTGCCCGCAAGGTCACGATGCTGGTGCGCGGCCCGTCGCTCGATGCGAGCATGTCGAAATACTTGATCGATCAGATCGCCGGAACATCGAATATCGAGGTAGAAGCCGGCGCAGTGGTGGAAAGTGTCGGCGGCGAAGAGCACCTGGAGTGTATCGGAGTGAACCATGGGGGGCAGGTGACGCAGCGTTCGGCCTCATCGCTGTTTATTTTTATCGGTGCGGCGCCCAAAACAGGTTGGCTGCCGGATTGCGTGTTGCGGGACGAGAAAGGATTTGTGCTCGCGGGACCAGATCTGCGCAAGGGCGGCAAGCTGCCTTCTTGGTGGAGCGAGGACCGCGACCCTTACCTGCTGGAGACGGGGGTTCCAGGCGTTTTCGTGGCCGGGGATGTCCGGCATGGGTCGGTGAAGCGCGTGGCGTCCTCGGTTGGAGAGGGGTCCATCGCGGTGCAGTTCATGCACCAATACTTGGCGCAGTTTTAGCGTCGCAGGAAGGGTACCGGCGGGCGGTTGGCCGGCTCAAAAGCTCACCATGCTAGAACCGACACAAACCGGACTGGTGCTGACACCGGCAAGACTCAACCACGAACTGTTGGCGCAGCTCCAGACTATTTCGACCCTCGCTGCGCTGACCGAGCTGGACCTCAGCTGCCTTGAGGGATCGGAATGGATGCACCTGCCGGCGGGGATGGCCCTGCCTGCCCTCCAGGGCGAGGGCTGCCATTTTTACGCCCTGCTTGAAGGCGAAATCTCAGTGGTGAAACAGGATACAGAGGAAACGCACCTGATCATGTTTCACAGCGGCGAAGCCTTTGGAGAGGTACCGCTGCTTTCGGGACGCAGCCCTGTGCCGGCCCTGGCGCATGCTGTGCAGGCGAGCCGTTTGCTTCGCATCCCGGAGAATTCCTTTTGGAAGCTGCTGGCCCAGTCGCCCCCCGTTCGGCAGGCCGTGCTTCAGAACTACACCCTGCGATACGAAACCTACCAGGCAATGACGTTGCACCGGGAAAAGCTGGTTTCTCTCGGCACCCTGGCGGCCGGGCTGATGCACGAGCTCAACAACCCCGGCTCAGCCGCGCGCCGGGCAGCCAGCCAGCTGCGGGAAAACCTTTCACGGCTTCAGCAGATTTCGCTCCGCATGACCCGTGCTCACCTGACGGCCGACCAGATGGAATGCCTGGCCGCCTTGCAGGAGCAGGTGATGGAGTTGCACCAGCCGGTGCGCCTGTCAGCGCTGGAGCAGTCGGACCGCGAGGAGGAGCTGCAGACATGGCTCGAACAGCTGAAGATCGAAAACCCATGGCGCCTGGCGCCGACGCTGGTCAGTGCCGGCTGGACCCATGAGGACATCACCTGCGCTCGCCACTCGTTCCCGCCCGGCACCCTGTCTGACGCGTTGAACTACCTGGACGCCCTGATCAGCAGCATGCAGCATGTGAGCACGGTGGAGGAAAGCATCACCCGTGTGACCGACCTGGTGCTGGCGGTAAAGAAGTATTCCTATGACGACAAGATGCGACAGCCGACCGTGGAGGTGCGGGACAGCCTGCTGAGCACCCTGACGATCCTGGGTCACAAGTTCCGGGAAAAGGGAATTCGGCTGGAAAGCGAACTGCCGCCGTCGGAAGCCAAGATCTCCTGCGTGGGCACCGGGCTCACCCAGGTCTGGACCAACCTGCTGGACAATGCCATCGACGCCGCACCGCCAAACGGCATGGTCGGGGTGCGTCTTTGGACCGAAGGCCAGTGGCTGTGTGTGGGCATCCGCGATAACGGTCCGGGGATCGCGCCGGAGCACCGCGACCACATTTTTGAGCCGTTCTACACAACAAAAGACGTCGGCGTAGGCACGGGCCTGGGTCTCGACATCGTGCACCGGATCGTGGTGGGCAATTTGCGCGGCAAGATCGAGTTCCAAAGCGAAGTGGGAAAGGGAACGGAGTTCCTGGTGCGTTTGCCGGTTGCCGCGGAAGAAAGCGCAGGACCCGAAGGATGCCGGACGACTGTGGGCGCGCGGCAGGGCGTGGTTTAGAGATTTAGCCCAGGGCGGCGCGTGAGCCCGGCTCATACGGACAGCCGCAGGAGTGACGCAGGATCAACTCCACGGGCAGTACCGTGTGTTGGGCCCGGTCCGAGCTGCCCCCTTGCTTCAGCCTCCCAAACAGCATGCGTCCGGCGCTCAGCCCCAGCTCCTTGGCAGGCTGGCGCACCACGGTCAGGGCGGGGTGGAGCAGGTCGCCGAGCTCCAGGTCGTCGAAGCCGGCCAGTGCGATGTCCTCCGGCACGCGGAGCCGCAGCTGCAGCAGGGCGGACAAGGCCTGCCGCGTCGCGAGATTGTTGGCTGTAAACAGGGCCTCCGGACGTTCGGGGCCGCCGAGAGCTTTTCTCAGGGATTCCAGGGTGGCCTTGCCAGAGGTGCACTCGAAGTTGGTGCTCGGGCTCAGCCCAGCGTCGTTCATAGCGCCTGTGTAGCCACGGCAGCGACGGTCCATGGTGTACAGGCTGGGCTTATGACCCAGGAAGAGGATACGCCGGATGCCGTGCCCGCGGATGAGGTGCTCCGTGGCGAGGCGCGCGCCGGTCTCGTTTTCGGTCACAACGGAGTCCAGCTCGCCGGCGGCCTCGGCGGGCAGTGGGCGGTCCAGGGTGACAACGGGAACTTCGCGAAACTCGGGCTCGCCCAGGCGGCACATATCCGAGCTGGCAGGGATGACGACCAAGCCTTCCACGTGCCGCTGGAGCATACGCCGGGCTTCGATGTATTCATGCGCCGAGTCGTCGTTGGTCAGGGTGAGCAGGACGGTGTAGCCGTGATCGTTGGCCACCATGTTGAGCGCGTGGGCGCAGGTGGCGTAGAAGGTGTCGTAGAGGTTAGGCAGCAGCAGGCCGATGGTGCGGGACTTGTAGTTACGCAGGGCGCGCGCCATCTCGTTGGGCTGGTAGCCGAGCTCCGCGACGGCGGCGCGCACACGATCCGCAGTCTCCGGCAGCACATGCTGCGAGCCGTTGAGCACACGCGAAACCGTCATGGTGCCGACCTGGGCAGCCCGTGCGACGTCGTTCATGGTGGGTTTACGAGGCATGCGCGCCCAAGCATACACCCACAGGCAGGCCCGAGCCGCCCGCCGCCGGTCCCACTATCGCGAGTAGCGGGGCACCATGGCCGCTCCGAGCAGGCCCGCGTCGCCGCCCAGCATGGCGGGCAGCACATTGGTAGCGCCGGGAACAAACTGCCGGTGCCCATCGCCGTTCTGTCGCGGCATGGTGAGCCGGTACACATAGCTGGCCCGCTCCAGCTCGCGAAACAAGGCCGGCGCGAACAGGTGCCAGGCTGCTGACGCCCCGCCCCCGATGACATAAAGCGGCACATTGAGCGTGTTGACCAGACCAGCGAGGTTGAGCCCCAGGGCGCGGCCTACCGTGTCGTAGACCACCAGTGCGCCTTCGTCCCCTTCTTCCGCAAAGGTGGCGACGGCGTGCGCGGTGACGGGCTGCCCATGGTCGATCAGCTCTCGCGTGCGCGGCGAACGGCCTTCGGCGGCCATTTCGCGCGCCATGCGTACGATCCCGGTCGCTGAAGCAAACAGCTCCAGGCAGCCGCGGTTGCCGCAGGCACAGCCGATACCGTCGGGCCACACGGAAACATGCCCCGCCTCGCCGGCCATGCCGCGGAATCCGTGCCAGATTCTTCCGTCAAAGATAAGCCCGTTGCCGACACCGGTACCCAGCGTGAGCATGCACAGGGAATCGACACCGTTTTTCTCGCCTGCACCCGCGTGGGCCTCGGCCAGCGCGGCGGCATTGGCGTCGCTTTCAATCACGACTGGCAGCCCAAGCCGGGCTTCGAGTTCGGTTCTCAGCTCAAGCGCGTTGAAGCCGGGCAGGTTCGGCGGCTGCAGGAGCCGGCCTTCCGGCAGCTCAATCGGCCCCGGACTGCCGACCCCGATCCCTCCCAGCCCGCCGGAGCCGCCACACTCGTCGACCACGCGAAAAATGGCCGCCGACATGTCCTCGAGTACCGTCGCGGGGCCCTCGCTGACGCGGGTGGGGATGGCGATGGAGCTGAGCCGCTGCCAGTCGCTTGAGTAACCTGCGATGCGCAGGTTTGTGCCGCCCATATCTACACCGACCGTGAACTTTGCCATGGGGACCGTGGAATCCTTGCCAAAGAAGATAAGGCTTGTCTCCGCAAGGGTACTATGGGTCGCAGCTTGAGCCGCCCAGGAACTCGAGGAATGTGGCCGAAAACGGCAGCCCGGGCCTGCTTTCCCCGCAGGCCCTCGCACTCATCAGTAGTGGCCACCGATCAGGTTCAGGGGTTCTTTTCCATCAAGCAGTCTTTGCAGCTGTTGCCCGACAAAGTCGAAGACCCGCTGCAAAAATGCAGGGCTGGAGCCGGCGATGTGCGGGGTGAGCAGCAACCCGGGCGCCTGCCAAAGCCGGTGACCGGGGGGCAGCGGTTCCGGATCAGTCACATCGAGCGCAGCGCGCACCTGGCGGCTTTCAAGTGCCGCGACCAGCGCATCCGTGTCGACCACACCGCCGCGCGCCGCGTTGACCAGCACCGCGCCGCGGCGCATCAGCGCCAGCTGCGGCGCGCCGATCAGGTGGTGCGTTTCCGGCGTGAGCGGGGTAATCAGCACCACGATGTCGGCCTCGGGAAGCAATTGGTCCAACTCCGCCGTGCCATGAACCGCGGGCTCGCCGTCACGGGCTGTGCGTGCGACGCGGAGAATCTGCGCGGGCTCGAATGGAAGCAGCCGAGCCTCGATCGCCTTGCCGATCGCACCGTAGCCGACGATCAGCACTGTTTTGCCGGCAAGCTCCTCCAACAGCACGGGCGAGCTGGAGCCATGGGGACTGCCGTGGGTGTCCAGCCAAAACCCATCGCTGGCCTCGGGTGTAACCCAAAGGCCTTCGCGGCGTAGATCCCCATAGAACGGCAGCCACTTGAGCGAGGCGAGCATCGCGGTAACGGCCCATTCCGCGGTTGCGCTGTCGTGTACGCCCCGGGCGTTGCACAGAAGGGTGTCCGGCGGCATGATCGGCTGGATCGTTTCCACACCGGCCGACATGGTTTGCACATAGCGGGCGCGGATGCGCGACAACAGCTCCCGGCCGTTGTTTTTGAACGGAGGCGGCACCAGCATATCGACCTCCGCCGGCTCGGGATTTTCCGCGTTGTAGCGGAGGACCTCCACAGACGCGGGAATG
This sequence comes from uncultured Acidobacteriaceae bacterium, assembly GCA_964248025.1. Classification (GTDB taxonomy): domain Bacteria; phylum Acidobacteriota; class Terriglobia; order Terriglobales; family Acidobacteriaceae; genus EB88. Next base: position 1,125 of record CAXTWU010000103.1, on the reverse strand, counting down.
CCGGTGAAGAACCGCGGGTCGATCGTGTCAGAGATCGCGACCCGGAGGGCGGGGTAAGAGGCGCTGCCAGTTTCCTTCATGCAGGGATGAGTTTAGTTCTTCTGGTGAAACACGGCGTTGTTAATATTTGGCCAGAACTCCTGGAACAGGTAGGTGCCACCGTCGATGATGACGTTCTCGAGCCAGCGCTGGCCGGTCTTGGTCCAGTCCTTGTCGGCGCGCGGGTAATACAGCGTGGAGATGCCGGAAGCCGCCCCCGCCCCGATGATTTCTGAAAAGTTAAAAGTTTCGCCGCCGCTATCTTTGCGCGTGATCAGGGTGCGGTCAAAGGCGTACAGCGCGCGGTGGGCGATGCTGCCGTGACCCAGCGTGTAGTAGCGCGAGTCCTCACGTGTAATGGCAGGCACGATGAACTGCACCCAATAGTTTTCATCGGTTTGATCGGCAAAGGTGTGCCAGAAATAACGACCGTAGCCGGCGGCCCCCTGGTGAAACTGCGGCGTCGAATCTTCGGCCTGGTCAACCCCGGCCAGGATCGCTGAAAACAGAAAGGAGGAGTAGTCGAAACTTTGCTGGGTGGTTCCGACAAACTTTTCTTTGATGCTTTGCGGCGGCAGCTTGGTATCGGCTGAAACCGCGCGGAAGTTGGGGACGATCCCCAGGATGCGCTTGGTCTGCTTGGGCTGGCCGCCGTTCGCCGGGTCGACCGGACCGTTGGGCGTGGTCTGCGTGGGAGTGGTTTGCTTTTCTACCTGGTGCGCGTTGTCGTCCTGCTGGGCAGTCAACAGGGTAGACGGAGCGTCCGGAATGGCGGCGGCCAATTGTTGGGCCCCCAGGGGCAGCGCGAACACGGCCGGGGATGCGAGCAGAAAAAAAGCGCGGAAAGCTCGAAGGGACCGCGAAGCGGCCCCGAAAGAAGGTCGATCAAACATCATGCTGTTTCGATTCACAAAGAGGCCCTGACGGTGCGAGAGTTCGGCAACACCTGCTGTTTGGACGACACGCGCCGGAAAGAAGACGCGCGGCCGCAGGGTGGATGCTAGCCTGAGAAAGGATGCGATTGTGGATCATATGGGCGGTGCTGGCTGTGATCTGGGCGCTGCAGGCCGGCATGGCCGCGCTGGT
>CAXTWU010000102.1:0-8134 GCA_964248025.1 uncultured Acidobacteriaceae bacterium | reverse complement strand
CGCCAGTCGAGCGTATCCAGAAAGCCGCGCTGTTCGCGCCAGTTCGGCTCAACAATGATGTGCAGCTCTAGAAACACGCGCGTGCCCAGAAGCTGCTCAATCTCCTTGCGCGCCGATGCGCCGATCGCCTTGAGTTTGGCGCCGCCCTTGCCGATCAGGATCGCCTTTTGCCCTTCGCGCTCACAGTAAACGGCAGCGGCGATGCGCGTCAGCGGCAGCTTTTCGTGCTCCGGGTCCAACTTGGACCGGCGCTGGTTCACCGGCGGCTCTTCCCATTGCTCGATCACGACCGCGCTCGCGTAGGGGACTTCTTCGCCGGTCTCCATCAGGATGCGCTCGCGGATCAGCTCAGCGGCAAGGAAGCGCTCCGGCTGGTCGGTGAACTGGTCTTTTGGAAAGTACCGCTCGCCGGTCGGCAGGGATTCGATCAGCTTCTCAAGCAAAAGCTCCAGCCCGTCCCGCTTGCGCGCCGAAACCAGCAGCACTTCCTTGAACGGATGGAGCGCGCTGAGCTCGGCGACCAGCGGCAACAGTGTCTCGCGCGGCACCAGGTCCACCTTGTTGACGACCAGAAACACCGGACACTCGAGCTTGCGGATCAGCTCAAAGACAAAAGCATCCTCGCTCGAGTCTCCCCTGATCTGCTGGGCGCGGCGCGTCGGCGACTCCGGTTTTGCCGTCCCATCGGTGGACTCAACAGCAGCGCCGGCTCCAGCTTCCTTGTCGGCTTCAGGCACATTGCAGGCAGCGCTTTCAGCCCCACCCGGCTTCCCCGGCGACAGCTCCATGCGGCGCGATGCGTCCACCATCACGATCACAACGTCGCGGCTTTCGAGCGCATCGTACACCACCTGCATCATCTGCTTGTCCAGCAGGGTGCTGGGCTTGTGGACGCCGGGTGTATCCACAAACACGATCTGCGCGGCCGGATGTTTGCCCTTCCGCGCCGGCACGTCCACGATGCCGTGAATGCGTGTGCGCGTGGTTTGCGGCTTGCTGGTCACGATCGCTACTTTTTCGCCGGTGAGCGCGTTGACCAGTGTTGACTTGCCGGCGTTGGGACGCCCAAGGATGGATACGAATCCGCTTTTCAAGGCTTCCTCTTTCGCCGCCTACAACACGGCACCCGCTCGCGACACACGCATCCGTTCGATGCGGCGGTCGGTGGAGGCGAGGATTTCAAAGCGGAGCCCGTTGTCCTCCACCACCTCGCCCGCCATGGGGATGCGGCCGGCGGTTTCGCTCACCAGGCCGGCCACGGTGGTCGCTTCGTAGTCTTCCGGCGCTTCCCAGTCGTCGCCGATCAGGTTTTCCAGCTCCGTCAGCTCGAGCTCGCCCGGTACCGTCCATACGCCGGCTTCTTCCTCGCGAACCCTTTCGCTTTCTTCCTTGTCGTGCTCGTCGGTGATGGCGCCCACAATCTCTTCCAGCAGGTCTTCAATGGTCAGCAGGCCGGCCACGCCGCCGTATTCATCGATGACGATGCGCATGTGCTGCTTTTCGCGTTGCATTTCGCGCAGCGCTTCGTTGGCGCGCTTGCTTTCAGGGGTAAAGGTGGCCTCACGCGCAATGGTACCCAGGGGGCGGGTCCGCGCATCCACGTCGGTGACCTGCAGGATATCGTGGGCGAACACAATGCCGGTGATGGAGTCGAGCGTGCCCTCGTAGACCGGGATGCGCGAGAATGCCTTGGCCTCCAGCATCTGCAGCAGCTGCTCGATCGTGCGGTCCTGGCTGACCGCGAACACACGCGGACGCGGCGTCATGACCTCGCGGACAAGCTTGCTGCCGAACTCGACCGCGGAGCGAATCAGGGCGTGATCTTCCTCTTCAAGAATGCCTTCTTCCTGCCCGGCTTCAATCAGCGCGTCCACGGCCGCGCCGGCGTCCTCTTCTTCCTTCTCGGGGGTCGTCTCACCGGCAAGACTCACGATCGAGAAAAGAAAGGAGACGGCAAAGGTGACTGGCATAAACAGCAGAAACAGCAGGCGCAGCGGCAGGGCGAAGCCGCGCAGCCAGACGCCGCTGGTGCGCGTGATCAGCGCATACGGCAGCAGCCGGTTGAACACGACCACCGTGAGCACGATGCCGGCCAAAGCCTGGCCGAGGGTCGGCCATATCGACGCGCCGGACCGGGTGCCGTGACCGAACAGCAGAACTGCGTAAACCAGCGTGAGCAGGGCAACGGAAAGCTGCGACAGCACTGCGGCCGAGAGCGAAATCTGTTCGCGCCCCAGGCCCAGGCGCGGCTCAATCCGCTCCTCCCAGGTATCGATGTTGGCCTCAAACCCGCGTGACAAAAACTTGCCCATCTCCGAATACAGGCGATCGATGTAGGAAACAAGCGTGAGCACGCCGAGCAGCAGCAGCACGAGCGGAAAGATGAGCCAGGTCATCGCGTGCCTGCTCTGCGCCGGACCGGCAGTGGCGAGTCCGCGCGATCAAGGAGGCCGGACGGCAGGCCGAAGCGGGTTCGCAGCGCCCCTTCGCGCCGGCGCATCTGGCCTTCGTCGCGTTCATGGTCAAAGCCGGCAAGATGCAGCAGCCCATGCAGCAGCAGGATCTTGACCTCGAGCAGCAGCGAGTGGCCCCATTCCCCGGCCTGTCGCGCAGCCGTGTCAACGGAAACGGCAAGGTCGCCGGCAAGCGGATTTCGTGTGCCTTCGATGGTGGCGGCAGGGAACGAAAGAACGTCGGTGGGTTTGTTCTTACGGCGGAACTGCCGGTTGAGCTCCCCCATGGCGTTGTCGGTGGTGAGCAGGACCGAAACCTTGCCGTCAATCGGAATGGCTGCCACGGCTTCGCGCAGAAAGCTGCGCAGTTCTCGAAGCGGGAGGGCTCCACGCGGTATCCGCAGGTCCGGCGCGATGTCGATCATGGTGGCGGCCCGGGGTTGCGGCCTGTGCTGGCTCCAGTGCCGGCGTGAAGAAAACAACAGGAGAGCAATGCTCTCCTGTTCCTCCCATCGTACCGCAAAAGGTGGTGCCTACTGCGGCTTGCCGGCCTGTGACTCGGACCCGGAGCTGCCGCCCATGCCGAGCGGCATCTGTTCAGCCCGGCCGAAGTGGTCGTAGGCGCGGATAATGCGCTGAACGAGGTGGTGCCGGACCACATCGCCATCTTCGAAGTGGATAAAGCGGATCCCGTCGGTGCCGGACAGGATTTTGATCGCTTCCACCAGGCCGGAGCGGCGGGGGTTTGGCAGGTCGATCTGGGTCACGTCGCCTGTGATGACGGCCTTGGAGTTGTTGCCGAGCCGGGTCAGAAACATCTTCATCTGCTCGGAGGTGGTGTTTTGCGCTTCGTCCATGATGATGAAGGCATCGTTGAGCGTCCGTCCGCGCATAAAGGCGAGCGGGGCGACTTCAATGATGCTTTTCTCGATCATCTTGTCGACCCGCTCGGGTTCAAGCAGGTCGTAGAGGGCGTCGTAAAGGGGGCGCAGGTAGGGGTCGATCTTCTCCTGCAGGGAACCGGGAAGAAAGCCGAGGCGCTCTCCGGCCTCGACCGCTGGGCGCACAAGGACGATACGGCTCACCTTTTTCGCGAGCAGCGCGGCGGCGGCCATGGCGACGGCGAGGTAGGTTTTGCCAGTGCCGGCAGGGCCGATGCCGAAGGTCATGTCGCTGCCTTCAATCGCTTCGACATACATGCGCTGGTTGACGGAACGCGGCTGCACGATGCGCTTGACGCCGCCGGTGGAGCGCTTGTTGCCGCTTTCGATCAGCGAGCGGAGGGTGACGGTGGGGTCGCAGACCACCAGCTTGAGCAGGGAGTGGAGCTCGCCGTTGTGGGGATGGATGCCGCGAAGGCGAAGCTGCTCAAAGTCGGCGAAGATGCCGGCGACACGGTCGAGGGCAGGTTCGGCACCGGTGACGTGGACTGCATCGGAACGGAGCTCGACGCGGACCTGGAGCTCACGCTCCATCAGCTTGAGGTTTTCATCGCGGGTCCCGAACAAGGGCTCCAGATTGGGCGTGATTTCAAGCGTTCTGGTGGTCATCAAGGGATGAATGGGCCTCCAACCGCGGCTTCCGGCTGCGTGCGCAGCGAGCTGCCACGGAGGTTGAGACGGCTAGGAGATGCGGGGGTGGGGCGCGGAAACGGCGCGAGTGCCGCGAACGGCGGCCTACGACAAAGTGTTTCCACGGGGCTGAAACAAGGGTCGATGCGGCAAGAGTAGCGCCGGAAAGGCCGGGCGTCAATCGCCCGATTGTGAATCGCTGTAGCGGGGGTAAATGCAGCCAACGCCCGGACGCAAAACCACGTCCTACACAGTAGATAAGCGGTTACCTACCGCTGAGAGGTTACCCCATGGGTTTGCTGACATCGAATGACATCAAGGATTTTCGTTCCCTTTACACCCTGCAGCTGCGCTATCTGCTTTCGGCCGAAAACCAGATCGTGAAGGGGCTCCAGAGCATGATCAACCACGCGAGTGATGAGCAGCTCAAGGACGCGTTCCAGTCGCACATGCAGGAGACTGAAGTGCAGGCGCAGCGGTTGGAGCGGATGATTGGCGATCTGGACGGCAAGGTCGACGACAAGAAGTGCGCCGTGACCGCAGCCCTGATCGTTTCAGCCGAAAACATTGTGAGCGAAAGCAAGGAAGGCCCGGTACGCGACGCGGGTCTGCTGGCGAGCGCGCAAAAGGTCGAGCACTTCGAGATGGCGTCCTATGGCTCGGCGCGTGATTGGGCGAACATCCTGGGTATGGAGGAGCATGCCGCCATGCTGCAAAAGACCCTGAACGAGGAAAAGCATGCCAATGAGCTGCTGAACACGATCGCACAGCGGATGAACCCGGTCGCCGCAACAGCGGCAGTCGCCTAGTTCCCGTTTGCAACTCCGCCGATATACGGGGAGGAAAGCCGTCAAGGCGCTTTCCTCCCCGTTTTCCTGCGAACGTCCCGTGCAGCGCCCGGTGCTATGCATTAACGCGACAAAAGTTGATCGATCTCCTTGTCATGGTAATCGCGGTTCAGCGCGATGGTCCACGATCCATCAGGCCAACATAGAAAGATAAAGCGGGGCTCATCCATGGCGGTTCCTCCAGCTAAGTAGGGAGTTGCGAGTCGCAGGGCAACCCGACGAGTAATGGCTGAATCCTAGGGCCGACTTCGAGTGGAAGCAAGGAAATTGCGAGCCGGGGGAAGTACATTCGTCACCCCCTAACCCTTTTGTGTGAGCGGCCTTAGCGAAAATCCATTGCGCGCTGCAGCAGTTCCAGTAGGAGCTGAGCGGGATGGAGCACGCTTGTAGCTCGGGTCAGGGCGAGCTTGACTGCAGACTCTCAGCAAAGTAAACTTTAGGTTTGCAAGGAGGGTCGCGCAGCCGCCCCCCCATTTTCCACAAGAGAGCGATACCCGAATACCATGGCAAATCATGTTTCCTCGCTGAAGCGCGTCCGGCAAACCAAGCGCAAGACCGGTGTGAACCGCGCAAACAAAAGCCGTATTCGCGGCAGCTTGCGCTTGCTGCGCGAAGCGATCCTGAAAGGCGACGTAGCGAGCGCGGCAACACAATACCGTGCGACAGTTTCGGCGCTGGACAAGAGCGTGCAAAAGGGCATTCTGCATAAAAACACCGCTTCTCGCTATAAGAGCCGCTTGAACGCGCGCGTCAAGGCTTTGTCGGTGCCCGCGGCCGCCTAGGCTCGGATCGAAGAAACGAGAAGGGCCGGGGCAACGATGCTCCGGCCCTTCTTTCGTGGGCCGGCCTTACTGGATCTCGAAGACGTCTTCGCCGCGGCCTTCAAGCTGCAGGGCCCGCTCGGCAACCTTGCGGGCCAGCTGATAGAACTCCGCGGCAAAAGCCGCCTCCGGTCCGCCAGTCGCGACGGGTGCGCCATTGTCGCCGCCGGCGCGTATGGCGGGTGCCAGTTCGATCGAGCCCAGGAACGGTACCCCGAACTGCTCGGCGGTGCGAACGCCGCCTCCCTTGGAGAAGATGTCGATCTCGTGGTGGCAGTGGGGACAGGTGAAGTGGCTCATGTTTTCAACAATGCCGAGCACCTCCACGTTGACCTGGCCGAACATCTCGAGGGCTTTTCGCGCATCCTGAAGCGCCACGTCGGACGGGGTGGAGACCACGACGGCGCCAGTCAGCGGCACCGTTTGGACCAGCGAGATGACCATGTCGCCGGTACCGGGGGGCAGGTCGATCAGCAGGAAATCAAGCGCGCCCCAGGCTACCTGTTGCAGGAACTGCCGCATGATGCCGTGCAGCATCGGCCCACGCATCACCAGTGGCTTGTCGCCCGGCGAGATGAGGCCGACAGAGACGAGCTTGACGCCATACGCGAGGTTGGGCTCGATCCGGTTGTCGGGCAAGACCCTGGGCTGGCCGGTGGAGCCGAACATTAGCGGCACATTGGGACCGTAAACATCGGCGTCAATCAGGCCCACCCGCTGCCCGAGCGAGGCGAGCGCGATGGCGAGGTTGACGGCAACCGTGGTTTTGCCGACGCCGCCCTTGCCGGATCCGATGGCGATGATGTGGCGAATACCCGGCAAAGCGACCGGACCGCTTTGGGCGGAGGGAGAAGCCATGGCGAACCTTCTTTCGTGGGTGGCGGAGCCCGCAGTTTAAGGAGAGGTGGACAGCTTGCCGGCTGCCCGCCGGCGGCCCAGTTCGGCCTGGCGCAGTTCGCGACGCCGGCCTGCATCGTGGAAGCGGCGCAGTCCTTCCGGGTCACCGGTGGTGAGCTGGGGAATGGGTACGGGGACGCCGGCGGCTGAAACGGCCACAAACGTTAGATACGCGGAAGCGACATGGCGACGCGTGCCGAGAAGTGCGTTTTCAGCCCATACTTTGACGCCGACCTCCATGGAGGTGCGGTAGCCGCGGTTGACACGCGATTTAAGGATCAGCAGGTCGCCGACGTGCACGGGTGCGATGAAGTCGATGTGGTCCATGGAGGCGGTCACGACGTAGTTGCGGGCATGCCGGTAGGCCGCCATGGCGGCTACCAGGTCGATATAGTGCATCAGCCGGCCGCCCAGGAGGTTGCCGAGCGGGTTGGCGTCGTTGGGCAGGACGAGCTCGGTCATCTCGGACTCGGAAACGTCGGCGCCACGGGTTGCTTCAGGCGATGGAACCGGGTGTTCAGCCATGCGCTCCTTTCCGTCGCGCAAACGGAGTGCGTAGATACAATTAGAAGAACAGTTTCAGCGCTTGCAGGCGTTTCTGCAAACCTGTGCTACTTCCTTTGGTGCTGCCGAATCTAGCTTGCAGGATGAAACCGGAGTGAATGGATGGATAAGGCAGCGATGTTGATGGCGATTCTTGAAAGCAACCCGACGGATGCCTTTGCGCGTTACGGGTTGGCCATGGAGTATGCGGGCCGGAACGAACTGGACCGGTCGCTGGCCGAGTTCAGGACCTTGCTGCGCGATCACCCGGAGTACACGCCGGGGTACTTCATGGCGGCGCAAACACTGGTACGGGCAGGTCGCACCGGCGACGCGATGGAGCACCTGCAGCAGGGCATGGCCAGCGCCCGCAGGACGGGCAACGGCCATGCCGAGCGAGAGATGCAGGCCATGTTCGACGAACTGGAGTTGGACGCGGTGGAAAAAGCAGATTAGTCAAAGCTGCAGCGTTATACGACAGTTTAGAAGCTTCCGCGCTTTGGCATGGCGCGCTTGTTCCCGTTGTGTTTTGTTGCTGTCATGGATCACGCTCCCGGCGTTGTCCCTACCCTTAGCGACCTCCGCCGAAAGGCATGATTTCCGATGAAGATCGCCCTGTTTCCGCTGGATGTTGTGCTGTTCCCTAGAATCCCGCTGCCGCTGCACATTTTTGAAGAACGCTACAAGGAGATGGTCGGCGAGTGCCTGGGAGGCGGCCTGCAGTTCGGAGTGGTGCGCGCGCAGCGGGAAGGCCTGGCCGTGGTCGGCTGCACGGCTGTGATCACTCGCGTGCTGCGCCGGTACCCTGATGGGGAGATCGATATTCTGTGCGAAGGGCGCGAGCGGTTTGAGATTGAACAGCTGGATAACTCGCGCCCGTTTCTGCAGGCGGAAGTAGACTGGTTCGAGGACGATCCCGAGGACGAGCAGCCGCCGGTGTCCCGCGAGGAGCGGGCCGAGTGCGTGGCACAACACCTGGAGGTGCTGGCGCTGGGTGGGAT
>CAXTWU010000101.1:0-8146 GCA_964248025.1 uncultured Acidobacteriaceae bacterium | reverse complement strand
CGGTGATCACCATGTCATAGGTGTGGTTCTTGATCTTGGAGCGGCCTTCGCGGGCAGACGCCGCGGTTTCCACCTCGAAGCCGCTGATCTCAAGCACGGCCTTGAGCGTCAGCAAGATCGTCAGTTCATCATCCACCAGCAGAATGCGGCGCTTCCCTGCCATTGTTTTCTCCCCTTTCGCGCTTGAGCGAGACCTCCAAAGTTTAGCAGGGCCCATTTGGAGGTTCCTGGCCCCACGCAAGCCTGAGCGTGCGGTCGCGCCAGGCCGGCTGAGCTCGGTAAACTGATCGCATGCCCTCCTATTATGTTCATTCGCTGGGTTGCCGGGCTTCGGCGGCGGACGGCGACGCCATTGCCGCCGCGCTGGAGCGGGAGGGCGGCCTGTTGCCAGGCGCGATGGAAGGGGCTGGGGTGGTTGTTGTAAACACTTGTTCGGTGACTGCGGAGGCCGAGAAAACCGCCCGGGCGCTGATTCGGCGGGTGCGCCGTGCCAACCCCGGCGCACGGCTGGTGGTGACGGGCTGCTATGCGCAGCGTGCCCCGGAAGAGTTGAGGGCGCTGCCTGGCGTGGATGCCGTGGCCGGCAACAGTCACAAGGCCGAGGTCGCGCGCCTCGCCCTCCTGCCGCCGGCCCAAGCAGGATTTGTGCCGCTCACCACCCTGCACACACCTTACCCGGCGCACTGGGTGGGCGGCGAACATCTTGACAGTCTCCTTCCCGCCACCGGTTTTCGCACGCGACCCATCCTGAAGGTGCAGGACGGCTGCGGCAATCGCTGCTCGTTCTGTGTGATCCCCGAAACACGCGGGCCCAGCCGTTCGGTCGCGCTCGAGGACGCGCTTGCGACCGCACAGGCGTTTGCCCTGGACGGCGGGCAGGAGCTGGTGCTTTCCGGCATCAACCTGGGCCGCTGGGGGCGCGAACTGGAGCCGTCGCAAACCCTCGCAGATCTGGTCGAGGCGTTGATCGAGCAGACCAGCCTGCCTCGGCTGCGATTGTCCTCAGTGGAACCGATGGACTGGACACCCGGGCTGATCGCCTTACTCGCCCGGCACAGCATGGGCGAGCACCCAAGACTGGCGGCGCATGCGCACCTGCCGCTCCAGTCCGGCTCGGATGAGATTCTGCGCCGCATGCACCGGCGCTACCGGCCTTGGCACTACCTCCAAAAGGTGCAGGCAGTGCGGGAAGCGCTGCCGTGGGCGTCGCTCGGGGCCGACGTCATGGTCGGCTTCCCTGGGGAGACGGATGTTTTGTTTCAGCAGACTTATGACCTGATCCAAGCCTCGCCGCTCACCTACCTGCACCTGTTTCCGTTTTCTCCGCGTCCGCGCACAGCCGCAGAGCCGATGCATCGCGGCTTCCCTGTTCCGGACGGGGCCGTCGGGGAGCGCATGGCGGCGCTGCGGGCGCTCGGGGCGGAAAAGCACCGCCGGTTTACGGAGCGATTTGTGGGGCGGAGTCTTTCGGCAGTGACGTTGCGCGACGGCACCGCGCTGACCACAAACTTTCTGCGGGTCACCCTTGCTTCGCCAGTTCCTGCCAACAAGCTGGTGACACTTCGGGTTACGGGCGTTGAGTCCGGAAACATAGCCGGAACCATGTTGCCGGAGAGCGCAGAGCGGCTCCCCCACATAGGCGCCGGAGCGACGTAGAAGACGGGTCAGTGAATGGCCCTGGGTTACTCCGGCTTCCCGGATCCGTTTTCTCGGCCATCGCGCTGCTTGCGCCGGCCCAGATAAGGGGTTCGAGCCCCGGGTAAGGAAAGCGCCGTTGCGACGGCTTCTCGGAGCGTATGGGGAGGAACCGAGCCCAGGGTTGCCGGCACCTCAACCTCGTACAGCTTTTGACCCGCTCTCGGCCTGACATCGTAGTCAACCCCCGCGCTTGTGCGAGAAGGGTCCATGACGCCGATGAGCCGCTCCTGCTCATCGAGGATGGCGACAAGTTTTCTGGTGTTGGGCATGGGGGGCCTCTCCCGGGTCGGCAGCGAGGGTGGTTAGATGGTGGTCATGCCATCCAGTTGGAAGTAGCCGGCTTCCTTGCCGGTATTCGCGACATTGAAGGTGTAGCTCTGCCAGGGGTGGGAGAACTCCTCGGAGGTGGCGCTGACGGCTTCCAAGGTGAAATGCATGCTGCTGCGGAAGGCCGAGGTCGCAAACTCCCAGGAAGGCGGGGGAGTGCCGAGCGGCAACAGGCCTGAATCCTGGGCGAGAAAACGAGCCATGGCGAAAACCGCGCCGTGATCGTCCCCCTGACCCCACCATATTTCAACGTCGATGGAGTGGCCCGGCTCCAGGTAATAGAAGCCCAGATTCGCAAAGGTCATGGTTGGCCTCGCTTCGAACTACGTGGTGAGCGTAGACCGGCGTGCGCGGAAAAAGCAACATCTTTCCGTGAAGGTGACAATGGTACACTCATATTGGGCTAGCGCCTGCTTTAGCTGGAGTGGAGGAAAGTCATCGATAAACGTTCGGCCAAGCAGTTCATCCGGATCAACGACAAGATCCGTGCGCGCGAAGTGCGCGTCATCGACGATAATGGCGAGCAACTCGGCATCCTGCCGCCTTTTGAGGCGTTGAAGATCGCCCGTGAGCGCGGCCTGGACCTCGTTGAAGTCTCGCCCAGCGCGGTGCCGCCGGTCTGCCGTATCCAGGATTATGGCAAATTCCTGTATGAAAAGGAAAAGAGCGACCGCGCCGCCCGTAAAAAGCAGAAGATCATCGTCATCAAGGAAGTCAAGTTTTCCGTAACAGTGGACGAGCACGATTACCAGACCAAAAAAAACCAGGCTGTCCGCTTTTTGACGGAAGGCGACAAGGTAAAAGCGAGCCTGCGCTTCCGGGGCCGGCAGATGGCGCACCGCGACCTGGGCTACAACATCATCAACCGGCTTATCCAGGACATCGGCGAAAACGGCACGGTTGAGTTTATGCCGCGCATGGAAGGGACCACTCTTCACGCCATTCTGGCGCCGGGCAAGAAGATGTTGGCGGAAAAGGAAGCCGCTGCGAAGAAAGCTGCGCCCATTGCTCCCAAACAGGTACCTGTTGCCGAGCAACCCACCATCCATTAGAAGTTCTCACCGGTCCGGGGCCGCCCTCCCCGGACCGGATTGATCCCATCACCGCTCCTTTCTTCCCTTCCTGGCAAGCCACTTCAGCTTTCAGTACACTCAGGCGGCCCGTTGCTGCTTCCAATCCTGCCCACGGGCGATGAGAATACATGTCGCATTCCTTGACCATGCTGATGATTGAGACCGAGCAGCCTGAAGGGCTTTCCGCTCGGAAGCTTGTGATCGAAACCGCCAAGCACAATGTCCTGACGGCCTATAGTGCCGTGGAAGGATTCGAGTTGCTGAGGCGCTTCCCTGCGGTCGATGCCGTTTTGGTTCACGCTCTTTTACCCGACTGTGAGCAGGTCATCGCGGGCATCCTCGACATCACCCCAGGTATGCCGGTCATTGTTGCCAGTCCGGCAGCCGGCCGTCGCTACAAGGGCGCTTCCCATGTAGTGCCGAGTCATCAGCCGGGAGCCTTGCTCCATCTGCTGGCCGATCAGTTTGGCGCTTCCATTGAGAATTAGCAGGCCGCCCCGTTCCATGTATACTGACCAATGTTGTCAATCGTCTTCATTCCAGCAGGAAAGCAGCAACCACGATGCCTAAGCTCAAGACCCATAAAGGTGCCGCCAAGCGCTTCAAAAAGACAGGCACCGGCAAGATCAAGCGCGGACAGTCCAAGATGCGGCACATTCTGACGTCCAAGGAGACCAAAACCAAGCGCAAGCTCGCCCACACCGCGCTGGTTTCGGATGCCGACCACGCCAAGGTGGCCCGCATGATTCCCTACGCCTGAGTCCGTGTGTGCCCCCTGCGGGCACACACGCGGGAAGCGCATAAGCAGCAGCGCTGACCCCGGATGCTTCGCTCCTGTGCTTGAGCAAGCATTCGAGAGATCCAGGCATGAGCGAGTGAAAAGGCAGCCTCTGCCTCCAGCCGCATTTCAGCTATCTAAAAAGGAGTAAACCCATGCCACGCGTCAAACGTGGAACCAAACGCAACGACCGCCGCAAAAAGATACTCAAGCGCGCCAGCGGCTACTTCCTCACGAAATCAAAGCTTTACCAGGCAGCGCAGGAAGCCGTTGAACGCGGCCTGAAGTTTGCCTACAGCGGCCGCAAGCAGAAAAAGCGTCAGTACCGGTCGCTATGGATCGTGCGCATCAACGCTGCCGCGAAGATCAACGGCATCTCCTACTCGCAGTTCATGCACGGCCTTAAGCAGGCTGGCGTGGAACTTGACCGCAAGATGCTCGCGGACATCGCGGTTCGCGACGAACAAGGGTTTGCCGCGCTCGCCGAGCAGGCCAAAGCTGCCCTTCGCAGCTCTGCGGCAGCCTAGTTCCGCCCGCGTTTCACCCCCCGGCGCGCCCTTCGCAGGGCGCGCTTGTTGTTTGTGTTGCCATGCCGAAGCGTCACGGGGACGAGCCCCGACGGCAACACCGGGCCGCTGCACTCGCATCTTTCCAACTGGAGGGTCCCACCCTATGACAAACGATGACAAGTCTATCCGGAATTTGATCTCGGTCCTGCGCGATGGCGAAAAAGGATTCGTCGATATCGGCGAGCACCTTGAACATCCCGAGCACCGTTCCTTTTTCATGGAAGAAGCAAGGGTTCGCGGCAGCTACGCGAATGAGTTGGAGCGGACGGTAAACGTCGTCGGCGACGCGGACGTCCACGAAAGCGGCACAGCCATTGGCGCGGTTCACCGTGTCTGGGGTGACCTCAAGGCCCGCCTCGGCGGCGGCGACCACACGCTGCTCGATACCGCGGAACAAGGGGAAGACGCGGCTAAAAAGGCTTACCAGCAAGCGCTGGACGATGCTGCGGTCTCTGACACGGTACGCGCACTGGTCGCGCAGCAGTTTGAGCACGTCAAGCGCTCGCACGACCAGGTCAAGGGTTTTCGCGACGCAGCGGCGGCCACAAAGTAGGGGCGGCTGCCGACCAGCAACGGGCGTGCTTCGGGCGCGCCCGTTCGCGGCGATAATGGATGCATGATTCGCCCCTGGAACAGCTTCAAGCCCACCATCCACGATTCCTGCTACGTCGATGTTTCAGCCCAGGTGCTCGGCGATGTTGTGCTCGGAGCACAGAGCAGCGTGTGGATGAACGCGGTACTGCGCGGCGATGTGCATTCCATTCGCATCGGCCCGCGATCCAACGTGCAGGACTGCGCTGTGCTGCACGGCATGCGGTACCTTTACCCTGTGCATGTCGGCGAAGGGGTCTCGATTGGACACAACGCCACGGTACATGGCTGCGTGGTGGAGGACCACTGCCTGATCGGCATCGGAGCCCGTGTGCTGAATAATGCGCGCGTCGGCCAGGGCTCCATTGTTGCGGCCGGAGCGGTCGTACCGGAGGGTATGGTGGTTCCACCGCGATCGCTGGTCATGGGGCTGCCGGCGAGGATCAAGCGCGGCGTCACGGATGAAGATTACGAACTGATCCAGATGTATGCGAGGAACTACATCGATTACACGGCGGAAGCTCGACGACACTGCGCAAGGTAAGCGCAGTGCCTACACGCCGGCGTTGACATTGTGCCGGTGGGTGGCATATACGCCCCAGATAATGCAGATCGGATGTAAGACAAAAAGCGCAATTCCAGCCGTTAGAATACCCAGTACCACATACAGAACGCCCATAATGATCGCGCCAGTGATTGTGCCGTAGAGCATTCCGAACGGGCCAAGGAATGCTGTAAGAACGAGGGCTAGAAGAGTGCTCTTGCGACCGGGCATATAGACGGGTGCTCCTTGGCGTCCTGCTCAGGCAGATGAGGCACACGGCAGACAGGGTTGCCATTCAAGAGTTTCGCGGCTCCGGCGGCTGATAAACTGACCTTCCATCCACGATGACAACTGTAAAAGCAGTTCGCGGCACGCGCGATCTCCTGCCGCCTGAAACCGAGCTCTGGAACCATGTCGAGAGCGCAGCGCGGCGCGTGTTCGCGCGCTACAACTTCGGCGAAATCCGGACGCCCATCTTTGAAGACACGCAGCTGTTCGCCCGCGGCATGGGGGAGGAAACCGATGTGGTTTCCAAGGAGATGTACACCTGGGAGGACCGCGCGCGGGCCGCGAGTGAAAAAGCGCAGTCGCTGACCTTGCGCCCCGAGAACACCGCCGGCGTGGTTCGTGCCTATATCGAGCACAAGATGGGCGAAACCGGCCTGCTGCAAAAGCTCTTCTACATCGGCCCGCAGTTTCGTCGCGAGCGTCCGCAGAAGGGTCGCTATCGTCAGTTCTTTCAGATCGGCGCGGAGGTGATCGGGCCCACTTCGGCCGGTTCGGAGTCCGCCCTGCGCGACGCGGAAGTGCTGGAAATGCTGGCGTCGTTGCTGGACGAGCTTGGTGTCGGGGGATGGAAGCTCGCGATCAACTCCGTCGGTTCGGCGTCGGATCGGCCTCGCTACATTGCCGCGCTGCGGGAAGCTTTGCGTGAGGTAGCACCCACGATGTGCGCCGATTGCCAACGCCGCGCCGAAAGCAATCCCCTGCGCGTGCTCGACTGCAAGGTGCCCGACGACCAGCCAACGATCGATGCGCTGCCGAAGATCGCCGGTTTTCTCGACGACGCTTCCTCCGCCCACTTCGCGGAGGTTCGCGCGGCGCTCGACGCCTGCGGGGTGCCGTACTCGGTTGCTCCGCGGCTGGTGCGCGGGCTCGACTACTACACTCGCACGACATTTGAGTTCACCCATGACGCCGGCCTCGGCACCCAAAACGCGCTGCTCGGGGGCGGCCGCTATGACGGTCTGTCGGAGATGCTGGGCGGCCCGCGCGCGCCGGGTATCGGCTTTGCCATCGGGGCCGACCGCCTGGTTTTAACGTTGCAATCACAGGCTGCCGGCGCTCAGGCCGCGTCCAAGGCCGATGTCTTTATTGCCCCACTGGGTGAAGCGCTGAACCCCGCCGCCCTTGCCTTGGCCCGCGAGCTGCGAGTTGCCGGCCTTCGCGTCGAGCTGGGCGACGGTGCATTTCGGCTCAAGAAGTCCTTCGAAATCGCCGACAAGCTCGCCGGCAAAATCATCCTGCTGGGCGAGGATGAGCTAGCGAATGGGGTGGTCACCCTCAAGGACTTCGCCACCGGCGAGCAGACGAAGATTGCACGCATAGACCTGATTCAAGCCATTCATGAATTCAAGAGCATTGCCTGACACCTTGCGATAAAGCAGAAATCGAGGATGTGATTTCATGAAGTGTCTACATTGTTCGGTCACGATTCATGACAGTTTAAGGCGTTACCCGCTATTTACGAGTAGTGGAAATGGTTCCGAAACGAACATCGGATGGGCAGTGCTTGGCATGGAATGCCTAAGCTGCTTGCGCCCCATCCTCTACCTTCAACAAGGTAAGCCTGAGTACAGTTCACCCCCATACGGTGGAGAGTTTGAAAGCGTTGTGGAGCTCTCCCACGTTGATATTGAGACCGAAAAGGGTTGGCAGGAACTGATGTGGCCCCGCCACTCGAACCCGCGTACTGTAGCCCAGGAAGTTCCCGCAGCTATAGCCAGCGACTATCGGGAAGCTGACAAGCTTCTATCAGTAAGCCCAAGAGCGTCCGCTGCTCTTGCTAGACGATGTTTAGAGCGAGTTCTCCATGAAGCAGGCGGCGCAAACTCAAATGAGCTGACCAAGGCGATCGATCAAGTTGTTAGCAGCAAGAATCTGCCGACACTCCTTGGTCAAGAACTCAAGGCTACAAAGGAGATCGGCAATTTTGCGGCACACCCACGAAAAGATACGGACACGAGCCAGATTTTAGACGTGGAACCAGGAGAAGCCGAATGGATGCTGGATGTGCTGGAGAACGTATTCGACTTCTTTTACGTCAAGCCTGCGGAGACTGATCGTATGATTGCATCACTCAACGAAAAACTCATAAAAGCAGGCAAGAAACCCATCACAGGATAGGTACATGCACCTAAATGCGTTCCAAATCACATCAGGAATTGTATTTTGCTAGACCACCTAAGCACCCTCGAACGCACCGACACCTGCGGCGCCCTGCGCCTGTCGGACGCCGGCCGCGAGGTCACCCTGCTCGGCTGGGTCAACCGCCGGCGCGACCACG
>CAXTWU010000100.1:5621-8159 GCA_964248025.1 uncultured Acidobacteriaceae bacterium | reverse complement strand
CCCCGACACGATGGCGGCCGGCGTCGAAGCTGGGGCGGAGCTGCTGGTGGCCGGCTCCGCGGTGTTCGGCAGGGGGCAGCCGGAGGCTGACGCCCGCGGTCTGCTCGAGGCGGCGCAGACAGCCCGTCAACGATCGGGCGAGCGCCTGGCCTGAGAAACCCGGCATGGCCCACGCGACAGACAGGGGGGCCGGGCATTAGCATGGAGATACAGATTTCCGGAACGGTCGAGCGCCCCCTGTGTACGCCCGCGACGCCGAGCTTCCTGCTACACGAGGTTTCCTGCATGTCCTTTTTCCAACGCACCGCCCCCGTTCTGGCCCTGGCTCTTTCTTTCTGCCTTGCACCCGCAAGCCAGGCGGCTCCGCAAAAGAACAAGAAAAACGTCGACCTGAGCGCCAATCCGCTCGGCAACGTCGAGTCAAAGCAGCCCGACAAGGAGCTGTACGACAAGGCCATGGTCGCGCTCAAAAAGGGGCGTTACGATATCGCCCGGCTCGACCTGCAAACTCTGATGAACACCTACCCTGACTCCGAATACCAGATGCGCGCCAAGCTCGCGGTCGGGGACACCTGGTACAAGGAGGGCGGTTCGGCCGCCATGGCCCAGGCCGAGCAGGAGTACAAGGACTTTAAAACCTTCTTCCCCAATGCGCCGGAAGCGGCCGAAGCGCAGATGAAGGTCGGCGATATTTACTTTTCCGAGATGGACAAGCCGGACCGCGACCCGCAAAACGCCCAGCACGCCGAGGATGAGTACCGCGAAATGATCCAGCAATACCCGGACTCATCCCTGGTGCCGCGTGCCAAGCAGCACCTGCGCGAGGTGCAGGAGGTCCTGGCCCAGCGCCAGTTCGAGATCGGCGAGTTCTACTTCGGGCACGAAAACTGGGCCGCGTCCATCGCGCGCCTCCAAACGGTCGCCGACAACTACCCCCTGTTTTCGCACTCTGACCAGACGCTGCTGTCGATCGGCGACGCTTACGCGCAGCAGGCCGCGGTCGTCGGCACCATGAACATCCCGCCCAAGGCGAAAGACGCGCTTCAAAAGGCCTATAACGACCGCGCCGCGCAGGCCTGGGACCGCGTGGTGACCCGCTACCCCATGGCCCCGCACGTGGAAGACGCCAAGGATCGCCTGATCGCCGCCGGACGCCCCGTGCCTGAGCCCTCCGCGGCGGAAATGGCTGAAAGCGAAGCCGAAGAAGGCAGCCGCGCCCCCATCCGGCTGAAGGATCGCGCGCTGCTGCTTGTCCAGCACGGCCCCGCCACCATCTCCAGCGTCCGCGTCGGCGAGCCGTCGATGACCGACGCCCCGGCTGTGCTGGCACCGGCCATCGGGAAGCGCACCGCCGATGAGTTCACCCTGGCCATGAAAGGCGAGCCGATTCCGCCGATTGCCGCCCCCGGCTCGCAAACAACGGTCATCGCCAGTGCGCCGGCCCCTGCGGCCACCGATGCCGGTGCCGTGCAAGGCGCCATCACGATGGAAAACGTACCGGACCGCCCCGGCGGCACCGACACCGTCGGGGTGGATGTCGTTAACGCTCCTGCCAGTGCGCCGGCGCCCGGCCCGAGCGACGCAGCGCCATCCAGCACCGACCAGCCACCCGCTGCAAACACCGCGGCCCCGGGGGCCAGCGGCACCACAGAAAGCAACAGCACCCTCGTGCCCACGCCGCCGAGCGGCTCCGCCGTGGGTGCCGCCCCAGCGACCGGCCCAGCAACCGGCTTTGGCGCGGGGACCCCGGCGTCCAACAACCCTGACCGCGTCTTCGGCCTGGCGGAGCCAGTCGGCCCCAACACCCCGGCTCCCCTGCCGCCCATCGATAAACCCGCTGCCGCGCCCGAGGAGATCAACGACGTGAAGTCGTCCGGCAAGCCGCAGGTGTCCACCGGCACCACAACCGGCAAGCCGGGCAAGAAGAACCCCAAGCCGGCCTACAACGGTGGTGACGAGAGCTCCAGCAAGCACCATAAAAAGAAGGGTGTCGACAAGCTCAACCCGTTCTAACCTGCAATCCGGTGACCGCCCCGCAGGCCGCTTCCCCAACAGTTGCGGCCTGAACTTTTGGAGAAAGCAGCGATCGATGCCGGACCTTGCCGAAGCGACGAAGCTGGCCGCGACGCAACCCGGCTCGATCCTGCTTGAAGGCCACGGCCCGGCGGAGCGATCCTTCCTGTTTGCCGATCCAGTCGAGTGGATCGAGGTTCGCGAGCTCGCGGACCTGCCGGGGCTTTTCGCCCGCATCGAGGCCGCACAAAAACGGGGCTTGTGGGCCGCCGGTTTTCTCAGCTACGAATGCGGCTACCATTGGGAGCCGTCCGCCGCGCCCGCTTACACCCCGGCTGGTGAGCTCCCGTTGGCTGTCTTCGGCCTGTACCGCGAGGCTCAATCGCCTTCATTCGCCGCCCGGCCGCTTTCGCCAGACGCTCACCTGTCCGGCAGTGATCTATCCGTCAGCGCCGAAGCTTTTGCGCGTAAAGTGGAGGCCATTCACCGCTTCATCGAGCGCGGCGATACCTACCAGGTCAACCT
>CAXTWU010000100.1:3788-5521 GCA_964248025.1 uncultured Acidobacteriaceae bacterium | reverse complement strand
AAGTGGAGGCCATTCACCGCTTCATCGAGCGCGGCGATACCTACCAGGTCAACCTGACCATCCCCTACCAGGCCGGCTTTTCCGGCAGCCCGGCAGCCCTGTTCGCGCGCATGATGGAGGCCCAGCCCGTCCCTTATGGAGCCCTGCTCTGCCTCGGCACGCATACGGTTCTGTCTGCCTCGCCGGAGCTGTTTTTTCACCTGCGCGGGCGAGAGATCACCCTGCGTCCCATGAAGGGCACTGCCGCCCGTGGCCGGGACCTGGCCGAAGACCTCATGCAGATGCGGTGGCTCGCGGCGGACCAGAAGAACCGCGCCGAAAATATCATGATTGTCGACCTGCAACGGAGCGACCTGGGCCGTATCGCCGAGCTCGGCACGGTGCGCGTCCACGAGCTGTTTGCGGTGGAGCGGCTGCCCTCGCTGCTGCAGATGACCTCGACTGTGACCGCGACACTGCGGCCCGAGGTCGGCCTGTATGACATTTTCGGGAGCCTGTTTCCGTCGGGTTCTATCGTCGGCGCGCCCAAGATTCGATCCATGCAAATCCTGCGGGAGCTGGAAGCTCGCGAGCGCGGCCCTTACACCGGTGCGATCGGCTTTGTCGCGCCCGACGGTGAAGCGGTCTTCAGCGTGGCCATCCGCACGGCGGTGCTCAACGGCAGTGAACTGACTATGGGCGTCGGCGCGGGTATCACCTACGACTCCGATCCATGCGACGAGTACGCGGAATGCCGCTTGAAGTGCGCGTTTTTGACCGAGGAGCCTTTCCAGCTGATCGAGACCATGCGCTGGGAAAACGGGATTTGCAAACTGCTCCCGCTGCACCTCCAGCGCCTCGGCAGCTCCGCCGCCTACTTCGGCTTTGCGTGGGACGGGCCCCGCACCCGGTGCGAGGTGGAAGCCGAAGCAGCGCGCCTGCCCGCGGCCGGCTCATGGAAGCTGCGCCTGACGCTCGGTCGCGCGGGCCGCCTCACGTGGTCGCCGCCGGAGCTCCTGCAGTCCGATCACGAGCCGCTGCGAGCCTTGCTGTGGCCCGAGCCGGTCCGCTCCGGCGACCGCTTTCTGCGCCACAAAACCACCCGCCGCGCCGTGTATGACCACGCTCTACGCGAAGCCCGCGCCCGCGGCTTCGTGGAAGCCATCTTCCAAAATGAAAACGGCCTCGTCACCGAGGGCGCGATCCACAACATCCTCGCGCGACACGGCACACGCTGGCGCACACCTCCGCTCGACGACGGGGTGCTCCCCGGGGTCTGCCGCGCCCATCTGCTGGCCACCATGGCCGGCCTGGGCGAAGAATCGTTCGCGGTCGAAGAACTTCTCGCCGCAGACGAGGTCTGGCTATGCAACGCCGTCCGTGGAGTGCGCGTCCTCAACGCACCGCGCCAACAGATCGCTACTGATGCTTTTCGAGAGAAAATCCCGGCCAGGTAAGGGAATGTAAACTGGAAAATGTCGCGGCACAGTGTCGTATGTAAGCCGCGCCGCCCTGCCGCAATCAACCACCCCATCTATGCCTCAAGACCTGCCGAAATCCTACGATCCCGCCGCCATTGAAGAGCGCTGGGCCGCGCGCTGGGCCGCAGCAAACGCCGGCGCACCTGCTGCCGGCGGAACCCCTTTCACCATGCTGCTGCCGCCGCCCAACGTCACGGGCCGCCTCCACATGGGTCACATGCTCAACCAGACCGAGATGGACATTCTGGCGCGCTGGCACCGGATGCGCGGCGA
>CAXTWU010000100.1:0-3688 GCA_964248025.1 uncultured Acidobacteriaceae bacterium | reverse complement strand
GACCGCACCATCCCCGTCATCGCCGACAGCTGGGCCAACCCCGAGTTCGGCACCGGTGCCGTCAAGGTCACGCCCGCGCACGACCCCAACGACTTTGCCATTGGCGAGCGCCACAACCTGCCGCAGCTCACCGTGATGGACACAGCGGCGCGCATCGACCTGCCGGGCTCGCCCTACCACGGGCTCGATCGCTACGTCGCGCGCGAGCGCATCGTCGCTGATCTCCAACAGGCAGGCCTGCTCGTCGCGGTCAAAGACCACCCCATGTCGATCGGCCTGTCGCAGCGTACCGGCGCGGTGATCGAGCCGCGGCTTTCCACCCAGTGGTTCCTGCGCACCGCCGACTTCACCGACGAACACGGGCAATCGCGCCCAGGCCTGGCTCGCAAAGCTCGTGAAGCCGTCGCCCCCCCGCACGGCGAACCGGCCATCCGGTTCACGCCCGACCAGTACCGCAAGGTGTACCTCGAATGGATGGACAACATCCACGACTGGTGCATCTCGCGGCAGCTGTGGTGGGGTCACCGCATCCCCGCCTGGCACTGCGCCGCCTGCAGCGGCACAACGGTCACGCGCGAAACTCCCCAAACCTGCGTCCACTGCGGCAGCGCCGAGCTCGCGCAGGACACCGACGTCCTCGATACCTGGTTCTCCTCCGGCCTGCTGCCGTTTACGGTCTTCGGCTGGCCCGGGCAAACACCCGACCTGGCCGCCTTTTACCCCACCACGCTGCTCGTCACCGGCTTCGACATCCTGTTCTTCTGGGTCGCGCGCATGGTGATGCTCGGCTGCTGGTTCATGGGCGAAGACCCGGCAGGCCCGCGCCGCTCGCTCTCGGAATCCGTGCCCTTCCGCGAGGTCTACATCCACGCACTGGTGCGCGATGCCGACCGGCAAAAAATGTCGAAGACCAAGGGCAACGTCATCGATCCCATCGCGATCGTCGGGCAGTACGGCACCGATGCCGTGCGCTTCACGCTCGCCTCCATGGCCTCGCCCGGCACCGATATCGCGTTCAACGAAGCCCGGACGGAAGGCTACCGCGCGTTCGCGAACAAGATCTGGAACGCCGCCCGCTTCATCTTCATGAACGTCGACCGCGCCAGGGAAGCGGGCATCGCCGTTGACCCGCACACGCTCGCCACCGGCCCGCAATCGGATGAGCTCGAAGCACGCTGGATCGGCTCGCAACTCGGCACGGCGGCCGAGGCGGTGCAAGCGGCTCTGGCGAATTACCGGTTCGACGATGCCGCCAACCTGATCTACTCGTTCTTCTGGGGCGACTTCTGCGACTGGTATCTCGAAATCGTCAAGCTGCGCCTGCAGTTCGGCGCTGAAGCAAACCCTGCCGCCACCGAAGCCGCGCTCCGCACCCTGCTGGCTACCTTTGAAGCCTCCCTGCGCCTGCTCTCGCCTTTTATGCCGTTCCTGACCGAAGAGTTGTGGCATGCCCTGTACGACAGTGCGCCGCCAAAACCGTCCATCGCGCTGGCGAGCTATCCGGATTCGGAATCGCCCTTCGTCCTGCAGCCCGGCGTGTCCGCCGAGATAGCCGAGGTGCAACGCCTCATCACCGAAGTTCGCGCGATTCGCAAGGAGCTCGGCGTGGAAGAAAAAGCGAGCGTTCCGATTCGTGTGCGCTCCTCGTCTGAAACCGAAGCAAGCCTGCGCGAAGCCAGCGCCATCATCAAGCGGCTGGCGCGCGTCTTCTCCATCGAGTTCACCGCCTCTCCGCTTGAAGGCGCCGGCATCCGCTCCTCGCTCGCATTTGACGTGCAAGTGGTCTACGAAAAACAGATCGACATCGCCGCCGAAACCGAGCGCCTCGGCAAGGACCTCGCCCGCTACGAGAAAGAGCAGGCAAATGCCCAACGCCAGCTGGGCAATGAAAGTTTTCTAGCCAAAGCCCCGGCGCCGGTCGTCGAAGGCATTCGCCGGCGGTCGGGCGAGCTTCATGAACTGCTCGCGAAAACTCGCGCCGCCCTCGACGCGCTCCGAACGGTGCGGGGTTAAACTACCCGAAGATGGAGGGGAGCAGTGGGAAGCTTTGACGAAGCACGAAAGGCGATCCAGGACATACTCGCGCCGGAGCTGCGCGGCATCGCTGTGCGGCTGGACGGCATCGACAAGCGGATAGAACTGGTACATGTCGACCAAGGCCTTTTACGCGAAGAAATACGCGCCGTTGAGGCTCGTATGACTGCTGCCATTGACCAGGCGAAACGTGAAATCCTCCTGAATGTCCAGCTCGCCGACGCCGAGCAGCGCAACGCCGTGCTGCTGCGCAAGGTCAACGAGCTCGAACAGAAGAATACGCAGTAGGGCCGCCTGCCTCATGGACTGGAAAAGCCGCCGTATCGAAGCCATCGTCGAGCAGGCGCTCGTCGAAGACAAAGCCACCGACGACGCCACCACGCTCTACACCATCGACCCCGGCCTGCGCGGCACCGGCACCGTGGTCGCCAAGCAGGAGTGCGTCATCGCCGGCCTCGGCATCATCCCCCGCGTGCTTGCCGCTTTTGCGCGCCTTCAAAATCAGAGTGCAGGCACCTTCGAGGTTGTCAGCCACCCCGAGATCTTCGACGGCGTCCGTGTGCGCAAAGGGCAGCCGCTCGCCGTCATCCGCACCACCGCGCGCACCCTGCTTTCGACCGAGCGCGTCATCCTCAACCTGCTCCAGCGCATGAGCGGCATCGCCACGCTCACCCGCCGTTACGCCGACGCGGTCGCCGGCACCGGCGCGACCGTGATCGACACGCGCAAAACGGTGCCGGGCCTACGCGTACTCGACAAGTACGCCGTGACCTGCGGGGGCGGTGAAAACCACCGGCTCGACCTGTCCGACGGCATCCTGATCAAGAACAACCACATCGCGCTCGGCGGCGGCATCGCCCGCGTTCTGGCCAGCGCCCACGCGCAACGGCGGCCCGGCCAGGTCATCGACATCGAGGTCCGCACCTTTGCCGAGCTCGACGAAGCGCTCGCAAACCACGCAGAATCGCTGCTGCTCGACAACATGAGCCCGGATGAGGTGCGCCGCGCCATCGCCGTTGTGCGCGAGCGCGGCCTTGCGATTCCGATTGAAGCCTCCGGCGGTATTGAACTCGCGACGGTCCGCGACTATGCCGTTGCAGGCCCCAACTACATCTCCGTCGGCGCGCTCACCCACTCGGCTGTCGCCGTCGATCTGAGCATGCGGATCGTGTCGGAAAAAGCGGCAAGCCAGTGACCGATCCTTACCATCTGCCGGCGCTTGACGCCGCGCTGGCAGGTACGCCGTTCGCGGGTTATCTCCAGCACTTCGCCGAGATTCCCTCCACCAACACCCACTCCATGCAGTGCGGGGCCAATGGCGCGCCGCATGGGTCGGTGTACCTGGCCGACGCGCAAACCGCGGGCCGCGGCCGGGCCGCGCACCAATGGAACTCGCCCCCCGGCAGCGGTATCTACGTCAGCATCCTGCTGCGGCCGGCGCTGGCACCTGGGGACGCGTTGTGGCTTTCGCTCGCCGCCGGTCTCGCCGCGCAATCCGCCATTCAGTCCGTCGCCGGCTTCACCCCGGACCTCCGCTGGCCCAACGACCTGCTCGCCGGCCCGCGTAAACTCGGCGGCATCCTGACCGAAATGCAGGCCGAAGCCACCCGCGTCCGCTTTGTCGTCATCGGCATCGGCATCAACGTGCACACGC
>CAXTWU010000099.1:0-8282 GCA_964248025.1 uncultured Acidobacteriaceae bacterium | reverse complement strand
TTGTTGAGCCGAACTGGCGCGAACAGCGCGGCTTTCTGGATACGCTCGACTGGCGCCGGCAGCTTGACGAACTGGCGCGCCGCAAGGAGCGGCAGGAAGGCACCCAGGACGGGTAAGCGCCCGCATGCGTGCGCGGATTGTTCCACGTGGAACGTAACTATGGTGCTGTGAGGTGCAAAAAGTGGCAGCCGAGGCTGCCACTTTGTTTTGCACGGTTGTGGTTAAAGCTGCCGTTAGAACTCAAAGCGCATGGCGAACTGCAGCTGCCGCGATGAGCCCGCATCGCTGACCTGTCCGCGGGTCCCTGTGATCAGGCCAAAGGTCGTGCTGGAGCCGCTGGCTGTCAGGTTTGGGTTGCTGAAGTTGACATGGTTGAACGCATCAAATGCGTCCAGGCGCACCACCAGCGCGGTTTCTTCCGCGAGCTTCGTCGTCTTCTCGATGGAAATGTCGCTGTCGTTGAAACCGGGCCCGGTGAGCGCGTTGCGCCGCAGTGTGCCGAAACCGCCCGCGGCCGGCGCATAGAAGGTACACCCGGCCACCACCGTCGAGCAGGCGCTGCCCTGGATGTAGGGGACGCGGCCCGTAGAAAGCACCCGTTGCCGCCCCGTGTGGTAAGTGCCGATCAGGAAAGGCCGCATGGTTCCCGCTGTGCCGTTGTAGGTGGTGTTGGTCGTGACCACGTTGAGCGGGTTGCCGGTTTGCAGCTGCGTGATGTCGGCCAGCAGCCAGCCTTGGCGAAGGCGGCCCCCGCCGAGCGGCAGGTTCCAGGTGCCGGAAAAGACAAAGTGGTCGCGCACGTCGAAGTCCGACAGGCCGTAGTTGCCGCGCGGGTTGTAGTTGTCTTGCAGCGTGTAGCCGCCCTGGGAGCCGAGCGAGCTGATGTCCTGCGACCTGGACCAGGTGTAGCTCGAGTTGAACTGCAGGCCGTGGGCAAGATTCTTGCGGACCACCACCCACAGCGCGTTGTAGTTGGAAAACGCGTCGGAGTCGGCGTAGGCGATGCTGTTGAGCGCCGCTCCGGGGCGGAACGGGTCGGCGGCTGAAAGCACGGGATAGGGCCTGATGCCGCCGGCCGGCGCGCCCGCGGGATGGTTCGGCTGATTGATGTTGCGGCGGATGCGCAGGTGCTTGTTTTCGGAGCCGATGTAGCCGAGCTCGAGCACCGCGCCCCCGCCGAGCTGCTGCTGGAGGTTGAAGTTGTAGCTTTCCGCGTAGCCGTTGTGGAACTTGGGGTTGACAGCAAAGGGCGCGAGCGCCGAGAAGGGGCCGGTGGCAAGGGTGC
Source organism: uncultured Acidobacteriaceae bacterium (assembly GCA_964248025.1). GTDB lineage: Bacteria > Acidobacteriota > Terriglobia > Terriglobales > Acidobacteriaceae > EB88. The sequence goes on along the minus strand of CAXTWU010000099.1, from coordinate 6,997 downwards.
CGACGGGCAGCGAGCCGTTGGCAAGGATCGGGTTCGCATTGGGCGGATTGCTGGCCAGGCTGCCGGCCAGTCCGCTCGACGGTTCGTCGGCCAGGATGCCGTAGGCGCCCCGCAGCACGGTGCGCTGATCGCCGCGCACGTCCCAAATAAAGCCCGCGCGGGGCTCGTAGTTGTAGTTCTGGTTGTAGGGCTGCGAGGTGCGAACAAGTGTATCCGTCGCGGGATTGAAGTTGACGAGACGGCCGCCCCCCTCGGTGGGCGTGCCGTTCCACTCAAACCGGAAACCCAGCTCCACCTGGAAGGCAGGGGTGAACTTGTAGTTGTCGGAGACAAACCCGCCGGCGGCATTTTCAAAGATACGGCTGGTGACCTCGGTCGGCGTGTTGCTGAAAAGACTGCCGATGCCGTTGATGAAATTGGCGGTCGTGCTGAAGGTCAGCGAGCCAGGATCCTGCGAAAAGGAGTCGCCGACAAAGCGCCGGAACTCGCCGCCGGCGCGCAGGTTGTGCTTGCCCTTGTTGATGGAGAGCGTGTCGGAGAAGATGCCCGCCGTGTCGAAGCGGCCCTGCGGGAAGCCGGCCGGGCCGCCGAAGTTGAGGCCGATGTCCTGCACGGTGATCTGCGGCAGGGCGTTGTTGTATGGCACGCCGGTGCGGATGCCGAAGTCGGCCGGGTTTTCCGGCGTGTTCGGGGTAAAAGCGATGGCGATGCGGTTGAAGCCCAGTCGCGCTTCGTTGACGACGCCGGGCGAAAAGATATGCACCTCGTTGAGGGTGCCGACCTGCCGGTGCGCGGTGCGGTGGTCGCCGAAGCCGGGCACCGTGTTGCCTTGCAGGTTGGGCTCGGTGCGCGCGTCCTGCTGCCAGGCGTAGTAGGCGTGGAGATTGTCTTTGGCGCTGACGGTGAGGAACAGGTCGCCCGAAAACTGGTCGGTTTTGACCGGGCCCGGCGCTGAACCCTGGAAGACGGTGCCGTCGCTGTTGTTGCCGGCGGGGATGAACCTGGCAAGCTGCGCATAGGCCGGGCCCACGGGAGTAGACGCCAGCAAGGCACGCTGCGCGGGGCTGAGCACATTGCCGTTGAACAGCAGTGCCTGCGTTTGGCGCAGCCCTTCGTAGCTGAGAAAGAAAAAGGTGTGGTCCTTCCACACGGGCCCGGAAAACGCGCCGCCGAAGTTGTTGCGGATGAACTGGTTTTGCCGGTTCGGTTTGCGATTGAAGTAGTTGCGCGCGTCGAAGTAGTTGTTGCGCAGGTAATCAAACGCTTCGCCGTGGAACCGGTTGGTGCCGGAGCGGGTGGCGACGTTGACGATCGCGCCCGACGAGCGGCCGTACTCGGCCGAAGGGGTGGAGTTCAAAACCTTGAACTCGGCGGTGGTGTTGATCGAGGGCTGAAAGGTGATCTGGTTTTGTGAAAGATCGTTCAGGCTGATGCCGTTGATCATGAAGTTGACAGTGTCTTCCCGCTGCCCCGCCGTGTCGAACGAGTTGGCCCCCAGGCCGCGGCTGGCACCGGTGAGCGAACCCGACACCGGCGGCACAACTGTGCCCGGCGTCAGGTTGGTGAGGTCCAGAAAGTGGCGGCCGTTGAGCGGAATCTCCTGCACGGTTCGCTGGTCGATGACCTGCCCGACGGTGATGGTTTCCGCGTCGATGATGGGAGTCGCGCCTTCAACCTGCACCACTTCGCCGGATGAGGCGAGACCGAGCCGCGCGTTGGCGGTGACGCTCTGGTCGACCTGCAGCGTCAGCCGGGCCACCTTGTACTCGGCGAAGCCTGGGGCCTGTATGGCAACGCTGTAGTCGCCGGGCTGCAACGACGGCACGGCGTAGTTGCCGGCGGAGTCGGAAACGGTTTGGCGATCGGTGCCGGTGGCGAGTCCGCGCACGGTGACCTGCGCGCCGGGCACGACCGCGCCTGAAGGATCGGTGACGTTGCCGGAAACTGTGGCCGTGGACTGGGCGAGCGCGGAAACAGAGGCGGCGAGGGTGAACGCGGAAAGGGCAAGGGCCCGGGTGGGGATGCGCAAACAACCTCCAGATCGTGAAAAGGGAAATGTCGAAGCGGCAGCGGAAAAGGGACGCTGCGAAACGGGCGAAGCCGTGTGCGGGCCGGCAGCCTGCGGGTGGGACCGCGGCCGTCTGGTGACCTCACCTTAGAGCCCATGCCGCGCTGTGTCAATGCGGGAGGGGGGGACCAGTGGACCGGGCGTGGAACCCCGGTTGTCCGGAGTTTGAACTGGCTACAATGGTAGCGATGAAGCACAAGGAAGCTGATGGGGCGGAGTCGCCGAACACCTTGCAAGCGCTGGATGCGTTGCTGGCCGGGGTGGGGCTGCGGCACGGCCGGCGCAGTCTACGGGCAGCGGGCTTTGTGCCGCAGGCGCGACACCCCCGTCAGGAAGTGCCGCCCGCGCAGCCCCGTGAGCCGGTGCGCGCCGGGGTGCTGCGGATTCTGGAAGCCCGGGTGCTGCGCGAAGCTGGGGTGCGGCATGCTTTTTCCACCCGGACCGGCGGCGTGAGCGACGCCTTTCTGCCCGGCGGGAGCGATGCCGCAAGGGACGGGCAGGGCGAGTTGAACCTGGGCTTCGCGGCCCTCGATACGCCGGAAAACGTCCGGGAAAATCGTTCCCGGTACCTGCGGGAGGTTTTTGGCGAGGCTCGGCCGGTCGCGACGCTTCAGCAGGTCCATTCCTCACTGATCCGGCGCGTGGAGCGCGCAGAGGACGGCAGGCAGGCGACTCCCCTGAAAGGCGACGGACTGATGACGGGGCAGGCAGGGCTGGTGCTCGGGATCGGCACTGCGGACTGCGTGCCGGTGTTGGTGGCCGATCGCGAAACGGGCGCGGTGGCCGCCTTCCATGCGGGCTGGCGCGGTACGCTGCGGCGCATCGTGGAGGGGGGCGTGGGCCGGATGCGGCTGGAGTTCGGCGCAAAGCCGGAGAACCTGGTCGCGGCGATCGGCCCGTCGATCGGGCAGTGCTGCTACGCGGTGGGCGACGAGGTGGAAGCGGAGTTCCGGTCGCAGTTCCCTTACGCCGACGAGTTGTTTCGCGAGGTTTACGACCAGGATCCGGTGAAAAAGAAGTACCCGATGCTTTTTCTGAACCAGCGCGCCCCGGGACACGGCGACATGGGGCCAGGGCTGCACCTGGACCTGGCGGAAGCGAACCGGCGGCAGCTGCTCCATGCGGGACTCCGTGCGGAGTCAGTGGAGGTACTGCGGTACTGTACGAGCTGCCGGGGCGACCTGTTTTTCTCGTACCGGGCCGAGCATGGCAGGACCGGCAGGATGTTGGCGGTGATTGAAGCCCGGCAGAGGCGAGCCTGAACATAGCTTGATCCGGGCTTGACCCGGGCACGGTTTGAGCTGGTTTGAGCTTCGGTTTGGCCGTTTCAGGCTGCGGGGTGGGTCCGCTGCAGTTCGCTTTCGGGCTGGCTCGAGGAGACAGGGTTGACCAGGTCGCGCAGCTCCTTGCTGGGCTTGAAGTAGGGAACGCGCTTGGCCGGGACCTCGACCTTGGCCCCGGTTTTCGGGTTGCGGCCCACGCGGGAGTTTCGTTGCCGGATTCGAAAGGAGCCAAAGCCGCGGATCTCGATCTTGTCGCCTCTTTTCAGTGCGCCCACTACGGACTCAAAGACGGTTTCCACAATAATTTCGCAGTCCCGGCGGGTCAGGTCGCCCAGGGTCAGCACTTCTTCCACCAGGTCGGCTTTTGTCATCGTCGTGCCGGCAGTCGCCATAGGTTCCTCGAAAAGTGCAGTTGTGCAGTGCCGATGGAAGTTTCCGTCCGGCCGCCCCTATGGGATGCTCGCCTCTGCCGTGGGCGTGGGCTTATGATCCAGGAGACGAAAACTGATGTTCAGCTCGCCCAGGGCGCCGGGGGGGCGCGTTTCCAGCCGGGGTTCGGCCTTCTCCCACTGAAACAGGCCGCGACCACGCCGTCAAGGGTTTCGAGACCCATCGCTGCCCAAAGTTCTGGGCGCGTTCCATTTTGGGAATCCGAGGACGCTTTTTGATCCCGTGGCAGGCGAGTGCCGGACCGTTTTGACACCGGGCCGCCGCCTTGCTACTGTGAGATCTTGCGCGGTCCCCGTCGTCCAGTGGCCTAGGACACCGCCCTTTCACGGCGGTAACACGGGTTCGAATCCCGTCGGGGACGCCAAAGACCCTGCCGGCCCGGCAGCTTTGCCGGCCCGGCATCCTTCGCTTGCCGCGGCCAGCTCGCCTGCGGTTACCTTGAAGGGGCTGTAAGCCGCTCCCAGTTGCCATGTGCGATGCTCGCCTGGTCCCGGCCGGGGAGACCGGAATCAGCAAGGAATCGGCGCGCATCGGGCACCGACACATACGGGTAATCGACTGAAAACATGACCCGATCTACCCCCACCACCTCGATCGCGTTGCGCAGGTAGCGCTGCGACAGGATGCCGCTGGGCGTCACGTAGAAGTTGTTCTGGATGTACTCGGGGATCGAGCGGTCGAGTTTGCCTCCTGTTCCTTTTGCGAAGGCCGGTCCGATGCGGTCCAGGTAAAAGAGGATCACCTCGCCCCAGTGCCCCAGGATGAGCTGCAGTCCAGGCAGGCGGTCAAACAGGCCGGACAGGATGAGCCGCAGCGCCTGGATACCGGCGTCGGCGTGCCAGCCCCAGCCGCCCGCGGCAAAGATCGCATCGAGCGTCTCGCCGAAACCACCGTAGTAGATGTCGCGCACGGCCTTTAAGGGGATCTGCGGGTGAAGATAAAGCGGCACCCGCAGCCGGGCCGCCGCCTCGAAGATGGGCAAGAACCGCGGGGCGTCGAGCGAAACGTCGCGGGTTCGTCCGGTCAGCATGGCGCCTTTCATCCCCAACTGGTTTACGCAGCGCTCCAGCTCATCCACGGCTTCTTGCGGATCGGGCGTGGGCAGGGTGGCAAACGCCTGGAAGCGGTCGGGATGCGCTGCCACGGCTCGGGCCGCGAGGTCGTTGCTGAGGCGCGCCAGCGGCACGGCCTCCCCGGCGGTGAGAATCTGCGTCGCCGGCGTCGTGAGCGAAAGCACTTGCACGTCGACGCCCATCTCGTCCATCCGCCCCAAGCGCGTTGGACCGAAATCCCCAAGCAGCTTGTCCGTGTCGCCGCCCGCAAATACGTTCAGGCCCGGGTCCTGGAGGTCGGCGGGGAGCTGCTGCCAGGCCTGGAGCACCTCGGCGGGGCAGTAGTGTTCTTCCAGTGCGATGACTTTCATGGCGGGCTTCTCCTTTGGGGTGTGAAACGAGCGACTGGGACAGGCTACGCGGGCTTGCGCCAGTCGGCCGGGCCGGCCTGCGGCGATGGAGCATGCATTTGAAGACTCCCGGTATCGAGACCGCCGCCGTGCGCCTTGCCCGCAAGCAGGACCAACCATAAAAGCAGAAGCAGGCCGGGCGCAGCCAAAAACTTTTCAGGCAGGCGGCCGCCGGCCAGGGTGTAGCCGGCAAACCCCAGCGCGAGAAGGCATCCAAGGGCTTCGCCGAGCGGCCCAAGCTGGAGCGACACAGACGCGATCCATAACGCCGCGAACAGGTGCCCGGCCATGCGGATCGGCCCGAACACGGCGGTCCCCGGTTGGCTCCCGCAGTTCCAGATCAGGCCCGTACTGGCGATCACGTCGCACCCGACCCAAAGAAAACCCGACCCGGTGCCCACCAGCGGCGCGGAAATGGAGGCGACCGGCGGCAGCAGCAGGAGGTGAAATGCGATGCCGGCGTACTCCCCTGCCGGCGCGAACCGCCTGCTGGCGGTGAGCACCATGGTCAGTACAAACAGGGCTGCCTCCCACACAAGGAGAGCGGCGAGATGGTGATTCATGGTTGGGCCTCCCATCGTTCAAGAGTTTGCGCCAGCAGCTGTCGCATGCCGTCGGTGTCCTTGCCTGGCGGCCACATCTCGTCCTGAAGCGCGTACATCATGGGCACAGCCTTGCCCAGCAGCCGGATTCCCAGGGGCGTGATGGTGATGACGCGGGCGCGGGGATCGGCGGCACTGCGACTCTGGGTGATCAGGTTTTTCGCTTTCAGGGTTTTCACCATAAGCGATAACTGCGCTTCCCCTACGCCGCTGATCCGGAGCAGATCGGCCTGGGAGATGCTGTCGGACCGCAGGGAAAGCCAGCCGGTCAGCGTGAGGACGACGTACTGGAGATGGGTCAGGCCGATCCCTTTGAGCGCTGCCTCGGCCCGGCGTTGAAAGGCAAGGGTCAGCCGCCACATCCAGAATCCGATGGCATCTTCGGGTCGCTGCCGGCCATGGCCCAGCAGAAGTTCTTCGAGCTTGTTCACGGACAAGGTCTCACCGCCGCCTATATCTGTCGCACTGTCGCCCATGCGTAGGGTCCCGGTCGTGGAGCGGAGCGTTTGTGCGCCCGGAGTCGTCCTGCGATGCGACATCCGCCAAGTTCACAACCCGAATCCCGCAACCGGGCTATGCCGGTCCGCATCTAGTTTATATATAAAGTATCGATGGTTCACAGCCTCCCGGAGATGCACACAAACATGACGCAAACAGAAGTGGATGTTTTGATTGTGGGAGCCGGACCAGCCGGCATGACGCTGGCCGCAGCGCTGAGCCGGCACGGAGTTCGCTTTCGTATCGTCGACAAGGACACGAAGCCTGCCAAGGTGACGCGGGCTCCCGTGTTGTGGCCGCGCACGCAGGAGATCCTGGCGGCGCTGGGCGTGCTGGACCTGTGGCTTGGGGAAAGCGACGAGATGCGCGAGGAAAGCCTGCACTTTTACGGCAAGGCGGCAGGGGTGGTGCCTACGCTGGCCGCCAACAGCCCTTACCCCAAGGCGCGCTTCTGCGGGCAGAATGTGACCGAGCGGCTGCTCGATCAGCACCTATCCTCGATCGGGCATCCGGTGGAGTACGGGCGGGAGGCCATTCGCTACGAGGAAGGAGCCGGCGAGGCCTGCGTGACCGTCAAGGCCGCGGATGGAACCGCGAATGGCGTCGAGGAGGTGATCCGGGCGAAGTGGGTCGT
>CAXTWU010000098.1:0-8295 GCA_964248025.1 uncultured Acidobacteriaceae bacterium | reverse complement strand
AAAAAAGTGTCCTGAATATTTTGTGCCGGCTTGTTGTCCATGTGCCGATCTCCTGGGGCGCGCGTGGGGCGGCCCGTTCCAGTTCTGTTTTTGACCAACCAGGCGTCCCGGTCTCATACCCGCTGAGCCGAAGAGCACCGAAACATCCGTGCAAGTTGTTGCATAACGGGACACAGACCCGGCTCCCGAAAGCGCCCACCACGGACTCCATAGGTAGAATGCCAAACTTTAGTACCTGTGAGGTATAAAAATCCACCTTGCAGGAAAGAAAGTGTCAGTTACCTCTTCTGCGGTGTCTGCCCCGGCCCGGTTTCTGGGCATGCTGCGCTGCGGGTGCGCCCTGGCCGGCTTCCCCTTCCGTGCCCGGCCTAGCCGGCAAGGGCGTGTCGCGGCGCACAATGCCGCCCTCCAGGCGGAACTGGGTGGTGTTGACCGTCGCAGGGTGAAAGGCCCCGGACGCATCCTGCGTGACGACCCCATCGGGGGTGGTACGAATCGTGAACGTGGGCTCTTCCCCCATCTTGTCGACCATCTCCTTGCCCACTGTCACCGGCAAGTACCCCTGCTGCTCGCGCAAGCGATAGGCCGTCTCGTAGCGATGCTTTTTGCTGTTCCAGATAAATACCCGCACCTGGTCCCAGTCGTACGGCAGCCCATCTTTGAACTCGGTCGTCACGGTCACGTACTGGCCCACCTGGTGCGGCACGGGCGGGGGCGCCGCCGGGGCTTCGGGCGCGTCGTCCACCGCGGCTTTTGGGTGTTTCCGCAGTGCTGCCGCGTGAGCAGCCGCCCGCTTATCGATCCTTTTCTGCTGCTCCGGCCCAATATGTTTCGCGGGCGGCTCCCCGTTGTCAAAAACCGTGTTCAGCAGCCAGGCACCCACAATCCGGCGCCCTTCGGAGTACTGCGCCACCTCATCCGGCACGTCCACATCCATGCCGCGCGCCAGCACCCAGCCCACCTTGCCCGCGGCATCGCGCACCAGCCACCAGTCCTCCATGGGCTGCGCCATCCAGGCCGCGTCCGGATCCAGGTCGGGCGCGGTGTAGCGATCCGGGTGCGGCGGCGCTTCAGCCCAGATCGTCGACCCGCTCTGCTCCCGTTTTTGGGGCTTGACGCCCTTGGCCGGGGCCGCCCGGCGCACACGCGGCGGCGGCTTCGGCATCAGCAGCGCCTGCGGCGGCAGGGGCTTCGCGACCGAAGCGCGGCGCAGCAGCTGCAACCTGTCGCCGGCCGGCAGCAGGTACAGGTGCTCCGTCTTGCGGCCGGGCGTCAAGTGCAGAAAAATCTCGTCGCGCAGGATCGCCGTAGCGATGGCCGGGGCTTTTTCCTTGTCCAGCGCCCCGAACTTGTCGAACTCCGCCTGATCGATCACGGCGTGCTCTTCCAGCCAGCCTTCCTTGCCGTCCGGCGTACGCACCTTGTAAAAGCGCCGGTTATGCTCCAGCACCAGCAGCCGTTCGCCGTTGTGGATGTCGGCCACGTGGTTCGACACGGCCGCCAGCCGGTCGCGCAGGTAGGTGCCGCGTGAGATCACATACACGTATTGATCGCCATGGCCCGGGTGAAAGCCATGGAGGTGCCCGCAACCAGGCAGCAACGAAAGAAAAACGAGGGCGAGCGCGGGGCGAGGGCGAAAGAAAAGCACGGCGAGCCCAAGCATAGCATTGGCTCGCCTGCGTGCCGAGGTAACGAACGGGCCAGCCTGCCCTGTCAGCTGGCCGGCGGCGTGGCCACCACAGCAACGGCCCCGCTCGCGGCGCCGTTGCCGCTCGTCACCTTTTGGACGGAGATGAGCGAGCCGGTTGCGCCAATCGAAAACATCTGGAGGTCGGGATTGCCGCCGCTGCAGGCCGCCAAAAGATACGTGTTGGAACTGTCTTCAGCCAGGGAGTAAGGACTGGTGCCGGTCGAAACTGTCGGGGCAGCCAGCGGCGTCAAGGCACCGGTCGAGGAAAGCGCGAACTGGCTCATCGTCGTGGTTGTGGAGTTTGCGACATACACATACGCACCCGTGTGATCGACCAGCACCCCTTTCGCGCCCAGGCCGGTCGCGTAGGCCCCAAGCGCGTTGAGGTTGTTCGCGATATCGAGGACGCGAACGCCGTTCAGTCCGGTTTCCGTCACGAACAGGTATTTGCCGGCCGGATCGATCGCCAGCCCCTGGTCGGCCGAACTGTTGGTGAGCGGTGCCTGGCGCAGCGACAGTTTGGTCAAAGCCCCGTTGCCGGCGTTGAAGGTCAGCGCATCCACCCCTCCCGTACCCAGCGCGGCATACACCCGGGTGCCGTCCGGGGTAAATGCGATCTGAAACGCCGTGCCGGCATCGAGACCCTGCGTGGAGATCTGCGTCAACGCGCCGCCGGCGCCGATCGCAAGCACGTACACGATGGGTGGGGTGGCAGTGCCGGTATTGCACAGCGCCAGCAGGTACCTCCCCGTGGGATCTACGGCCATGGAACTGATCGGGATATCCGGCACATTGAACACGTAGGACGTGGTGCCGCCTGTCGGCAGGGTCAGCGAGCCGTCATTCCCGACCGTGTACGCAAAGATGTAGCCCAGACTCGAACCCACCCACAGCAGGGAGTGCGCCGGGTTGATGGCAAGCGACAGCGGCGAGTCGCCCAGGGTGCCCCTCACATTCAGGCTGGCGAGCTTGCCGCTTCCGACTGAAAACGCAGTCACGCTTTGCGCAGCGTAATTGGCAAGGTACACGGCACCCGACCCGCCGGTCCCGGTTCCGGAACCGGTCTCGGTGCTGGTCTTGGAAGGATTGAAAAAGCTGCCGCAGCCGGACAGCAGCAGCACCACCGGACCCGCCAAAACCACGCTCCACCGGCTCACACCCATACGCTGCCCATACCCCTGCCCAGTGGACGCCCGAAAGGCCCAAAGGTGAGTCGCCGTTGGCTCAGCCCTGCTCTCCCAGTGAGACCGGGTGGATCGCATTCTCATACGGCGAATGATCGCGCGCCACCACCGTCAGGCCAGACTCCGTGACGAAGTAATTTCTGCGGTCGGCTTCCACGTCGTAGCCAATCACCGTGCCCTCGGGCAGAGTCACGTCGCGGTCAATAATCGCCCGCCGGATACGGCAGTGGCGGCCGATATTGACATGCGAAAACACGATGCTGCTGTCGATCTGCGAGTAGGAGTTGACCCGCACGTCCTGCGAAAACAACGAGTTCGACACGCAGGCTCCGGACACGATGCACCCCGCCGAGATCACCGAGTTCACCGCCGAACCGTCGTGCCCGGCCGAGCCGTACACAAACTTTGCCGGCGCATACTGCCGCACCCGCGTCCGCATCGGCCACTGGTCGTCGTACACGTTAAAGACCGGGTTCACGGATGCGACATCCATATTGGCGTCGTAGTAGGCATCCAGTGTGCCCACATCGCGCCAGTACAGCTCCTTGCGGTTTTCATCCACAAAGTTGTACGCCGACATCTTGTACTTACCCAGCAGGTCAGGCAGGATGTTATGGCCGAAATCGTGCTTGGAGGTTTCCACTTCAGCGTCGCGCATCAGCGCGGGCAGCAACACATCCGTGTTGAAGATGTAGATACCCATCGATGCATCGACCATCTCGGGGTTCCACGGCGAGCGCAGCTTGGTCGTTTTCGGCTTTTCAAGAAAGCCGGTGACCTGGCCCCCGCGGTCCACCTCCACCACGCCGAAGCGCGAAACCTCTTCCGGCAGGATCGGCAGCGTCGCCAGCGTCACATCCGCGCCCGAGTCCCGGTGCTGCTGCAGCATCTTGCCGTAGTCCATCTTGTAAATGTGGTCGCCCGACAGGATGATGATGTATTTCGGCTTTTCCGCGCCGATCGAGTAGATGTTCTGGTACACGGCGTCGGCGGTGCCCTGGTACCACTTGGGCCCGACGCGCTGCATCGGCGGCAGAATCTCGATAAACTCGCCCAGCTCCTGCGCCACCGCGCCCGACCAGCCTTCACGAATGTGCCGGTTCAGTGAGAGCGCCTTGTACTGGGTCAGGATGTAAACCCGGCGCAGGTCGGAGTTGATGCAGTTGGACAAGGTGATATCGATAATGCGGTAGTGGCCGCCGAACGGCACGGCAGGCTTGGCGCGATCGCGGGTCAGGGGAAACAGCCGCTCGCCGGCACCGCCCGCCAGCAGTACACCCAGTGTGTCTCTCATGCGTCCTCTTCCCTCCGGCGCGGGCTCTGCGCCAGGCTCTTGCGCAGTTTCGGCCCGTCCCTTGTGTATCCTAACCCCGCCTGCAATGGCAAAGGGAAAGGCTCAGGCGCCCGGCTCGCCGGCCCGGTCCGTGTCCCCGGACTCGCCCTCGTCTCCCTCGATAGCGATCCGAAGCGAGCGCAGAAAACTCACGTCCTGCGCGGTAAATGCGGTTCCATCGCCCTTCTCCTCGCCCCCATGCGAGGAGGGCTGCTCGGATACCTCGTTGAGGCCGATGGTGGCTTCCAGCATCAGCAGAACATCGAAGCCCTGCCGCCGGATATCCTGCACCACCCCGGCTATCTGCTCGGACTCCGACACACTTTCATGGATGGCTTCGCCGAGTTGCTGCACCAGCTTGCGCAGATTCTGATTCAATCGCTTCACCTCATACTTCCCGGCAGCGAGGGTCCAAAGACCACGCCGCCGAACGCATCCATCGCTTTCCCTTAGCTAGGATGTTAGGCGAAGGGAGACCGTCCCCTCGCCCACACGCAACTTGTTTGCGCGGCTGCACTCCGTAAGTCCGGGCGGAGTGCCCATCCGCTACACTGGGCCCATGAAGCCAGCGGCGTCCAAGCCCGCGACCGTGGGACGCGCGCTCGGCACCGGCGTCCGCATGCTGGGTCAGCGCATCGCCCAAACAACAGCGCCCGCTCCGCCCCCACCCAGCGAAGCCGAAACTCGTGCCGCCGCGGAACGCAGCCGACGGGCCGGGGAAACGCTGGGCCGCCGGGCCCGCAACGTGGGCCGGGGCAGCCGCGCCGTTCGGCGTGCCGTCTGGCACCCCTTTGCCGAGGCAAGCAGCATTCTATGGCTTGAGATCACGGGCATGTTTTTCGCCTTGTTCGCCGTGTTGTTCGGCCAGCACCTGTGGACCCTCCGCGCCGCGTACCGGACCGGGCCGGAGCATGCGCGGTTTCTTGTGTATGCCTTGTTCACCCTCCTGTTTGCCTACTTTGCCGTTTCATCGTTCGCCCGGGCCCGCCGTCGCGCTCGCCCTCGCTAAGGTCCAGAGGCGTAGAACAATCGCTCCGGGGCTGGTGCACGGGATGAGACAGAGGAAACGGCCAGCAGGGCGGTGACCTGCCGGGCCGGCAGTTTCGATGAAAGGGGAAGCGCAGCCCAGTGGGCGCCGCCGTCGTGCGAGGTGAACAGGCCGGCCGCATCCTTGCCAGCGACGGACGCGTAAAGGGCCTGGGGGTACTGACGATTCGCGGAATCAACTGCCACTGCGCCGAACCCCGCCCCGTGCGCTTCGGCCGGGGTGATCTCCCGCCATTGCCGGGTGCGCGGCGTGTAGCGCCAAACCCCGCCGCGGGTCATCCCTAGCCGGCCGCCGGGGGTGTCGCCGTAGCTCAAAAAAACCACCCCGTCCGCGCCCACCGCGGCATGGTTCGGAAAGATCCCGGCAGGACCGCCCCGCACCGGCACCCAGCTCCTTCCGCCGTCGTCCGACTGCAGGAGGTTGAAAAACGGGTCTGCCACGCCCACAACCATGGTGGAGGACTCGTGTCCCATTCCGGCACTTCCTGGCTCCATGCAAACAAACGTGAGCCCCGCGCCGTTGAGCGGCAGTGCCGGGAACGAGCGCAGCCGGGTCCAGTTCGCCCCGCCGTTCCCCGTCTGCCAAAGCCCATCCTGTGCCGTGGCCAGCAGCAGCGTGGCAGGGTGGTTCGGGTCCGATGCGAGTCGTGGCCCCAACGCGGAACTCACATCTTCAGTCGCGGCCCCACTCGTGGCCCCGGTCTTGGCCCCGGTCTTGGCCGCGGTCTTGGTCGCGGCCCCAGTTGCGGACCCGTTTGCAGCCCCAATCGCGGCCCGGGTCGCGGCCTGTAGCGGGAGGTTTGCCTCCATAAACGTCCGGCCCCCGTCAGCGGAGCGCAGCACGATGCCATGCGAAACATGGGCCTCGATCCACGTACCTTCCAGCAGCAGCGCATCCGGCGATACCGCAAGGCTTTCCACTCGCAGGCCGGGGTGCGACGGCAGCGGCAGCGGGCTCCAGCTTCCGCCATCATTGAGCGAGCGGTAGACCCTGCCGCCCCCCGACCGCGCATAGCGGACAGCGCCCGGACCGGCGAGCAACTCCACCACGGGTCCAGCGCCGGCGATCTCGACCCGCACCAGCTCAGGCGCAGCCGCTGGTGTCTGCGCCGGTCCGCCGTTTGCATGAAACAGCAGGCATCCGGCGCAGAGCAGCCACGAGAGTCTCATGCAGCCAAGCATACGCCTGGAAACCTTCCTCGAGCACAGTGCAAAATCGTCCTGCGAGAAACAGCCTGCCTCCGGGGACAACAAACACACCGGGCCTACGTGGCTGGGGTGCTCTTTTTCCGCGCGGAAGCGGTGCTCCTTTTTGCGCGTGTGGCGGTGCTTTTTTTGGCGGGCGTGCCGATGCTCTTTTTTGCGCGCGTTCCGGCCGTTTTTGCCGCCGTCGTACCGGCCGACTTTTTGCCGGCAGCTTTTTTGGTTTCCGTACGGGGCTTGGACACGCCCTTGCGCTCGCTCGCGTCCGGGCTCTTGCCCTTTGCCTGTTCCCCGCGCTTGCCGCCGACGGCCACCTGCTTTTTGCGGCTTCGCTCGCGGTTTACCTCTTTGCCGCCATTCTTGCTGGCGGGCTTTTTGCGACAGCTGCCCTGCTCGTGCTCGCCCTTGCCGGGCACCGGCTCAAAACCGGGCCAGCACCGGGATGTTTTCGCGTCTGCTTTTTCTGCCATGCGTCCTTGTTCTCCGTCCATGCGCCGCGCGTCGGTAGGCCGGCACTGCGGGACTAGGAGGAGCGACCGGTTAGAAATGTTGTGCGGACCGGCCGGAAGCAGACGATGTCCAATCGATGGAATCAAAGCAGCGGCCGTCGCTCTTCGGCAAAGCTCTCCCGTTGCGCGCAAGGGCGACCGTCTACGGACTCACCGCGCCGCTGGACCCGTTCGGCTTGCACGCACCATTCCTTTTTTGGCGGTGCCTTTTCTCCCCGGCCCATCGTCTTTCGCCAGCACCGCAGCCTCCGGCGCTCCCTCGGCCGAAGCTTTTTTCTTCGGGCGAGCCCGCGTCACACGTTGCAACGACAAGATCTCCCGCTCATCCAGCTCGCGCAGCTCGCCCGGCGGCAGGTCCAGCACCAGCGGTCCGAAACCCACGCGGCGAATCTTCTCCACATGGTGGCCTACCTCCTCGAACATCTTGCGCAGTTCGCGGTTTCGCCCTTCAATCAGCACCATCTCGTACCAGGGGTTTTCCGCGTCCTTCAGCAGCTTGATCTCGACCGGCGCGGTCCGCACCCTGCCTTCACGCGTCCCATACCGTCCCTTGTCGATCATGATGCCGTCGCGCAGCTGCGCAATGGCCTCTTCGCTGGGCCGTCCGCTCACCTTGACCAGGTAGGTCTTCGGCACCTGCGTGCTCGCTTTGGTCAGCAGGTTCGCGAGCTCGCCGTCGTTGGTCATCAGCAGCAGCCCTTCGCTCAGGTAGTCCAGCCGGCCGACCGGGTACACGCGGCCCACGTTCTTGACGCGCTCGAAAAACTGCATCACCGTGGGCCGCTTTTCCGGGTCGCTCACGGTGGTCACATAGCCGCGCGGCTTGTTGAGCATGTAGTAGCGGTGCCGCTCGGGCCCCCCCAGCAGCTTGCCGTTCACGCGAATGTGGTCGCGCGACAGGTCGGCCTTGGTGCCGAGCTCGGTCACCGTAGTGCCGTTCACCTGCACAGCCCCCTGCGCGATCAACTCTTCAGCCTTGCGGCGCGAAGTCACCCCTGCCGCGGCTATGATCTTCTGCAAGCGTTCTTCAGCCATCCTATGCCTCCTTGCCGCCGGCCGGCGGGGCGCTTCCATGCGCCGCGTCCTCGACAAGGTTCCCGCTCCGGTCGACCGAGACGCCGGCCGGTTCCCCTTCTTCCACATCGACCGCGATCACAAGAGGTTCCAGGCGGGGCCGCTCGCCCAGGCTGCCTTCCGGCTTGCCTTCGTCACTCGCGTTCGACCCTGAACCATCGTCGGGCCCCCCGTTTGGCATTTCGCTTTGCGCTTTCATCTCGGCAGCTCCCTCCCCCGCTCCCTCCGCAGGCTCCTTTGGGGAAGGTCCAACAT
>CAXTWU010000097.1:5068-8300 GCA_964248025.1 uncultured Acidobacteriaceae bacterium | reverse complement strand
TGCGCGGCGGCTCGGTCGCCACGCCCGTTTCCCACATCCGCCCAACCTATCGCAACTTCTTTCCACCGGGCACCCGCTGGCAATTCTCGGGCCTGCGGCTGCTGCGCCGCTAGCGTTGCCTTCCTGCTGTTAACCCTGCTGCCATGTCTGCCTGAGGTCCTGTTCCAGCGATGACTCCAAACAAAACCGCCGCCCCGCCCACCGAGCTGGCACGAGACACCCCCTTCGGATCTGAAGTGCTGGAAGGCCTCAGCGCCAGTCCCAAGTCTCTCAGCCCGTGGCTCTTCTACGACGCATGGGGCTCGCAGTTGTTTGAACAGATCACCGAACTGCCCGAGTACTACCTCACGCGCACCGAACGGGGCATTTTCGCGCAACACGCCGCCGCCATCGCGCGGGAAGCTGGCGCAGGCCGGCCCCTCTCGCTGATAGAACTCGGCGCGGGCACCGCCAGCAAAACCGGCCTGCTGCTCCGGGCGGTCGCAGCGCAGCAGGGCGGGGTCGACTACCACGCCATCGATGTATCAGAAACCGCGCTCGCCGAAGCGAAAACCCATCTCCAGCGCGAGGTCGCCGGGGTCCGCGTCCACACCCGCGTGGCCGACTACACCGACGGCCTCGGCCGCATTGAAAACGGGGGCGACACGGGGACGCGCAAGCTCGTGCTTTACATCGGCTCCTCTCTCGGCAACTTCGAGCCCGCGCCTGCCGCCGCCCTGCTCGCAGGGGTGCGGCGCCAGCTCGCGCCCAACGACGCTCTGCTGCTCGGCGTCGATCTGGTCAAGGACCCAGCCGTGCTCCGGGCAGCCTACAACGATGCCGCAGGCGTAACTGCGGCCTTTAATCTCAACGTGCTGCGGCGCATCAACCGCGAGCTCGGCGCCAACTTTCATCTCGAAAACTTCCAACACGAAGCGCTCTGGAACCCGGGGCAGTCCCGCATCGAAATGCACCTGCGCAGCACGCGCGCGCAAACCGTTTCGCTGCCGGCATTCGACCTTGCCATCCGCTTCGCGCCCAGGGAAACCATCCACACCGAAAACAGCTACAAATTCACGGGCGCCGGGGTCCAGGCCCTGCTCGCCGGCGCCGGCTTCGGCCTGCAGCAGCACTGGAGCGACCCCCGCGGCTGGTTCGGCGTCTACCTGGCCGCGGCGGTTTAACGCGCTGTGGGTGCCGCGCCCGGCATGCCGAGCCCCGGTCCACCAAGCGACGGTGCCCCGGCCACGGCGCTGATGCGTGTGCGCGGAAACGCCTCCGGGTAGTTCTTCTGGATAAACACGATCATTGCCTCGCGAATCATACAGCGCAGGTCGAACTGGTCGCCGGAGTTGCGCGCACTCAGCAGGCAGCGGATCTCCATCGTATGCTCTGAAAGGTTGGTCACCTGGAGCGCCTTGATCTTCCTGTCCCACAGCGGCGAAGCGTCCAGCACCCGCGAAAACTCCTCGCGCAACGCTTCCACCGGCACCGAATAGTCCACGTAAAGAAACGCGGTGCCCATCAGGTCGGCGTGCTCGCGCGTCCAGTTCTGAAACGGTTTTTCGATAAAATAGGTCAGCGGCAGCACCAGCCGCCGGTAGTCCCAGATCGCGACCACCACGTACGTCGTCGTGATCTCTTCAATCCTGCCCCACTCCCCTTCTACGACCACCACGTCGTCCAGGCGGATCGGCTCCGTCAGGGCGATCTGGATCCCCGCCAGCAGGTTCGACGCCGAGGTCTTCGCGGCGGTCGCCAGCACCAGGCTGGCCAGACCGGCCGACGCCAGCAAACCCGCGCCGTAATGCCAGATCGCCGAGTCGCGAAACAACGACAGGATCAGCCCCGCATCCACGACCAGCACCAGAATGACAGCCATCCTGCGCAGCAAAACCAGCTGTGTGCGCACCCGGCGCGCCTTCACGTTATCGGCTGTGTTCTCGTCGTAGCGCAGCAGCACCGCGTCTTCAAACAGGTACACGCCCGACACCATCAGCCAGCCCAGCGCCAGGAACCAGACAATCGCGAAGGCTTTTTCCAGCTGACCCAGCAGCGGCTGATCGATATCAAGAAACGGAATCACGATCGCAACCGCGGTCAGCAGCGTGATGGCGAACGCGGGCCGTCGCAGCCTCGCCGCCACCGCGCGCAACAGCGGCGAGGTCTTCACATCGCGATGCCGAAAACGCCCCAGGATGCGGAACAATACCGTATGGATCGCTATGGCAAGCGTCAATGCCACACAGATGGCAACAATGCCCAGCACCAATGCATGCACATGCGCGTGCGGCGAAGCTGCCGCGTGCTCGGCCGCCGGGCGCACCGGCGCTTCAGAAACCTTCACTCACCCTCCACACCTTCGCGGCGATACTCGCCTCCCTTGCCGCCCTGCTTGCGCAGCAGCCGCACATCCCGGATTGTGATGCCCTTGTCGAGCGCCTTGCACATGTCGTACACCGTCAGCGCCGCCACGCTCGCCGCCGTCAATGCTTCCATCTCGACCCCCGTATTGGCCGTGGTTGCCGCCGTCGCGCGAATCTGCACGCCATTCTCGGTCACAGCAGCCGTCACGTCCAAAAACGACAACGGCAACGGGTGGCACAGCGGAATCAGTTCGCTGGTGCGCTTGCCCGCCTGGATGCCCGCGAAACGCGCCACCTCGAGCGGATTACCCTTGGGGTTGCGCGGCAGTGCCCGCAGCACCTCCGCCGATAACGCAACAAACGCCTCGGCCTCCGCTTCGCGCCGCGTCGCGGTCTTCTCGCTCACATCCACCATGCGCGCCGCGCCGTCCCCGTCGAAGTGCGAGAGCTTTCCCTCACCGGAAGCTTCATCCATGGTCCCAGCCTATCGCACCCCGCTTTCACGCGAGCAGCACCGTCACCGCCGTTCCACTCTCCACGGCGCCCGCGTCCTCCGGCACTACCAGGAAGCAGTTCGCGCGCGCCGTGCTCGCGAGATCGCCCGAGCCCTGCCAGGCGATCGTCTCCACCCACGCGCCCTCCATCGCGCGCGAAAGCCGGGCCGGTAAAAAGCGCGTCATGCCCGGCTTGCCCGCGACCGCGCCGCGCAGCCGGGCCTGCACGAACGGCAGCTCGTACCCCCGCTCCCCGCCCAACGCCGCAAGCACCGGTGCCACCAGCAACGCGAAACAAACAATGGTCGAAACAGGGTTGCCAGGCAGCCCAAACACCGGCAGCGCCCCCCCGCGCAGGCTGCCAAACACCACCGGCTTGCCCGGCTGCATCCG
>CAXTWU010000097.1:0-4968 GCA_964248025.1 uncultured Acidobacteriaceae bacterium | reverse complement strand
AGCTCATCGCCCGTCGCCACGATCGCCACCCGCGGCCTGCGAAATACCGCCACCCGCGCGTACCCGCAGGCCGCCGCGACAGCAATTCCCTGCGCGCCCAGCCGCGTACCGGCCTCGAGCACTACAGCCCCCGATCGCGCCTCCGCCCCTTGCGGCACAACGTTCTCGCCCGGCGCAATCCGGCGTCCAGCCGCAAGCGCCGCCGCCGTCTTCGAGCGCGTCGCATGCTCCACCATCACGACACAGTCCGCGCCCGCCGGCATCGGCGCGCCTGTCATGATCTCCACGCATTCTCCCATTGCCAACGGCCTGCCGCCCCACGCCTCGCCCGCGCGCAGCAACCCGGCTACCCCAAGCAGACCCGCGGCCCACTCCGCCGCCCGCCCGGCGAAGCCGTCACGGGTGGAGCGCGCAAACGGCGGCTGGTCGCGGTCTGCCCGCAGCGGCGCTGCCAGCACCCGGCCCTGCGCGTCGAGCAGCGACAACTCCTCCACCGGCATCTCCCGCCCCACCAGCCGGGCAGCCGCATCCGCGACAAACTGCGCTGCTTCCCCATAAGCGATCGGCCCCGGTTCCATACCGCCTCCCCTGCAAAACAAAAGCGCCCCAGCCTCAAGGCCGGGGCGCTCTATCCAGAAACCAGCCCTACTTCTTCGCCTTGTAGCTGGTTTTCACCGTCTGCCCCATGCTGGTCAGGATGTTTTTCGCATCGGGGGCGAACTGCCCGTCTGGTGCCAGTTCCAGGTATTTTTGATACGCCTCCGCGCAGCCGGGCGGCGCTGTAATCTTCTGCGTCTTCGGGTCCACGGTCGCCTTGGCGATCAATGCCTGCGCCTTCAGGTAATACGGCACAGCGCGAGTCGGGTCGGCGGCAATCGCCTTGTCGGCGGCGGCCACCACCGCGTCGCCGTTCTGCCCCGTGCGCGACAGGATAATCGTTTCATTCGTGTAATACACGCCCGCCTGCGTCGGATTCGCCTTGGCCGCGGCATCATAGGCTGCCTCGGCCTCCGAGCTCTTGTTCTGCCCGGCCAATGCTTCACCCAGCTCATTGTTGGCCGCGCCCAGCAGTTCGGCATTCTGCTTGGGGTTCGCGCTTTCCAGCGTAACCGCCTTTTGCAGCGAGGTCGTCGCGTCCGCATACTTCTTTTCGCCCACCTGCGCCGTGCCCAGCTCTACCCAGATCACCGACGCGTCGGGCTTCAGCGCGGCGTCCTTGGTCATCAGCTGGTCGGCCTCCGCGTAGTTCTTGTTCTTGTTGTCCGAGCGCGCGGTAGCCAGGTCCGCATTCAGGTTCTTGATCACCGAGTTTGCCGCCAGCGCCGCTGCGTTTTTCTGCTTCAGCTCTTCTACCTGCTTGCGCTGCTCCGGCGTCATCTTCGCCATGTACTCCGGCCGCGTCAGGTCGAAGTTTTCGACCTCATCCTGGCCCGCGACGATCTTTACATTCATCAGCTGGTCTACCGGCTTGCCTTCCGCCGTCAGGTCCAGGACGTAGGTGCCGGGCGCAATGCCCGTGCCCTTGTAGTCGCCGTTGTCGTCGGCGGTAAACGTGTACTTCGCCGTTTTTCCGTCCGTTGTGACCATCACCGTCGCGCCCTTGATCGGCGAGCCCACGGGGTCCTGGATGTGTCCGTGAATACTGCCCGTCGGCGCCTGCGCATACCCCGCGCCCGTCGCGCCCAAAAGCAGCGCCAGCATTCCCACTGTCTGTTTTGCCTTCATCGTTTCCTCTTTTCTCCGCTCCACCGGGCTGCCGGCCGGCCACACTCGCGCTGTCGTTGTCGACTCACCCGTTTGCATCCTGTGACGCTCGGTACGGTACGCGATCCTCAACGCCTGCCTCCCCAAACGCGCGCAAACGCAGCACGCAGCTGTCGCACACACCGCAGGCTTCCGCTTCGCCTCCGTAGCAGGACCACGTTACATGCAGCGGCGCTCCCAATTCAACTCCCAGCCGCACAATCTCCCGCTTCCGCAGCCGGATCAGCGGCGTCGCGATCCGGATGTTTCCCTCGCGCGTCCCCGTCCGGATCAGCGCCTCAAACGCTTCGTAGTACGTCGGCCGGCAGTCCGGGTACCCCGAGCTGTCCTGCTCCACCGCGCCGATAAAGACCGTCCGCGCCCCAATCACCTCGGCCCAGCTCACCGCCGCGCTCAAAAAGTGCGCATTGCGAAACGGCACATACGTGACCGGGATCTCCGCACCCACCACCTCCGGCGCGTCCGGGATCGCGATCGAAGCATCCGTCAACGCCGAACCGCCGATCTGCCGAAACAGATCCATCCGCAGATGCAGAAATCGCTGGATCCCCAGTGCCTCGGCCACCGCGCGCGCGCTCCGCTCTTCCCGCGCTTCGGTCCGCTGCCCATAGGAGAAGTGCAACGCACAGGCTTCAAAGTCGCGCGCCGCCAGCGCCGCGCACACGCAGGAGTCCATGCCCCCCGACAAAGAAACGATTGCCCGCTCCCTCATCGCACTGCCATCTCAGCCCGTGCCCCCGCCCACCAGCCGTCAAACGCCGCCAGCGCCCGCTCGCACTGCAACCGGTGGCGCTCCTTCTTGTCCCGCACCCGCCTGCGCGTTTCTTCATCGAGCGGCAGCAGCAGGTCAAACGTGATATTGGCAGGCTGAAAATGTTTTGCCTCGGCATGCGTGATGTAGTGCACCAGCGAGCCCAGCGCCGTCCCCCGCGGTGCCGGCTCCGCCGCGATCCCCAGCGCCGCGCAACCTGCATAGTGCCCCGCCAGCAGCCCCGTCGCGATCGACTCCGTGTACCCCTCGACCCCGGAAATCTGCCCCGCGAAAAACACATGGGGATGCGCCCGCAGGTGCAGGTTTTCCGTCAGCACACTTGGCGAGTGGATGTACGTATTGCGATGGATCTGCCCCCAGCGCAGAAACTTCGCATTCTCGAGCCCCGGAATCAGCCGCAGAATCCGCGCCTGCTCGCCATACTTCAAGTGGTTCTGAAAACCCACCAGGTTGTACGAGTCCGCCCGCAGGTTCTCGGAGCGCAGCTGCACCACCGCCCACGGCGTCCTGCCCGTCCGCGGGTCGCGCAGCCCCACCGGCTTCATCGGGCCAAACCGCAGCGTGTCGCGCCCGCGCCGCGCCAGCTCTTCAATCGGCAGGCAGCTCTCAAAGTACGGCAGCTTTTCCCACTCTTTCGCTTCCGCCGGCTCGGCCCCCAGCAGCGCGTCCAAAAAGCGGTCGTACTCCTCGCGCGTCATCGGGCAGTTGATGTAATCCGCCGTGCCCTTGTCCCATCGCGCCGCGAAGTACACCCGCTCCATGTCGATCGTCTCCGCGTCCACGATCGGCGAAATCGAATCGTAAAACGCCAGGTGGTCGTTGCCGGTCAGCCGCGCGATTTCGTCCGACAACGCCGATGACGTCAGCGGTCCGCTCGCGACGACCGTGATGCCGTCCTCCGGATCGAGCCGCGTCACCTCCTCGCGATGCACCGTGATCCCCGGCTCCGCCGCGATCGCGTCCGCGATGTGCCGCGAAAACTCCACCCGGTCCACCGCCAGCGCATGCCCCGCCGGCACCGCCGCCTGGTCCGCGCACCCGAGCAGCGGCGAGCCAGCCCGCCTCATCTCCTGCTTCAGCACCCACGGGGCCGTCCCCTCGCTCTCGCTCTTAAGCGAGTTCGAGCACACCAGCTCGCCAAACGCCGCCGTCTGGTGCGCGGGCGTCTGCCGCACCGGGCGCATCTCGTACAGATCCACCGCGACGCCCATGCGCGCGGCCACCAACGCCGCCTCCGGCCCGGCCAGCCCTCCGCCGATCACGCGAATGCGCGGCCTTCCAGTCGAGGCACTCATCGCGCTGCCTCCTGCGTCTGTTTCCGCCCAGCCTGCGCGGCGAGCTCGCGCAACGCCGCGCCCGTCAGCCGCATCCTCCGCCACTCCTCCATCCGCACTGCGCCGATCCGCTCATACACCCGGATCGCCGGCTCGTTCCACAACAGCACGCTCCAGTCCATGCGCGCGCAGCCCAGCCGCTCGGCCTCCGCCGCCACCCGCGCCAGCAGCGAGCGGCCCAGCCCGCGGCCCCGGTGCGCCGGCTGCACATACAGGTCTTCCAGGTACAAACTCCGCCCCGTCCAGGTGCTGTACGTCGGGTGAAACAGCGCAAAGCCGCAGATCCCGCCGTCCTTCTCCGAAGGATCCTCGGCCACCAGGCACTCAAACTGCGGCGCCGCGCCCCAGCCGTCGCGCCGGAGGTCCGCTTCCGTAATCGCCACCGCGTCCGGCTCACGCTCATACACGGCCAGCTCCACAATCAAGGCATGGATCGCCGGCGCATCGGCCGCCACCGCAACGCGAATGGAAGGAGATTGGGTCACCCCCTCAGTATAGAAGCAGCCATTTGCCTGTCCCGCGCCCGGTTTTATGCCATCCTGAATCCATGGACCTTCCGGCCATCCAGCAAGCTCTGCGCGAGGGCGGCTTCGACGCCTGGCTCTTCTACGACCACCACGGGCGCGACCCCCTCGCTTACCGCATCCTCGGGCTCCCGTCCGAGCACGTCACCCGCCGTTGGTACTACCTCATCCCCGCCACCGGCGAGCCCCGCAAGCTCGTCCACCGCATCGAGGCCGGCCGCCTCAACAGCCTCCCCGGCGGCAAGGCCGTCTACTCCTCCTGGCAGGAGCTTGAGGCCGAGCTCGAAGCCCTGCTCGCCCCCTACACCCGCCTCGCCATGCAGTACTCCCCGCGCAACCGCATCATGTATGTCTCGATCGTCGACGCCGGCACCGTCGAGCTGCTGCGCGGCTGGGGCAAGCAGATCGCAAGCTCCGCCGACCTCATCAGCCGCTTTGAAGCCGTGCTTACGCCCGCCGCGATGGGAAGCCACGAGCGCGCCCAGGCCGCCATCGATCGCATCGTGCCCGTGGGCTGGCAGTGGCTGCGCGCCGAGCTCGACGCGGGCCGCAAACCGACCGAGTGGGCCCTGCA
>CAXTWU010000096.1:0-8334 GCA_964248025.1 uncultured Acidobacteriaceae bacterium | reverse complement strand
GGGCTGGTATCGACCCGCATCCGGCGCTCTTCCTCCACCACGCTGCGCTCGCGGTAAAACTGCCGCGGCACCGGGTGCCCGATGCGGTCGCTTTCCAGGTAGGCCCACAGCTCCAGGCGATTGGCCGGCATCGACCAAAAGTAGCGTGTGTCGTCGAGCGAGGTTTCGGCGTTCAGCCCATTGGCCCCGTTCGCCTCCGCAATCTCGGTAAACTCGTTCGGGATCACGTATTGATTGGCGTCGCGCTCGGCGGCTTCATAGGCTTCGCGGAGCTGCTTCAGCTTCGCTGGATCGGGCTTCGCGCCATTGGCGACCACCCGCAGCTGCTCCGTGTCGTAGGCCCCGTAAGCGGTTTCCAGCCGGGCCAGCGCGACCTTTTCCGCAGGGTAGTTCTTGGTCCCGATATCCTCGGTCCCCTTGAACGCCAGGTGCTCAAACATGTGCGCCAACCCTGATTGCTCGGTCGGGTCATTCGCGTCGCCCGCGTCCACAATCGTGTAATACGAGAACACCGGCGCGTCCTTGCGCTCGCACAGCAGCAGCGTAAGCCCGTTGGGCAGAACCTTGACTGTGGTTCGCTGGCTGAAGTCGGCAAGTTCGCGCCGCAGGTCCGCGTCCAGTCCGTCGCCCCCCAACGCGATGGCGGCGGACGAGGCAGTCGGAGCGGCCGGAGCTGCGGCGGGCTGTTGCGAGAAAGCCCGGGCCGCCGCCGCGCCGCCGCCGAACAGGCAGGCTGACAGGAGGAGCGTGGCAACGCGGGCGAGTTTCAAAGCAGAAGCGCGGGGCGGGTACGGCAGGGAAGGGGGCATGGCTCTCCGAAGTGTTTAGACGTCGAGTGAGGCGGGCCGGAAGCGACGAAATGCGGGCGTTCTCCTGAACCTAGGGGATTGCCCTCCCGGTGTAAAGGGGATCGGCCCGTGATCCGCCCCCGACGGCGCCCACCGGGAGCCTCGGGCCGCTTGCAACACTGCCTTGATTCCTGGGGCCGCTCTGCCGAGTGTTTCTGCGGGTTTCTGCCGCCCGCCGTCGCCGGGCAGCCCGGATCCTCTTGGGCTCGACCGCAACAAACAAAAAGTAGCGCCGCCCTGCAACTTTTTTGCCCCCATCACGTTATCAAGCTCAGCACCGCCGTACCGTGTCGCTCTTCGCAGGGGCGCGATACCATAGTTCCACACGTTCCACTGCGGCTGGAGCCTTCTGGGCTCCTGCTCCCTGGCTTTCCGGTTGGCGCGCCGCCCGTTCGTGCCTTGTCCTTTTCGCTCCTATTGACCGCTTGACCGCTGAACACACGGAACCCGCGCATGCGACCGAAACACTCCACGACCCGCCTGTCCACCGCCGCCGCACTTCTTCTGTCCCCCGTTTTCCCCCTGCTGCTTCCCCACAGCCTCGCTGCGCAGACCCCGCTGGCCACGCCGCAGGTCCGGGTCATCGCGCCTGTGGCCGGCAGCGCGTTTGTGGCGCTCAAGGGCAATACCTCCCCGCTGGCACGGGCCGAGGACGATCGTGGGGCCGCGGCTCCCACGCAACCGAGCGGGCGACTCCGCCTGCTGCTCAAGCGCAGCCCCACGCAGGAGCAGGCGCTCACCGAGTACCTTGGCAGCCTCCACGATCCCAACTCGCCCAGCTACCACAAGTGGCTTACCCCGGCGAGCTTCGGCGCGAACTTCGGCATCGCCGACGAGGACCTCCAGGCAGTCGAGGCCTGGCTCGCGGGGCAGGGCCTCAAGGTCGAGTCCGTGCCGGCCAGCCGCAACTTTGTGGAGTTTTCGGGCACGCTCGGGCAGGTCGCTCAGGCCTTTCACACCAGCATCCACAACTACACCATCGGCGGCGTCCACCACCTCAGCAACGTCAGCGACCCGCAGATCCCCGCCGCGCTGTCCCCCGTCGTCGCCGGCGTCTCGCCCTTGAACGACTTCCGCGCCAAGCCCATGCATGTTCCCGGCCGCCATGTCGCGGCAAAGAGTGAGGACGGGATTCTGCGAGTGACCCCGTTGAGCGACGGAGCGCAACCGAGCCTGACGGGTGGGTCCGCAAGCAGCCCTTTTCTGGCCGTCACACCCGCCGATGCCGCAACCATCTATAACGCTCCCAACTTCCTGAATCGCAATCCCTACGCCGGGACGGCGCGCACAGGGGCCGGCGCCCAAATAGGGCTGGTCGGCGATTCCGACTTGCCCGTCGCCGATTACCTCAACTATCGCAGGTTGTTCCTGAAGGAGAGCTCACCCGCTGGCCCCACCATCATCATCGATGGAGTGGATCCGGGAACGAACGGCGATGCAGTTGAGGCACTTCTGGATACTGAGTTGTCGGCGGGACTCGCCCCTTCGGCGCAGATTTACTACTATGCCAGCGCCTCGGATTTGCTGGATGACGGCGTCTATGACGCCTCTCTTCGTGCCGTTGAAGATAATGTCGTCGGTGTTCTCAGCGTCAGTTACGGGGCATGTGAGTTGGAACTCGGCCAGGCCGGGAATAACCAGTTCGCATCCCTTTGGCAGCAAGCCGCTGCGCAAGGCATCACGGTCGTTGTTTCATCGGGCGATAACGGTGCCGCTGCCTGCGACGGTTCCTCCGATACCGAGACCGCGGTATCTCAGGGCCTGGCTGTCAGCGGCTTTGCTTCGACTCCGTACAACGTGGCGGTCGGCGGGACCGACTTCTTTACCCTGTCGAACAATTTCAGTACCTATGTGTCTGCGGCCGGTACGGGCAGCGCCTACCTCGGTTCCGCGCTAGGATATATCCCCGAGAACCCTTGGAATGATTCCATCAGCAACAATCCTCCGGGTAATCTATCCACCAACCTGCTCGAAACCTACACCCTGGACGATGGAACCACGACAACCCTGCCGTATGGCGGCGGTGGCGGACCCAGCACTGCCGGGCTCTGCACCACTGTGAGTCCTTCTACCGGCGTTTGTCTCGCTCCCGGCTATCCGGCCCCGCCTTTCCAGTCCGGGATCAACCTGGGTTCAACGGCTCCAGCAGGCGTGCGCTACCTGCCGGATGTTTCCTTGTTCTCTGCCCCTGGAAATTCCCATCCGGCCGGCTGGGCCCTGTGCGCCGATGCCAGCCTGACTGGATCGGGCACACAAACAGACTGTATCCCTGACGCAACCGGCCAGTTTTATCTCACCTTTGAGGGTGGCACCTCCGCTGCCGCGCCGGCTTTTGCCGGAATGCTGGCGCAGATCATCGAGTCCAAGGGTGGGCAGCGTCTGGGACTGGCCAACAGCATTCTCTACAACCTCGCCGACGGTCCCAGTGGATCTCAGATCTTTCACGATGTGACGGCCGGGAACATCTCGGTCAACTGCGTCGCGGGCTCGCCCAACTGCGCCGGCAACGGGTTCTTGACCGGATACAACGCGACTACCGGCTACGACCTGGCCACCGGGCTCGGCAGCGTCAATCTTGCCCAGCTTATTACCAGTTGGGACGCAGCCGCATTTACCGCTACGAGCCTGGGCTTCACCATCAATGGAGCGACGAACGCCGTTTCAGTACCGCACGGCACAAGCATCGTCCTGGGGGCAAGCGTTACGCCCGGCAGTGCCGCCGGAACAGTTTCCGTCAATGCGAATCCGGCTTCAAGCACCAACACGCAGGGAGCGGGTGCACCCGTTGAGATTATCTCGTTGAATAGCGGCAGCGGTTCCACGTCCGTCAACACTCTGCCTGGAGGGAACTACAACTTACAGGCTTACTACCCGGGCGACGTATCGCACTCGCCCAGCAAGTCCCCCGCGCCGGGCATTTCGGTCAACATCACTCCGGAAGCCAGCACTGACATTCTGACGCTCAGTGTGCAGGACCCTTATTCCCAGCAGGGTACGCTCAATCCTAAGCAAGTCTCCTATGGCCAGATCGCATTTGCCAACGCGCAGCCGGTCAATGCCACTTACACCAACACCGGGGTTGCGAACGGGCCCGCTACGGGCAATGTAAGTCTCCTGAACAATGGGACACTGCTTCCGTTGCCTCCAACCAATGGCAATGCCACCAATCCCCAGACCCTCAACAGCCAGGGGCTGGCGTCGTACGCGTTGTACGAGCTCGCCCCCGGCACTTATTCCTTGTCGGCCAGCTTTCCCGGCGACCACAGCTACAACCCGAGCACCAGCGCCACCGTCCCGCTCACCATCACCAAAGGCCCGACGCAGCTCACGCTCACCCCGGCCTCCACCACCATCGCCGCATCCGGCTCCACCACCGTCAAGGTCGAGCTCGACACGGACAGTATCGGCGCATACCCGGCCGGTGCCATCACCCTTGCGGCCGGCTCCAACACGTTCACCGGGTCCGCTGTGGCCCAGGGCCTGACCCAGTACGGTGCGGCCGATCTGATCGTGACATTCAACGTGCCCGGCTCGGCCTTGGCCAGCGGCGCCAATACGCTCACCGCCACCTTCGCCGGCGACACGAATTACAGTGGCACTACGGCAACCACCACCATCACCAACTCGGGCGGCAGCAGCACCGCGCCCGGCATTTCGCTCTTCAGCCAGACCCAAAGCGTTACAGTTTCGGCGCCAGGGCAAAGCTCTGCCCCCGACACCATCACGGTCACTCCGGTTAACGGCTTTTCGGGAACCGTCAACCTCACCTGCCAGGTCCAGTTCAGCATTCTGGGCTCGGCACCCACATGCTCGCTGGCCAGCTCATCCGTCAACGTTTCGGGCGGCAAGGCTGCCACCACAACCGTAACCGTGCACACCACGGGCTCGTCGGCCTCCTTGACTCGTCCCTTCAACACCCGCCCCGGCAACAGCACACCGGCAATGGCTCTGCGCCTGCTGGGCGGCGGCGGCGGACTGGCGGTCTGCAGTGTCCTGCTATGGGGCATCCCGGCCCGTCGACGTTCGTGGCGGCAGTTGCGGTCCCTGCGTTCCCTGGGTCTCCTGCTTCTTACCGCGGGCGCTCTCGGCATCCTGGGCTGCGGCGGCACCTCCACCAGCAACAACAACGGCAATGGCACCCCTACCGGTTCCTATCTGGTCACCATCACCGGAACCGCGACCGGCGTCAATCCCAACAACACGCAGATCACCGTCAACGTCCAGTAATCGGTCCACGGCAGAAGGGAAAGCGGCTCCCTTCAGCGGAGCCGCTTTCCCTTTCAAGGCTGAAACGCCCGGCCGAGCCTGAGCCGTCCGGCACCGTACAGCGCATAGCCCTCACCTCGCATCTACCTCGGGGACAACTGCTCCAGGCCTGAGCCGTTACCCACGCGGAAGGCCGATGCAGTTCCAAGGAGGTTCCAACGATGTCCAAGGATTCTCAAGGCGGAAGCGCATTCAGCTGGTTCCTCGCCGGGCTCGGGCTCGGCTCACTTCTCGGCGTTCTTTACGCCCCGCGCCCCGGCCAGGAAACCCGCGACGAGCTCCTCTCGACCGCTCTCGGGTCGAGCGAGTACGTCCGCCAGCGCTCGCGCGAAGTGGCAGCCAGTGCCGGCGACTACGTCGAACGCAGCAAGGGCCAGGTCGCGGACTACGTGGCGCGCGGCAAAGACCAGGCGACCCAGTACACCAGCGTCGGCAAGGACCAAGCCAATCAGTACATCAGCAAGGGCAAGGATGCGGTCGAAACCGGACGCCAAAAGATTAACGAAGTCTACAGCCAAAGCGCTCAGGTCATCGCTGAGCAGAAGGAAAAGCTGGCGGCCGCCATCGGTGCCGGCAAGCAGGCTTACACCGAAACCACCGTGCCCCCCGGCTCCGCAGGCGAGCTGATTCCAAGCAGCGACAAGCAGAGCTAGCGCGTCCTGGCAGGCGCTTGGACGCTTGGACGCCTGCCACAACCCCCTCCATCCCATCTGAGAGCCCGACTATGCAAGTGACTCCTGTTCCTTTTACCCTGGCGTTGATCTTTACCATCGCCGTCGTCATCAGCGTCCTGATCCAGGGAGCCGTTTTTCTTGGGCTTTTTCTGATTGCCCGTACTACCATCAACAAGCTGATGGGCATCCTTGACGAGGTCAAGGGCAAGGCGCTGCCGATCGTCGGCGATGTGCGCGGAATCGTACAGGACGTCACGCCCAAGGTCAAGACCATCTCCGGCCACCTGGTCGAGATCTCGGAAACGGTTCGCGACCAGACCAAGCACGTCAACTCGACGGTCGGCGAGGTGGTCGACAAGACGCGCGTGCAGGCCGGCAAGGTCGATGAGATGGTTTCGGCCGTGCTCACGACCATCTCTCACGCTGGATCCAGCGTATCGGCCGGGGTGGCGAAACCCGCGCGCAAGGTCAGCAGCGTCATCCATGGCCTCCGTGTAACGCTGGAAAGCGCATTCAGCCACAAAAACAGGTCAGCTGCAAAAAGCGCGGCTGTGTACACTACCGTGGATGAGAATGCCCCGGCCCGCTACAGTGCCACCGGCGAGACCGTCAGCTCATTCACCGATCAGACGATCCACCCGCCGCCGACCACCTCGTCGTCGCTGTAGAAGACGGCCGCCTGCCCCGGGGTCACCGCTCTCTGGGGCTGGTCGAACTGGACCGCAACCTCGTCCAGGGCCGTGACGCGGATGGTTGCTGCCGCCGGCTCATGCCGATGGCGTATCTTTGCTAACACCCGCAGATCGCCCGGCGGCGGAGCAAGGCTGACCCAGTTCAATCGCTGGGCCCGAAACCCCTCCCGCAGCAACTCCTGCTCCGCGCCCACGGTCACACGGTGCGTCCCGGCATCAATCTGCAGCACATACAGCGGGCTGGGTCCTGACAAACCCAGCCCCTTTCGCTGACCTACCGTGAAGTGATGAATGCCCGTGTGCGTGCCCACGGTTCTGCCGTCTGTCGTGACCAGCGCGCCGCCTGTCTGCGGTAGGTCGCGCTCCTGTTCCTCCAGGTACGCATCCAGAAACTGCTTGTAATCGCCGCCCGGCACAAAGCATATCTCTTGCGAGTCCCGCTTTGCGGCCAGCTCCAGGCCATGCTGCGCCGCCATCGCTCGCACCTCGGGCTTGGTGTACTCGCCCAGGGGAAACAACGTCCGGCTCAGCTGTTCCTGTGTCAACCCGAACAGAAAATATGTCTGGTCCTTGGAGCGGTCCGCGGGCCGGCTCAGCACCCAGCGCCCGCGACCCTGGTCCCATCGGTTGCGCGCATAGTGCCCCGTAGCAATCCGGTCCGCGCCGATCCCTCGCGCCGTCAGCAGCAGCTGGTCGAACTTCAGATGGTTGTTGCACAGCGAGCAGGGAATCGGGGTGCGCCCCTGCAGATACTCCTCCACAAACGGCCGCACCACGTCGCGCTCAAAGCGGGCTTCTTCATTCACCACGTAGTACGGCAGCCCCAGCATTTCGGCCACGCGCCGCGCATCGTACACATCGTCCAGCGAGCAGCATCGCCCCTGCACCTGCTCCGGCATACCTTCCTTGCCGGCCAGTCGCCGCTGGTTCCACAGCTGCAGCGTCAGCCCGATCAGGTCGTAGCCCTCGCTCTTGAGCATGGCCGCCACCGTCGACGAGTCCACCCCGCCCGACATCGCCACCGCAACTGTGTTGTTGAACTGTGCCGGCATACTCCAAGTATCTCGCCTGCGCTGTCCAAAAAGCGAGCCGGAGCGCCACAGCTTTTCCTGTCCGGCGCACATCCTCACAACACCCGGCTCTGCCGCGGCTGGGTGGAAGCGAGTTGCGTCCGCGCCACCACAGCGAGTGCTTAAGCGGGCTGCGCGATGGGGGCCGCTGACCGCCGGTACACCGGGCTCAGCTCGCGCAGGCGCGCCACCACCGCCGGTACCAGCTCCAGCGCCCGGTCCACCTCGGCCTCCGTGGTCAGGCGGCTCAAGGAAAACCGCAGACTCGCCCGCGCGCGATGGGCGCTTAACCCCATGGCGGTGAGCACATGCGAGGGTTCCGTCGCCCCTGAAGCGCAGGCCGAGCCGCCCGACACCGCCAGCCCTTTCAGGTCCAGCGCGATCACCAAGGCCTCGCCTTCCAGGTGGTCAAACCACAGGTTGGTCGTATTCGGCAGGCGCGCGGCCGGCGCAACCGGCCCGTTCACCCCGCACTCGTCCACCCGCTCCAGCAACTCGCGCTCCAGCCGGTCTCGCAGCGCCGCCACCCGCGCGACCGTTCCGTCCGTCAGCGCCTCTTGCCCCAGCCGTACCGCCGTTCCCAGCCCAACGATCCCCGCGAGGTTTTCCGTCCCCGCCCGGCGCTGCCGCTCATGCGTTCCGCCGTAAAACAACGGCTGCAAACGCACCCCGCGCCGTACCCACAAGGCCCCTACACCCTGCGGTCCATGTCCCTTGTGCCCCGACAAACTCAGCAGGTCCACGCCCAGCGCCCGCACATCGACCGGCACTCTGCCCAGAGCCT
>CAXTWU010000095.1:0-8432 GCA_964248025.1 uncultured Acidobacteriaceae bacterium | reverse complement strand
GCGACCGAGCTGGTAGCCGAGGCCGTGGTGGCGATGGAGCTCGAAGCGACGCTCGAAGAGCTGATGTTTACGATCCACGCGCACCCCACGCTTGCGGAAGCGATGCTGGACGGCTTCGGCGCGGTGGAGGGGCTTGCGATCAATGTGTAGCAAAGGCAAGCGGCAGGCTCAGGGCTCCCGGCCTGCGTTTGTTTGCGGACTGCCGAAGAGGACTGAGACTTTGCAGGGTCCGTCTTACTAGGTGTCTCCGGCGCATGCTATGCGGCGCGCTCCAGGCTTTTTCGAGCGAGGTCGCGGGCAAAGCCCTGTGTTTCCTCGATCAGGTGTTGACGGATCCAGTAGTTGGTGGCGTTGAACAAGCCGATAAAGCGCACCCAGAGTGGGTTCCGCACGTCAATAGTGCAGCGAAGCCGCGACTCCTGCGCGGATACCCCGGTCACCTGCATCTCCCAGCCGACCCGCAGGTGAAAGGGAACAAGGTGCATCAGGTAGGCCCGGCTCTTTTCGGATAGCAGCCGGATGTGGCCGGCCTCGAGCAACTCTGTCCGATAGTGCTGGATGATCAGGGCTCCAGCCATGGACTCCACATTGACCATTCCATCGAAGCGAGCGCCACCGGTGGTTCCGATGGCGCGGTGCCCTCGAGCACACGCCTTGTAGTCGTTCTCCGAAAGCTGAAACAGCCACTTGTCGAGGTGGACGTCGCCGGCCGGCAGCGGTATCGAGGCTTCATGTGTAAAGACCATCGTGTTCTCCTAGGCGACCCGTTGCGGCAACGCACGCCCTGCGGCGATCACTTCGTGCTCGGTCCCCAGCAAGAATTCGCAGGCGTGCAGGTCCAGGAACTTCGCCTCGTCCGGACGAATCGACGCCATGTAGTTCGGAGACTGGAAAACGCCGGCCAGGCCGGCCAGATCGTCGAACCAAAGCTCGGTGGATCCATCGATGTGGTTGTCCGGAAGACCGGGAAGACTTTCTCCGGTCGAATGGCATTGCACGTAGCGCCGCACGTGCTGCTTGACCTCGGCGAGCGAGGCGAACAGCGGAGCGTGACGGTCCCGGTGGTAGGCGACGAACTCTTCATGGCTCATCTCCGGCTTGCGGCGAAGAAGGATAGTCATTTTGATCATGCTAGGCTCCAATATGAACAACATTCATATACTGATCAGACGTTCTTTCGCGCGAAAGGATGCACCATGACGAAAAAGAAAGCCAGGGCGTACCATCACGGCAATCTGAAGACCGCGATGATGGAAGCCGCACTCGAACTGGTCCGCAAGAAGGGCCCGCGCGGTTTCACGCTCAACGAAGCTTCGCGCACTGCCGGTGTAAGCGTCAGCGCGCCTTACAACCACTTCAAAGACAAAGACGCACTTTTGATTGAGATCGTGCTGCTGGGCAACCGAACCCTGGAAGAGGAGCTGCGGGCGGCTGCGGAAACAGCCGAGCCGGGGCGGGAAAAGCTTCTTGCGGTGTACATGGCCTATGTTTCCTTCGCGCATCGCCGTCCCGATCTTTTTGCGGTGATGTTCCAGTCGGGAATCGATAAGACGCCGTACCCGGAGGTCCATACCTCGGCCGCGAAAGCCTTTGAGGTCGCCGTGCAGGCGGCCTCTCACATCGAGCCTTCACAGCAACGGGCAGAGCAGCTGGCGCTGGCAGTTTGGACCATGGCTCATGGCTTTGCCACCCTGAGTCTTGAGGGGGCTGTTGCCGTAGCAGGCGTGGCCGAGGCAGGGGCGACAGCGGCACCCCTCGCTCTCCGATTACTCTACCCGGACAGTTCTGGCCGGCAGGGCGAAGACAGTGCGGCGACCGGTGGGAGATGATGAGTTCGGAGGCGCGGGGCTGCGTTTTGCTTGTTTTCCTTGATCTGGGCCGGGTAGCGTATCCCCGTGCCCTCCGTTTGCAGGAGCGTTTGGTGGAGCTGCGTCGCGAGGGCGCGATCGGCGACACGCTGCTGCTGCTGGAGCATCCGCCGGTGTTGACGCTCGGGCGCAATGCGGGGTGCGAAAACATTCGCGCGAGCGATGGGGAGCTGGCCCGGCGCGGGGTTACGCTCTATACCGTGAAGCGCGGCGGCGACGTGACGTATCACGGGCCGGGGCAGCTCGTGGGTTATCCCATCTTTGATCTGCGTGAACAGGCGACGCCGAGCGGCGCGCGCATGGGTGTGGTTGATTTTGTGCGGCTGCTCGAAGAGGTGCTGATCCGTGTCGCGGGCGAGTACGGGGTGCGCGCGGGGCGGGTGCCGGGGCGCACGGGCGTGTGGACCCTGCCTGCCCCTGCGATTGCGGGCGTCAGCGTTCCTGCGGTTGCCGAGAAGAAGCTGGCCGCGATCGGTATCCATGTGTCGCGCGGCATCACCTCGCACGGCTTTGCGCTGAACGTCACGACCGATCTGCGGGACTTCGACTTGATTGTGCCGTGCGGCATCGCGGACCGCGCCGTGACTTCGCTGGAGTTGGAAGCGGATGAGCCGGTCAGCCTCAAAACAGTGATGGACGCGACGGCGCGTCACTTTGGACGGGTCTTCGGCAGGCAGGTGCTGGCGGTTGATGGGCCGGGCGATCTCCATCCGTCGCTGAGCGAGTGGAAGAGTACCGGGTGAAGCGCCTGACGGTACCGGCCGGCATGCCGGATGCGGCGCACAGTGCGTGGCGGGTCGCGCTGCGAAGGGCGGCGCACCAGCTTTTCGACCATCCGGTTGTGTTTCGCGATCCGTATGCGGTGCCGTTGCTGGGGGCGGCAGGAGCTGAAGCGCTGCGGCGTACACCGGCTGCGCAAAGCCGCGCCTGGTCGAGGTCGCTGCGCGCGTTTGTGGTGGCGCGCGCGGCGTTTGCCGAGGACTGCCTCCTCGCGGCTTATGGCCGGGACGTGCGGCAGTATTGCCTGCTGGGCGCGGGGCTCGATACCTTTGCGCTGCGTAATCCTTGGCCCGATCTGCGGGTCTTTGAACTGGACCTGGCCCCAGTACAGGGGTGGAAAGCGGAGCTGGCGCAGGCGGCCCGGTTCCGGTTTCCGACGAGCCGCGAGGCGATTGCAGGCGACCTGCTCGATGCTGCCGCGTGGCCGCCGGGCACGATGGATCGGATGTGCCCGGCGTTGTTTGCCATGCTCGGAGTCGCGCCGTTTCTGCCGGTGGAGGCTCTGCGGCAGGTCCTGTCCCGTGTGCGGCTCTTCGCGCCGGGCAGCGCGATCGTATTCGATTACCGGCTGCCGCGCGGCGCGCTTGAGGAAGAGGAGCGCCGCCAGTTCGACTCACTCCAGGCGCGCGCAACGGCCAAGGGCGAGCCATTTCTTTCAGCGTGGACGCCGGAGGCGATGGCGTCGGAGCTGCAGCGGTTCGCGGTCGTGAACGACCTCGATGCTCACGCTCTCAACGGACGCTACTTTGCCGGACGCGAGGATGGTTTGGCCGTACGCGGTCGCGCGATACGCCTTGTTTGCGCATGGGTGTGAGGCGGCTGGGCGCTCGCGAGTGGCCGCCTGCGTGGGCGGCTCCTCGCTGCTGCGCTGCTGTTCAAAGAAGGTCGTGAGGAGTAAGAGAATGCGAGTCTTGAGGTACACAGCAGCTGTGCCGGCTACGGGAGCCGCACCGAAGAGGGCGAATCCCGTGGCCGCGCCCCCTGTGATTCCGGGAGCGTTGCCGAGGTAAGAAAACGAGGAAGCACCGAAAATGAGAAACATCTTTCTAGCCGGGTGTGTCGCTTGCAGTGCCCTGGTGCCGCCGGCGCAAAGTTCGGATCAAGCGCCGGCCCCGGTACAGGCCCAGACAGAGAGTGCAACCGCACCGCCGGAGGTGTACAAGCCTGGCGGTGACGTTTCAGCTCCGAAGCTGATCCATCATGTCAGCCCGCAATACACCAAGGAGGCCCGCAAGAAGAAAATCAAAGGCGTGACCGTGTTATCGATTGTGGTGGATGCGGAAGGGAATCCCCGGCAGGTCACGATCACGCGGGCGATGGCCGACAGCGTCAAACCTGAACTTCGCTCCGCTGCCGTGGGACTGGATGAAAACGCGGTGGAAACCGTGAAGCAGTTTCGATTCAGGCCGTCTATGTTGAATGGCAAACCGGTGGCTGTTTCTATCCACGTAGAAATTCATTATTGGCGTTAGTGACATCTAACGGGAAGCCAGTCCCGTTTGAAATCAATGTCGAGGTAAATTACCAGCTTTTCTAAGCAGGCTTCAGCCACGTCTACCCCCGGCCGCGCAGGCGGTCACGGGCGGAGCGGTCGTGCTTGGATGGGCGGCCCGCACCGGCGAGCTGGTCGAGGCCAAGTGTTTTCCGCTCTTCCGCCTCGCGCGCCCGGCTTGCCCGGCTTTCATCGCTTTCGCGATAGAGTGCTTGCGCCACGGCGGCGGGTCCGCGCATGCCGCTTGCTTCCAGCAGCTCCACCCCAAACGTTCCGGCCTCGTTTTTGATCTGGACCCGGTCGCCGACGCGTACTGTGCGTGAAGGCTTGGCCCGCTGACCGTTGACCTCGATCCGTCCTATATCGCAGGCGCTTGCCGCCAGTTCGCGGGTCTTGAAGAAACGTGCCGCCCACAACCACTTGTCTAAACGGAGTTCGCCGGTTTGCTTCTCTGTCGCCATCCATCCATTCTCTCGCGAGTCTCCCAGCGATCTAGCGATTCATAAGGGCGATGCCCACGTTGAGGTACAGGGCAAAGCAGCACCAGGCCAGGTAGGGCGCGAGCAGCCCGGCCGCCAGCGGGCGAATGGTGCGAAAGGGCCGCATGGTGAGCACGATCGACACGATCAGCAGCAGGAGGTCGAGGATCGCGACCCGCGGCGAGCGCAGGCCGAAAAAGACGCCGGCCCAGGCGAAGTTGACGAGCAGCTGCACGGCCCACATGCGCAGGCCGGAGCGGCGGCAGGTAGAAGGCCGGGTGCGCCAGGCCAGCCACGCCGCCACCGCGATCAGGACGTACAGCAGCCCCCAGACCGGTGCGAAGGACCATGGGGGCGGGGTGAGCGGCGGCCGGTGGAGGGTGCCGTACCAGCTCCTGAGCCCACCGGTGGCGAACCGGGCTGCGAGCGCGCCCGTGCCGAGCGAGGCCGCGAGAAAACCGAGCAACGCAAGGGCGCTGCGCGTGGGGGAAGGGTGGCCGGCCATAAGGATGAGTATGCGTCGCGCGTCGGGCCGAGGGCAATCCGCCGGTGTGCGGATGAGACGATGGGAGGAAGCGTGTGGTGACCGGGTCCACAAGGCAGCCCGGGCAGAGAGCTCGCGTCCCGGTTCAAGGCAGGTGTGCATGCAGGCAGAGGCAAAGGAATGATGGGAAAGGCCCGGCGTGCCGGCAGAAAGTACGGGAACCCGATACCCACAACCGTGGGCGATCTGTCGACGATTTTGAAAGTCATTCCACGGTTCATCCGCAACCGCGAAGAGCGCACGCCGCGCACGCCGCCGGGGCCGTTCCGGACGGACCCGCGAGTGTTCGCGACTGGGGCCGCCGGCGGGCTGCGGGTAACCTGGATGGGTCACTCGTCGATGCTGCTCGAGCTCGACGGGACGCGCGTGCTGATTGATCCGGTATGGGATGAGCGGGCATCGCCGGTTGAGTGGTTCGGGCCGAAACGCTTCTTTGCCCCGCCGCTTGCACTGGAAGACCTGCCCCCGATCGACGTCGTACTCACGTCGCACGATCACTACGACCACCTGGGTGTGCGCACGGTGCGGCGGCTGGTGCAACTGCCCGCGCTGGCTGGCGCGCGCTGGGTCACCGGGCTGGGCGTGGGCGCGATCCTGCGCGGCTTCGGCGTGCCGGCGGCCGCGATCACGGAGCTGAACTGGACCGAGTCGACGCGGGTGGGCGGGCTGGAGCTGACGGCGTTGCCGGCGCGCCACTTCTCCGGGCGCGCCGTCTGGAACCGCTTTCACACTTTGTGGAGCGCCTGGGTGCTGAACGGGCCCCGGCACCGGGTGTTATACGGGGCCGACTCGGGCGAGTGGGCGGGCTTTCGCGAGATCGGCGAGCGCTGGGGGCCATTCGACCTGACGATGCTCGAGATCGGCGCGTATGACCCGCTGTGGGCCGACATCCATATGGGGCCGGAGGGCGCGCTGAGAATGTTTGGGCAGCTGGGCGGCCGCGCACGCGGCGACCTGCTGATGCCGATCCACTGGGGCCTGTTCGACCTGGCACTGCATGGCTGGCGGCAGCCGATCGAGCGCATGTGGGCAGAGCCGGGAATCAAGTTATGGTCGCCGGAGCCGGGCCTGCCGACGGAGGTGGTGCCGGGGGTGGAGGTGCGGTCGGAGTGGTGGCGCTAGAGCAGAGCTAGAAACTCATCGACTGTCATACCTGCGGATCGAATCACCCCTCGCAACAGGCCGACTGCTACTTCCTTATGCTGCGGGATGGACAAGTGGCTCTTACTCCCGCCTTGACCATCGTGACGTGACTGCCAACCTGGTTCGATACTTGCCAGCCTGCTTTAGCAAAGGCCTTAACCGCGTCTTTGCCTGAGATGTTTGCAAGCTTTGCCATCCATGCTCCTGCTGCCCGCCTATACCGCCACTACAAGCCTGGCCTGTTCCGGTGACAAGCTGCTCACAGCCTTTTGATCTTCAGCCCAGAGCCAGCCCGTAATCGCTTCTTTGATATTTTCAAGGGCTTCCTTCTCGTCACGGCCTTGCGAAAAGCACCCGGGCAAGGCAGGGCATTCGGCGACAAGCCAACCATCCTCAGACGGCTCCAGCGTAACGTGAAACATCATGGTAAGGAGTCCCCCTGCAATCTTTATGTCCTCAGTTATTTTTGCATACAGCGAACATGCACAGCACGTGAGCGAGCTTCCGACGCGAGCTGAGCCTCAAGTGCGGGGGCGAGTTGGACGGTGACTTGCATGCCTTCATTTTAGCGTGTGGTTTCCGACCCGAGCAGGCGCAAATCAGCCCAGCCGAAGGCGACGACGGGCAGGGTTGCGCCGCCGATCTCAACCTGCTTTTCAGCAAGCAGAACCCCGCCCGTGCGCTCGTAAAAGCCGCGCGAAGTGTTTCCGGCCAACACCCAGGCAAGCATGCTTCCAAACCCTCGGACTCTGAGCGCTCTTGCCAGTTCCACGAGCAGGGCGCCGCCGATGCCTCGCCGTTGCGTGTGCGCCAGAAGGTACAGTGTGTACAGCTCAGCGTCGTAGTGCTCCAGCGGCTCGCGTACAGAGCCGCCGCCCGCAAACCCAACCGCTTGGCCATCGAGTTCGGCGATGATGATGGCGACATCAGGGGTAAGCCAGTGCTGCCACTGGGCCGCGCGCTCCTGTTGATCGAGGCCTGCGAGGTAGGCGTCCGGCACAAGGCCCGCATAGGCGGTGCGCCAACTCGCGACATGCACATGCGCGATGGCGGTGCCGTCGTCAGGCGTTGCGGGACGGATCGCAAGCATACGCGGGAGTGTACCGCGCCGGACTCAGCTAGGGGTATTCTGGGCTAGCGTATGAGTGAACAAACAACAATCGAAGTACATCTGCCCGACGGTGCGGTGCGCGAGGTGCCTTCGGGCACGACGCCCCTGGACGTAGCGCGGGCGATCTCGCCGCGCCTGGCGGAGGCGGTGGTGGTGGCGCGGGTGCGGCCCCTGCGTGTGCCCGAGGCGTCGGACGAGCGCGACCCGGCGACCGAGGCCGGCGTGACCGAGGCCGCGATGTACGGCGATGCGGACGGGAACGCCGAGCGGCTTGCAGACCTGCGCGAGCCCCTGCGCGAGGACGTCGCCCTTTCACTGCTGAAAGAGACCGACCCCGATGCCCTGCGGGTGCTGCGGCACTCTGCGGCGCACGTGATGGCGACCGCGCTGACCGAGCTGTACCCCGGGGTCAAGCTGGGGCACGGGCCCGCGACCGACGCCGGGTTTTTCTACGATGTGCTGCTGCCGCAGCCGCTCCGGGAAGAAGACCTGAAGCTCGTCGAAGGGCGCATGGCGGAGATCGTCGCGCGCAACGCGGATTTCGTGCGCGAGTACGTGCCGCGCGAGCAGGGCCTGGCCGATTACGGCGCTCAGGGCGACTTCATGAAGGTCCACTTTATCGAGCGCTTTACCCAGCCGGGAGAGCAGATTTCGCTCTACAAAAACGGCGGCTCGGGGCAGCCCGGAAATGCGCCAGGCGAGTTCACAGACTTTTGCCGCGGTCCGCACGTGCCGGCAACCGGCCGCGTCAAGGCGTTCAAACTGCTATCGCTGGCCGGGGCCTACTGGCTGGGCGACGAACGCAACCCGCAGCTGCAGCGTATCTATGGCACGGCTTTCTTCAACACGAAGCAGATGGACGAGCACTTCCGGCACCTGGAGGAGATCGCCAAGCGCGACCACCGGGTGCTGGGCAAGCAGCTCGACCTGTTTTCGATCCAGGAGCTCGCCGGGGCGGGGCTGATCTTCTGGCATCCCAAGGGCGCGACCATTCGCCGCATCATGGAAGACTGGA
>CAXTWU010000094.1:0-8454 GCA_964248025.1 uncultured Acidobacteriaceae bacterium | reverse complement strand
TCAGGCCAGTGCTGCTCGAGGAGGTGCGCCAGGTCGTAGTGGTCGTGCCAGTACTGGACGACCTCGGGGTCCACGGCACCGGTGACCCGATCGAACATGGGCGCGGGCGCGCCGCTCGCGTCTTTTGGCGAAAACACCCACTCGAACGATGCGACCTGCCCGCCATAGGGGCCCAGCACCTGCTCCATGCGCGCGAACTGCTCAAAGGTCGCGACAACCTTGCCGCCGCCGCGCATGATCGGCGTCGAGCTTCCATCGGGCTTGCGATAGACGTTCGCACCGGGCGCGTACAGGTCCGAGCCGGTAAAGTTGTGAAAATCAGCGGGATCGGGCGAGGTGGACCAGGTGCCGCCGAAGACCTGCGGGTAGTTCACCTCCAGTTGCAGCGTCGCCCAGCCCCCGCTGGAGTGACCATTGAGCAGCCGTCCCGTGGGCTTCGCGTCCATCCGGTACTTGGCCTCGATGGCCGGGATGAACTCCGTCGTAAGCGCGGTGCCCCACGGGCCGTTGTTGACGGAGTCGGCGAACTCATGGGTGCCTTGCGGGCAGGACTCGTCCAGGAAAACGCCGATCATCGGCGGTGCCTTGCCCGCCTCCATGCGCGCGCGAAAGCCCAGGCCGCTCAGGAGCGAGTAGGCGAGGTTACCGCCGAAGCCGTGGGTCCAGTACATGACGGGGTAGCGGGTTTGGGCACGGGGGTCGTAGCCGGGCGGCAGAATGACCCAGGCGCGGATCGGGGTCGGACGACCCCAGAATCGGGTCAGCGCGGGGCTTTCGAAGCTGAATAGCTCAGCCACTCCTGGCTTGCCGGCGAGCGCGGCGGCCTGGGCCTCGCGCGGCGAAGGCGCCGGGTGATGGTCGAGGGTCAGGGCTGGCTCACCCCCGCTCAGCGCAGTCACAGCGCTTGCCCAATCGCCGGGTTCGCGGCCGGTGTAGTTGTAGCTCCCATCCATGTCGAGCACGGCCTGCGCTTCCCAGGTTCCGGCTGGGGCCTCGCGAAACGGCCTGGGATAGGCGACGGTATCGGCGTCGATCTCGATTGAACCGCCCGGCTTGAGGTCGTGCACTTGCTGCGCGGCAATCCAGGTCGCTTCCGGGTGAAACTC
Source organism: uncultured Acidobacteriaceae bacterium (assembly GCA_964248025.1). Taxonomy (GTDB): domain Bacteria; phylum Acidobacteriota; class Terriglobia; order Terriglobales; family Acidobacteriaceae; genus EB88. Next base: position 7,348 of record CAXTWU010000094.1, on the reverse strand, counting down.
CTGTGAATCCACGGTTGCGTCGCCTGAGCCACGCTTCATAAACAGGAGCAGGCGCCCGCTGACCGGGCCCGGAAGCGACGGCGAGGCGATCACACGAAACATGAAAACGGATGGCGAGTCAGCCTGAGAGCCGGCTGGAGCAACAGGTTGCGCTCCGGATCGCTCGCTGGCCGGCGCCTGCTGTGGATGCGCAAACAAGGCCCCTGCCGCGAACATTGCGAAGGCCAGGGCGCTTAAGAGACTGACCCTGCCGGGGGAAATTACACTGCCGGGCTCTTTTCGTCGGTCTTGCATAGGTGCAAGGAGAGTACCACCGACGGCTAGACGAGCCGTGTTCCATGGGCCCAGCGAAGCAGCAGGGCCGCCCGCGCGGTCCAGGCCGCCGTGCGCACCCAGTTGGTTGCGACTAGCCGTGCAATCGTACCCGCCGAGTAACCGCCCTGCAAACGATTGTGGAGCGGCACTTGCACAAACGCCGTGGAAAGCCAGATCACCCCGACCAGCGCCGCGCCGAGCCACGCACCGGGTGAGGAAACAGCAGGGGGACGCAGTGCGGGAGCAAGCATGCTCATCGCGGTTACGAGTTCCAGGAGCATAAGCGGGGCGACCACATAGGTCGTGCGGTTGGCATGCGCTGCCTCGTACGCCGCGAAATGGTCCGGGCCCACCGCTAGAAACAATGGGTAGTGCACCAGCTGTACAAACCAGATCAGCCCAAACATGGCCGAGGTACTGAGGAACTGGAGGGAAAACAAAAACCGCATCGGGAGGTCCTTTGCCGGACGGGCTTTACAAGCGGAGGCGGGGGCAGAAACAGGGAAGCGCGAGCCGCCTGCGCCCGCGCTCACCACGCTGGTCGAATTCCGGCTTACAGTTCCATCGTCGCGTCCTCTATGGCGCGCCGTACATTGCCGTCAGCCCGGCCCAAACGGCGCACGGCCTCCTGTTTGTCCACCCCAGCCTTCAGCATCACCAGTGCCACTGGCACACTGCGCCCCGCGCTCTTGATCACGCTCACAGCCTCATCGCGGCTGACGGCGCAGGCTCGCTTCAAGATAGAGATCCCGCGTTCCACGAGCTTTGAGTTCTGCATGTGAACGTGCACCATCAGGTTTTCGTACACATAGCCCAGCCGGGTCATGGCACCGGTGGTGATCATATTGGTGATCATCTTTTGCGCGGTCGCGGCTTTCATGCGGGTCGAGCCGGAGATCACCTCAGGGCCCACGTCGGCCACGATGGCGATGTCGGCCGCGTTTGCGATGGGGGTGTTATGGTTGCAGGTAATGCAGGCAGTGCGCGCGCCCTGGGTGCGCGCGTACGCGACGGCCGCGACCACATACGGGGTCCGTCCGCTGGCCGACAACCCGATCACCACGTCCTTGCGCGATGGCCGCCGGCGCGCGATATCGCGCTGGCCCAGCTCTTCCGAATCCTCGTTGACCTCAACCGGCGAGGCCAACGCCTTGGGCCCACCCGCCATGATGTACTGAATCGAGTGCGGATCGTTCGAGAAGTACGGCGGGCACTCGCAGGCGTCGAGTGAGGCGATGCGGCCGCTCGACCCGGCGCCGATATAGATCAGCCGTCCGCCTTCGCGCAGCGACCGCGCCACCGCGTCGATGACCAGCGCGATCTCTGGCAGCGCCTTTTTCACCGCCGCTGCCACCTTGGCGTCTTCGTGGTTGATGATGCGTGCAATTTCCAGGGCCGACTTGGTGTCAAATCCCTGCGAAGCCTCGTTCGAACCTTCAGTGGTGAGCTTGTGAAGGGGTAGCTCCGGGGGTTGGCTGGTGTCTGCTTCAATGGGTGCTGGGGTAGCTGTCGCCATAGGTTTCTCTTCGCTTTCTTGCACGACAGATTGTAAGCCTTGCGATGGACGGTTGGCGCGTCCCTACAGCTGTCTTTGCGGCGAGCGTTCCCGTTATGAAACTGCCCCCGTGAGCTGTTCCCGCACCCGATCGTGAAAACGGGGCCGCCACTCTTGCAATTTCCTGTTTTCTCGTGTAGGAAAGGTGCGGTTGGTAAGCAGCACAATCGCCAGGTCAGCCCTGGGATCGACCCACAGCGATGTGCCGGTGTAACCAAGGTGCCCATAGCTGCCGGGGCTGAACCAGGTTCCCGAAGACGAAGGCGGACTGGGGGTATCCCAGCCAAGGGCCCGCGAGGAGCCCGCCGGCAGCTCGGCAGCTGTTGTAAAAAGCTTCACCGTTTCTGCCCGGAAAAGCGTCGTCGCCCCGCCGCGTCCATGCAGGCGTGCGAGCGTCGCTTCGGCGAAGCGAAGCAGGTCGGCAGCAGGCGCAAACAGCCCGGCGTGGCCGCTGACCCCACCCAGAACGAAACAGTTCTCGTCATGGACCTCGCCCTGCACCACCCGGCGGCGAAAGCCGAGGTCCTGCTCGGTGGGCGGTATCGCTGAACGATGCGAGACCGACGGTGTGAAGGAGGTGTGCCGCATGCCGAGCGGATTGAAAATCTCGCGCGCGCAGAACCGGTCCAAGGGTTCGCCTCCTGCCACCTCCAGAGCCTTGCCCAGCAGGATAAAACCCGGGTCGGAGTAGGCGGCACGGGTGCCGGGGTCGGCCTCAAGCGGCAGGCGCAGCACCGCGCGCAGCAGCGCCGGGGCACTGCGGCAGGTTTCAAACAGCCGTGCATACGCCGGCAGTCCGCTGCTATGCGCCAGCAGGGTGCGCAGGCTCACCTTGCGCCGACGCCGATCGCCCTGGCCGACGACAAAACCCGGAAGCAGGTCCGCCAGCAGGGTATCCAGCTCAAGCCGGCCCGCCTGCCACAGCAGCATGGCCATGGCAGTGGTGGCGACCACCTTGGTCACACTAGCCAGGTCATACACGGTTTCCGGCGTCACCGGCGGGCTCGCGGCGTCGTACGTGAACTGGCCCACAGCGTCGAGCGCAACCACCGTGCCCCCTTGCAGGACGCCAAAGGCCGCGCCCGGAAACACCTGCTCCGCCACCGCCTGCCGGAGCAGGGAAGAAACCTCCGGCAGGATTTTGAGGCCGTCTCGCCGATTGTTTTCAGGAGCCACGGCGCTTGGATGCCTGTGGACAGGATATGCGTCTTTGAAGCAGTTGCTGGAAGCAAAAGGAATCCCTTGCACCGCAACCGCAGTCGCGACACAATATGGCTGCCGTTTTATGCTTTGGTACGTCTAGAAAGTGCGGCTGTTGACGGAGAAAGATGTGCATGGCTCGACATAGCTCCAATCGCTGGACCGGTCACCGGAGAGTCGCCGTGTGCCTGGCAGCCTTGCTTTCTGCCTTGGTCCCAACCGCTACGCGTGGGCAGGCCAGCGTGGAACAGGACCCTGCCATGATCGCCACAACCGCCCCGGCCCCGGGCACAATTACCGTGCCTGCCGGGACCAAAGTGTTGCTGGCGCTGCGGTCCGGCATCAACACGCGCTCGGCGCAGCCCGGCGACGGGGTGTACCTGGCCTCCACCTTCCCTGTCACGGTGGGTACGCGCGTTGCCATCCCGGCCGGCATCTATGTGCAGGGGATAGTGGACCGCGTACAGCGCGCCGGTCGAGTCAAGGGGCGCGCCGCCGTCAGTCTCCACTTTACCACCATGATCTTTCCCAATGGCAGCGTGGTCGAGGTACCGGGTGCGCTCAACAGCCTGCCCGGCGCGACTGACGCCAGAGTCAAGGATGGGGAAGGGAATGTGGAACAAGCCGGATCAAAGGGCAAGGACGCCGGGACCATTGCACGAGGCGCCGAGACCGGTGCCGGCGTCGGCTCGATCGGCGGTGCTATCGGCGGCAGCCCTTTGGCGGGGGCCGGTTATGGCGCGATCGCCGGCGGACTGACCGGGCTGGTGGCGACCCTGTTCACGCGCGGCAACGACGTCAATCTCCAGCAGGGGGAAACGGTCGAAATGGTACTGCAACGACCACTGACGCTGACGGCCGCCAACCTTTCCGACGGCAGCGGCCCGGCGATGCAGCCCTTTACGCAGCGGCCCATGCCCAAGCCGATGCATGACCGGATGCTGTGCCCGCCGGGAAGTCTGGGCTGCCCGTGACGACCCCCTTGTCGCCCGCGGCACCGCCCGAGAAAACTGTTGGGGCCCAGCTGCGCCACTGGCTGCGCGATCTGCTGATCTCAATCGGCGCGTCCGTGCTCATCATTACCTGCATCTACCAGCCGGTGCGCGTGGAAGGCACCAGTATGCAGCCGCGCCTCCACGACAACGACCGGTTGTTTATCAACAAATTCGTCTACCGGTTTGAGTCGATCCACCGCGGAGATGTGGTTGTCTTCCACTATCCCGGCGATCCGTCGAAGAGCTACATCAAGCGCGTTATCGCGCTGCCCGGCGACGATCTCCAGATCACGGATGGCGTGGTCTACGTCAACGGCGAACAGCTGGCCGAGCCTTATGTACCGCAGCGATTCGAAGATGGACGATCGGTCGAAGAGGAGCGTATCCCTGCAGGCACCTACTGGGTGATGGGCGACCATCGATCCATTTCAAGCGATAGCCGGGATTTCGGCCCTGTGCGGCGCGCGTCCATCTACGGCAAAGCTGCCTTTGTATACTGGCCGGCGGATGGTGCCGGCGTCGTTCGGTAGCTGTTCTTGCCGTACTTTGACGAGCGCACGTCTCAAAGGCACCACATCCCAGGCAGGGCGTTTTACGCTTCGAGCTTTACCAGTTGCCGCGCTTCTTCGCGCGTACCCAGGATCGAAACACGTGGCACCTCGCCGCGAGCCATCGCCACCTCGTCGCAGCGATAGATGCGCGGGCAGCTCTGGCAGTCTTTGTAAATCTTGTCGGGCAGCGCAGCGCGCTCCGTCACCACGCGAAAGCCATACCTGAAGAAAAACTCAGGTATGCGCGTAAACAGGCACACGCAGCCGATGCCGTGCTGCTCGCTTTCCTCCACCAACGCCGCCAGAATCCGGCCACCGACACCTTGCCCCTTGGCCTCCGGCTTCACGACGATGGAGCGCACCTCGGCCAGGTGCGGCCCGTACAGGTGCAGCGCGCCGCAGCCCAGGAAGGCACCCGCGTCCGACTCGGCGATAGTGAAGTCGCGCACGTTCTCGCAGATTTCCGCGAAGACGCGCCGCAGCAGCGTGCCGTCGTGCGAAAGCGAGTTGACCAGCTCATAGATGTTGGTCGCGTCCGGCAGCAGTGCCTTACGGATGCGCATGCAACAGTTCCTCGGCGAGAGGCAGATCGTACGAAACCGAGCCGTATTTGTTTATCAGTGCCGCTACTTTTTGCTCGGTGAGCGTCAGCGCTTCGCGCACACGTTGCCGTGCTGAGCCACCGATGACATCATGGCAATCGAGCGTAGCTTCAAGCGTAATCGCGCCGTAGAAGTCTTCCGCGAAGAGTGGTTCAATAGCGCGCAACTCCTCCAAGGAAAGCCCGCTCAACTCGCGATTCGTTTCGAGCCCCAAACGCACGGCCGTGCCGACACGCTCGTGTGCGGTGCGAAAGGCAAGACCCTTGCTCGTAAGGTAGGTCGCGGCTGCCATTGCATTCAGGTAGCCGCTTTCGCAGGCCGCCTGCATCCGTTCCGTGTTGAAGCGGAGCGCCCTGGTGAATAGGGGCAGCAGGGTGAGCATCTCCTGCGCGATCGTCGTCGCCGCGAAGACCGGCTCCTGCGTCTCCTGCATGTCCTTGTTGTAAGCCAGCGGCAGCCCTTTCAGCGTCAGCAGCACAGCCTGCGCCGCGCCTGAAAGCCGGCCCACCTTGGCCCGCAGCAGCTCGCTAAAGTCCGGGTTCTTTTTCTGCGGCATCGCGCTTGAACCAGTTGAAAACGCTTCGGGCAGATCGACTAAGCCGAATTCGGCGGTGGCGAACAACGTGATTTCCTCGGCGAATCGGCTTAAGTGCATGCCAAGTAACGTAAGCACCTGTAGGTACTCAAGCACGAAATCCCTGTCACTGGTCGCGTCGATGCTGTTCGCTGTCGGGGCAGCAAAGTCCAGCTCGCGCGCAGCGATGGAACGGTCAAGCGCGAGCGTGGCTCCGGACACCGCGCCCGAACCCAGAGGGCAGTAGTTCAAACGATCGATGCAGTCGCTCAGCCGCGAAATATCGCGCAGAATCATCTCGACATAAGCCAGGAGCCAGTGCGCGACCAGGACCGGCTCGGCCCGTTGCAGGTGCGTATAAGCCGGCATGGCAGCTTCGCCCGCGTTTTTCGCCTGCTGGATCATCGCATCGGCCCAGTCGGCAAGACCGGCCAGCAAGCCTCGCCCACGCTCACGGATAAACAAACGCAGGTCGGTCGCGATCTGCTCGTTGCGCGAGCGGCCCGTGTGCAGCTTCAGTCCGAGGTCGCCCACCAGGGCCACCAGCGACAGCTCGACATAGTGGTGGATGTCTTCAGCGATCGCCGCCGGGGACGAAGCATCCCCGGAGATCGCCTGGCCGGCAATCAGCTGCAACGCTTCCACGATCCGCCGTTCTTCCTCGCGCGTCAGCACGCCCGCGGCGCCGAGCACGCGGGCATGCGCCTGGCTTGCCCACGCCTCCTCGGCCAGCAGCGCCCGGTCAAAGCGGAATGAGCGCTGCCAGTGATCAAACGTGCTGTTTAGCGGCTCGCGAAAACGCCCCGACCACATTTTCACTTCGCGACCGCCTTGTGTTCCTGCATCTCGCGCAGCCTGGCCTGCGTGCGCGCCGGCAGACCAAGGATGCGGATAAACCCGGCCGCGTCCTTCTGGTCGTAGCTGTCGCCCATGGTGAAGGACGAGAGCTCGTCCGAGTACAACGAGAACGCGCTTCTGCGGCCCGCGATGGACACGTTGCCCTTGTAGAGCGACAGAGTGACTGAGCCTGTCACGTTGTCCTGCGTCTTGGCTACAAAGGCATCGAGCGCCTCGCGCAAGGGCGTAAACCACAGGCCGTTGTAGACCAGGTCGGCGTAGCGCAGCCCGACATGCTGTTTGTAGTGTTTGGTTTCGCGATCCAGGCACAGGGCCTCAAGCTCCGCATGCGCCGCGACAATCAGCGTGCCGCCGGGGGTTTCGTAGCAGCCGCGGCTCTTGATGCCGACGAAGCGGTTTTCAACCAGGTCGATGCGACCGATCGCATTGCGCGCGCCGATCTCGTTCAGCAGTTCCACCAGCTGCACGGGTTCCAGCTTCTGGCCGCCGACCGAAACCGGCACGCCGCGCTCGAAACCAATAGCGACCGTTTCTTCGGCGTCCGGCGCTTCCTGGGGGCTCCGCGTCATCGTCCAGGTGGTCGCGAACGGCGCATTGTTCGCGTCTTCCAGCTCACCACCTTCGTGTGAAACATGCCACAGATTGCGGTCGCGCGAGTGGATTTTGACTCGACTCGCGGAGACCGGGATATTGTGCGC
>CAXTWU010000093.1:4216-8544 GCA_964248025.1 uncultured Acidobacteriaceae bacterium | reverse complement strand
TGGCCGCCTGGGCTTTGTGGGCCCAGCTGCCGCTGTATGGACTGCTGCTGTCGCTCTTTGCGCTTCGCGGGAGGCTCCGCGCGGGGCTGCTTCTTGTGATCGCCCTGCACCTCGTGGGGGCCGCTGCCGCGCTTCTGCTGGTACCCTAAGCGGTGGGCGCAGCCGCTCGGAGCTCTTCCAGAATGACCGCGGCGGCTTCCCTGGCCTCGTCGTACCGGTCCGGCGGAAACGAGATCGCGCCGACACGCGCATGACCGCCGCCGCCATAACGCTCGCAGATGGCCGCGAGATTGATCAGTCCCCCGCCGCGCAGGGGCGTCCACGGGTTTGTTCCAACCGCCACCTTGGTCCGGAAGCTCGACTTCGACAGCCCGACCGAGTAGGTCGCTTCCGGGTGCAGATAATACGGGATGAACTTGTTGTAGCCTTCGACCTCGCGGTCGGCAATATCGAAAAACACAGTGCCGCGCTCCAAACGGGCACGCCCGCGAATGATCTCAATGGCCTCGCGATGGCGCGCCAGCAATGGCGGCAGCAACTCGGCGACAAACGCCTGCTCCAGGATTTTTTCAAGCGGCATGGCGCACAGCAAGGGGATCAGCCTCGGGACGAACTCCGGGTCCGTCGAGGACTCGATTGCAAGGGTCAGCCGCATCGCGGGCTCGCGCATTTCCACCGCCGCGGTGGCGCTTTCGTACAAGGCACCGTCGACGATATTGGCCCAGTGAATCAGCGAAGCGACGCCGGAGGTGTCGAACCCGAAGCGCGACGAAACCGTATCCGCGATCAACGACGTGCAGGAGGTGTAGTTGGCGTCGTAAAAGCGGCGGTCGCGAAAGTTGCTGGCCGGGTCCAGGAGCCCGCGCTCAAAGGCGGCATGATCCTCCGCCGACAAAAACGCGCTGAGGTGGTGATCAAACCACCAGGTCACCCGTGGCGAAGGCGAGTACTTGAAATCGACGATCGCATTTTCATCGCCTGTAAAGGCGGAGTCGTCGAAAAGCGATCCGGCCCGGTGCACCAGCCCGTGGTATTCATAGGTCGCGCCGCTATCCATGCACTCGCGGTGGAAGCGCGTGAACAAGGAAGCAGAGCAGGCGCCGTCAAAGCAGTTGTCGTGGTAGAAAACGCGCACGGTCAATGCGTTCAAGCCCCTTCCCGCTCGCATCGCGAGGCGGAGTACGAATCACCTAGATTCTTCCGAAACACCCCTGGCTGTCAAGAGAAACCCTTCTGAAAGGAAGAGATGATGCCGGACGAACGGGAACCGACGCCGCGCGGCAGCTTCGCGCAACGCTTTGTCCTTGGACCGCAAGGACTGCGCTCCGGCTGGGCCTGCCTCGTCTTTCTTTCACTGCTTGTGGCCATGGGCTTCCTGCTCAGCACCTTTGTCAAGCTGCTCGTCCACTCGCCCCGGCCGGCCAAAGGCTCGGCCCTGCCGCCAGAGCTGATGCTCGGAGCCGAGTTCGCCCAGTCCGCACTGGTACTGCTCGCAACGCTGATCATGGCCCGGCTCGAACATCGGCCCTTTCTCTCCTTCGGGCTCCGCGACCGGCACATTCTGGCCCGCGCAGGCTTTGGCCTCTTGTCAGGCTTCGCCGCCATCTCCCTGCTGGTCGGCTCCTTGTGGGCTCTGGGCCTGCTCACCCTGCAGGGCCCCGTGCTGTCGGGCAGGGCGGCCCTGCGCGATGGGCTTCTTTGGGGCGCCGCGTTCCTGATGACAGGATTGTTTGAAGAGCTGCTGCTGCGCGGTTATCTCCTGTTCACCCTGGCCCGCGCGATCCGGTTCGGGTGGAGCGCCCTGCTGCTTTCGGTCGCCTTCGGTCTTGTCCACGGCACCAACCCCGGCGAAACGCCCGTGGGCCTCTTCTCGGCCGCGGCCGCCGGCCTCCTGTTTTCTCTCTCTATCTGGTACACGGGCTCGCTCTGGTGGGCCATCGGCTTCCATGCGGCGTGGGACTGGGGCGAGAGCTTTTTCTGGGGCACCCCCGACAGCGGCCTGCAGGTGCAGGGCCACCTGTTTACCGCGCAGCCGGTGGGCGCAAAGCTGTGGAGCGGCGGCGCCGCTGGCCCGGAGGGCAGCCTCCTGGTGTTTGCGATTCTGCTTCTCTGCGCCGTGCTCATGTACCGGAGGTGGCATCGCAAGGGCGGTCACCATCCAGTGAGAGAATCACGGTTGTGATTCGCCGCGTACCCCAACGCCTCGCCACCCTTCGCCGCTTCGGCATCGGGCTTCTGTCGCTCGCGGCATTGCTGCTGCTCGCGGTCGCCGGCACCCTTCTGGGCCTGCATCACCGCCTCAGGACCTCACTCGCACCATTGGACGGCACGCGCCCGATCGCCGGCCTCCAAGCACCGGCGACGGTCCGGCGCGATGCGCACGGCGTGCCCCATATCGAGGCCGCAAGCCTCCACGACCTGCTGGCCGCGCAGGGCTGGGTGACCGCCAGCGACCGCTTGTGGCAGATGGATATGGCGCGCCGCCTGCCCGCGGGCGAGGCCGCCGAAGTGCTGGGCCCTTCGCTCGTCGCGCACGACCGCACTGAGCGCGTGCTGGGCCTGCGCGATGTAGCCGCGCGCATGGTACGCAGCCTGCCGTCCGGGCAGCTGGCCCAGCTGGAGGCTTATGCCAGCGGCGTCAACGCTTATATCGCGCAGGCGGAAGCTGCCGGCACACTGCCGGCGGAGTTCTCGCTGCTGCTCTATAAGCCCGCCCCGTGGCGGCCCGTGGACTCCATGCTAATCGCGTTGTCCATGGCCGAGATGCTCGACCACGACTGGCCCGGCAAGCTGCGGCGCGAACAACTGACCGCCCGGCTCGACCGCGCGGGCTTCGGCGCGCTTGCCGCCGACCTGTACCCCGTCGGGTCCTGGCGCGACCACCCGCCCGTGCCCTCCGCGCCCGCGATCAGCGACCCCCAGGAGGTCCCTTTGATTCCGCTTGACCCGTCGCAGGTCCGAACCACACCGCCGGTCCTGCCGGGCGATGCCCTGCTCACGCTGGATCCAAGCCCCTGCCCCGGCTGCCGCCCCGGCTCCAATGAGTGGGCCGTCAGCGGCGCGCACACCGCCTCCGGCAAGCCCCTGCTCTCCAACGACATGCACCTGGGCCACGGCATTCCCGACCTTTGGTACGAGTCCGAGCTCCGCGCCGGGTCGTTCCACGTCGCGGGCGTCACCGTGCCCGGCCTCCCGTTTATCTCCGCCGGGCACAACGGCCACATTGCTTGGGGCTTTACCGCGCTCGGCGGCGATACGCAGGACCTGTATGTCGAGCAGACAGATGGGGGGGACCGGTACCGCAGCCCGTCCGGCCAGTGGCGGCCGCTGGAGCACCGGCACGAAACCATCCGCGTACGCGGCGGCCTTGATGTTTCACTCGACCTCCAGCGCACCGCCCACGGCCCCGTGATCACGTCCATCCTGCCTGGCGAACACCGCACCATTGCGCTGCACTGGACCATCTATGACGACGCGGCGCATGGACTGCCCTTGTTCGCGCTCAACTCAGCTACGGACTGGACGAGCTTTCGCGCGGCGCTTGCCACCTGGTGGGCACCCACGCTCAATGTCGTCTATGCCGACGACGCGGGCCATACCGGCTACCAGGCCGTCGGACTCATCCCGATCCGCGCCGGCGGCCTGCAGGCCGTGCCCATCGCGCCCGGCAACCCTGCCGGCGAGTGGACCGGCGCCATCCCATTTGAAGCGCTGCCTTCCACGCTCGATCCGGAGGGCGGCATCGTCGCGACCGCCAACGCGCGGGTGTCGCCCGACGGCTACCCCTACCAGCTCACGCTTGACTGGGCCCCGCCCTACCGCAACGAGCGCATCTGGCACTGGCTCGGCGGCAAGCGAAAGCTCACCCCGGCGGATATGCTGACACTTCAAACCGACGTCTACTCCGAGGTGGACCAGGAGATCGCGCAACGCCTGGCATACGGCATCGACCACGCCGCGGCACCGTCGAAACGGGCACGCGAGGCGGCCGACCTGCTCCGCACCTGGGACGGCGTACTCGCCATCGACTCGCCCGCCGCGGCGCTGGTCACGCGCGTCAACGGGGCGTTCTGGCCGGCGGTGCTGGGGCCCAAAACCGGCGACGGCGCAGCCCTGTACGACTGGGGCGAAAGCTCCTTTGCGCGCGAACAGCTGATCGCCCGGCAACCCGCGGCCTGGCTGCCGCCGCCCTTCCGCAACTGGAACGACTTCCTCACCGGCCTGGTCGAAGGGGCATTGAAAGACGCGCCGGCCCATCTGGGGGACTGGCACTACGGCGAAACCCACACCATCGCCATGGAGCACCCGTTGTGGAGCCATCTGCCGGG
>CAXTWU010000093.1:0-4116 GCA_964248025.1 uncultured Acidobacteriaceae bacterium | reverse complement strand
TCGCCCTCGGCTGCCGTGCTGGCCTCCACACTCTATGCCCTGGGCCCGTACCTGCTGTTTACCGCGTACGAGCGCTCGGCTTACGGCGAACTGCTGGCCGCGGCTTTCTTTCCAGCTCTGCTTGACGCGCTCACCCGGCCCCGTCTGCCCGTCGTTCAAGTGGCCATGCTGCTGGCGGCGCTCTGGTATAGCAATGCCCCGGCCGGCGTCATGGGCTGCTATCTCCTGCTGCTGGCGCTGTTCTGGCATCTGGCCTGGCAGCTCGGAACAGAGTGGGCCGCTCGCCGGGCGCTTTCGCCGCCTCCCCTCCCATCGCGTGTGTTTCTTTCCATCCTGCTCCGGGTGGGGGGCGCGCTGGGGCTGGGCTGTGCGCTGGCCGCCGACTACCTCCTGCCCGCCTGGTACGAGCAGCGTCTTGTGGCCATTCGCCGCGCCGTCGGGCCCGGCATGCGGGTCGAGGATAGCTTCTTGTTCGGGCACACCGGTGAGCCGTTTCACGACGCGGTGCTCCATTCCGCCTCGTGGATCGCCCTATGGACCCTGGGTTTGGGCTTACTGGCCGGCGTGTCCGTCCCCTTGCGGCATCGCCGGACAGCTTTACATTTGGGCTCGCCAACATCCCAACCATCGAGCTTGAAACACCCTGCCCCCGCGCACTCTGCCACCGGCTTCTGCCTTTTTCTGCTGCTGGCCTGCTCGCTGCTCCAGCTGCCGTTCACCTCACCCGTCTGGCACGCCCTGCCGGAGCTCGGCTTTCTCCAGTTCCCGTGGCGGCTGCTGCTGCCGGCCAGCGCGGCTTCCGCCTTGCTGATTGCTTCTGCGCTTGACCGCGGGGCCCCCGCTTTCAAGCTGGGAGCGGCGTTGGTCTTCGCCGCCGGGTTCATCACCTGGGCCGCTGGCACCCGCTACCAGCCCTGCGATGAGGAAGACAACGTATCGGCGCAGGTGGCGCTGTTTGCTTCAGGCGCGGGCTTTGAAGGCACGGACGAGTACGCCCCCACCGGCACCGGCAACGGCGAAATCCAGCAGGGGCTGCCCCCCGTAAGGCTGCTGCGCGCGCCTGACGCTGACGAGGGGGACAGCGACGCGCCGAATCCATCCTGGCACCCCCGCGATGTGGTTCTTGGCGCGGTGAAAGTGGAAAGCTGGAGCCCGGAAAACATGCGGGTGCGAGTGCGCCCCGGCAAGGATGCCTGGGCTGTTCTGCGACGGGAGCGCTGGCCTTCCACGCCCCTCTTCCTAAACGGAAAACCCTGCGGCCCGGCCTGTGTTCCCCGTGATGACGGCCTCCTCGCAATCCATCTGCCGGCCGGGCAGTGGAGCGTGCTGGAGCTGCACACCGAGACGACTGGGGACGTATGGTGCGGACGCGCGCTCACCGTCGCCGCGCTGCTGATGCTCCTGTCGGCTGGAGCCGGGCGAAAGCGGGCGTTTATGATGGGACGGAAATGAGCCTAGCGGTCCAGACAGATGTGCAAGCACTGCTGCGCACAGGCGCGGCGGCGACCGACGCGGCACTGGAACGGCTGCTGCCGCCGTCTGCGGCCGTTCCTGCCTCCATCCACAGTGCAATGCGCCACAGCACCTTTGCCGGCGGCAAGCGCCTGCGCCCCGTGCTCGCGATCGAGGCGGCGCGCGCGGTGGCCGGGCATGTGCCCGAGGGCGTGGCCGACCTGGGAGCGGCGCTTGAAATGCTCCACACCTACTCGCTCGTGCACGACGACCTTCCGGCGCTCGACAACGACGACCTGCGCCGCGGCAAGCCCACCTGCCACGTTGTGTTCGGCGAGGCCCTCGCCATTCTTGCCGGGGACGCACTGCAAACGCATGCCTATCGCGTTCTTGCCGGTCTCCGCTGCCCGGCCGAGGCGCGCGTCGAGATCATTTGCCTGGTCGCCGAGGCGACCGGCACCGAGGACGGCATGATCGGCGGCCAGGTGCTGGACCTCGAAGGCGAACACCTCGCGCCTACCGCGGCGTCGGTCGAGGCGATCCACCGTGCAAAGACCGGCGCGCTGATCCGCGTCAGCGTGGTCGCCGGCGGCGTGTTCGCAGGTGCTGGCGCGTATCAGACGGCGGCCCTGACCGAATTCGGCCGCAAGGCCGGCCTCGCTTTCCAGATCGTGGATGATGTGCTCGATATGACGCAAAGTTCAGAACAGCTGGGAAAAACCGCCGGCAAGGACACCGCCAGCGACAAGGGCACGTGGCCGGCTGTGCACGGCATTGAAGCCTCTCGGCGCGACGCCGCGCGGCTGATCGACGAGGCCTTCGCGGCGCTGTCAGGGTTCGGGGCGCAGGCTGACGGACTCAAGGCCCTGGCCGCCTACCTGGTCGAGCGGCAGCACTAAAATAGAAGCATGCCCCTGACCAGTGAAGATGTGCTTACCGCCCTGCGTGACGTGAACGACCCGGAGCTGCCCGTCAATATCGTGGATCTGGGCCTGGTCTACAACGTCGCCGTCGAGCCGGACCCCGACGCCCCCGGCATGCTGCCGCGCCAACGGGTTGCCGTGACCATGACGATGACGACCCAGGGCTGCCCGGCGCACGCCATGATCCTGGAACAGGTGCGAAACCGGCTCGGCGGTATTCGGGAGATCAGCGAGTCGGAGGTCCAGCTTGTTTGGGAGCCCGCCTGGACGCCCGACCGGATCAGTCCGGCGGCACAGAAGAAGCTCGGGATCGCGTCCTGATCGCAGCCGTTCGACATCCTCACTGGATCGAAGCGCAAGAAAGAGGGTCTTTCCTGTGGAAAGCCATCGCGCCGGTTTCAATCGGCACTTCGGCTTAACCTGCTATGATCTCGCGCAGCTGGCCTGATCAGCCTTAAGCCTGGCGCCCGACAACCTCGCGCAGCCTGGCCGCCTGTTCCCCAAGCTTTTCAATAAAGCTTTCCGCGCGGACCAGGAAATCCTGCCCGGTGCGAATATGCGTCGGCAGCTCCTTCCATAATTCCTGCGCCGCTTCCGGCCGCTCAAACAGCGTTGCCACAGCACCGGCTACTGCGATAACCATTGCTTGACGCCTGCGCCCCAGTACAAGCAACACCGCACCGGCTACCAGGGTCGACGCCGCGATGTGGTGCGACCAATGCACATTTTCAGCCTGTGCAAGGATGCTTTCCTGTTTGTCTGTCGCTACTTTCGCAAGATCCATCGTTCCGTTCTCCTTCAGCAACGAGTGTGATGCGGTTTGCGCCCCAATGCACTGCCAGAATCTTAGTCCAGGTCGAAGTCGCGTAGGGGCCGCTCGGACGCGGGCGAGTCCTTCGCCTTGCGCAGAGCCTCGGCAAATCGCTTGTTCATCACGTCTTCCTTGTTTTTTTCAGCATCCAGCGCCTGTTTGAACAAGGACTCCTTGCGGCCTTCCCCCTCGCGCATAGCCTTGGCGGCGCTTTCAAAGTCGTCAAAGGTTCGCTTGCGCGGTGCCGGGGTGTGGGAGATAACGGCCCGGGTCGCTGGGTCAACCCGCAGGACGCCGCCGCACTCCGGGCAGGTTACGTCGAACACTTCCATTCCGATCCTCCTTTGACTCTTCGATGCTTGTCGAAGTGTTCGACAGCTATCGAACGATCAGTTTGTGCCCCGGACAGGGCTCGCCCGCAGCATCCACCAGGATGCCGGGCAGATCAGGGCCGAAGCGGGCCAGCGCCCCCACCGCCCCCAGGACGCGTTCCTGCAAGTGCCCGTCCGGGTAGGCGGCCCGGTATAACGCCCCGATGCGGCGAGCGATGCCGGTGTTCTGTTCAAGTTCGCGCCGGGCAGCGAGGCGGCGCAGGCGGTTCATCTGGTAGCGCATCTTGCCGGCTGCCACCTCGGCCGAGCGGCCCAGTGCGGGGTCCAGCGAGCGCATCCACTCGGTCAAAGCCTCGAGCTCGCTGTGCATGCTTTGCCCGGCGGCCTGCAGCTTACGCTTCCCTTCCGGTGGGAGGTGCCGCGCGCCGATGCGCTCAGTCATCTCGCGCTCGGGCACGGTGAAAAGCTCGGACAGGTCGATATCGTCGTGCTGCATGGTGCGGAACTCGCGCTCGCCCAGCAGGGTGGCGCTGAGACGCGGCAGCACGGGCGTTTGCCGCCCAAGAATATGTTGCGACAGCACCCCGGTTTGCGCAAA
>CAXTWU010000092.1:0-8551 GCA_964248025.1 uncultured Acidobacteriaceae bacterium | reverse complement strand
AAGCTGCGCGGGGTCGGAGCGCAGATCCGGCGCATGGGCAAGATCTTCAACTAGCCCGCTGTGACAGTGCGGGACGTTTCGGGCGCAGGGGCTTGCCTTTCGCAGCACGACGTTGATTGGGCGTCGTAACCCCGTACCCGGATGCAAGGTTGCGCGGTGTAAGTGCTCTCGTTCAGCCGGACGGGTCCGGCGGTCGATCAATGGACCGCGCTCACTCCCAGCTCACCGCCAGGTGCCATCGCAGGTCGCGGCTGGCGGCTTTGTACAGCACAGTCCGGTAGCTGTGCAGCTCCTCCAGCAGCGCCCCGGTCGCACCGCCGAATCTCGCTGGGTTTGCTTTCACAAATGCAAGAAGCGCGTCAATTGTTTCGAGCCCTTCGCGAGGCAGATACCATTGGGGATCGGGCAGGGACTTTTCCCATGCCGGGTCACCCGCGCCCTGCTCCAGCAGGATCGCCATGGAGTTGCGGTCGGCGGAGAAGAAGTCGAGCAGCGGGCGCACCGCAAGCGTTTGCGCCAGGACTTCGAGCTCGCTTTCGTGCCGCGCCAGCGCATGGCCGTTGACATAGGTGTCGAACCCGGGGTCTTCCCCTTGCACAACAATGTAAAAGCAGGCACTCATGCTCCATCCATAGATGCGGCAGGTGTGACGGACGCCCCAAAGGTAATGCGTGACGAAGGTGCTTTCAGGCTTCATCTCGGCGCAGAAGCACGGATTCGTGTTCAGGAACAGCGACCCGGAGGACGGACCAGCCGCAGCCAAGCAGCCCAACGGCAGCGACCGCGAGCAGCCACTGCGAATGTGCCCGCACGACAATGGCGCTTTCCCCGACCATCACCAGAGTTTGCAGCCACTGGGTGACCGCAACCTGCTCTGGCCTGTAGCCGCTGCCCACAAGCAGGCGGCACAGCCCGGCGAAAGGCAGAGCGGTACCCAGAAGTGAAAGCAGCAGCAGAGACAAGCCTGCGCCCGCGGTCCAATCGCTCGACGGGGCGAGACGAGGCGAAGGATCAAGCAGGAGACTGCCGAGGGCAAGCAGCGCGGCAGCGATGGCAAAGGCTGACGCGAGACTGGCGGCTGCGGACCCGCTCTCAAGCCGGCGTGCCACGTAGCGCAGAGCCCATGCCTGCAAGCCCACGGCGACAAGGACTGCAACAGCCCAGGCGAGCTTGTCCGGGGCAAACGGGACCGTTCCGTTGAGCAGCAGCAGCACGGCTCCCGGCGCCACGGCCATGGTAGGCGACCATCGTTCGCCCGCCGTCAGCAAGGGCAGCATGGCATACAGAAGAGGTATCCACCCAGCGACACCATGCCGCCCGGCTATCACCAGCACAGCCGCGGGAAAAGCGAACAACATGAGAGCCAGGGTGAAAGAAACAGCCGCGGGCGATCTTTTCGCCCGCCGTGGAAGCGAAAGGAGGAACAGTGCGGCAGCGGCGATAGCGAATCTAAATGCCACCGCGGCGAAGGGTGCCGCGACCGCGGACAGCTCCGGTGCAAGCAGCCAGCCCGAACCCCACAACAGGCTGATGCCGCATAGCAGCGGCAGGCGAAACCGCCGCAAGCCTTCTACCTGCCTGAGAACTGCAGAAACGCGCCGATGTGCTCATTCAGGAACTTCGCGTCGGCGGGGCTTGCGCCTGCCCCCGCTGGATGGCCCCAAATAGACGGGATCGGCAACAGGGTGCAGTGCGCAATGTACTGCGCTTCGTAGCGGGCGTCCTCAACGGGAAAGTAAAGGTCGGTCGCCGAAGGCATGTACAGGACGGGCACCTGGATGGAACGCAGCGCCGCGGCGAGATCGCCGTGAAACGGCGGCGTCGCGCCCACGTCATTTTGCTCCCAGGTGCGCAACTGCAGGATCAGATTGTTGGCGTCGGCATTCGGGATGAACTCCTTCTTATAGTGATCGAGCACCGCGGGCAGCTTTGTACCGGCGGGAAACTCGGCCTTCCACAGCTCCTCGCGCCACCACTGCTGACTGTAAAGCCACGCCGTCCAGATCAGGTTGAAGGCCTCGATGCCGCGCTCGGGCTGCTGCTTGTAGTCGCCGTTCGCGAAGACCGGATCGGTCTCGATGGCGGTGATCTCGCTCTCGTTTCGCACGATGCCGTGTCCATAGGTCTTGGCCGTGCCGGAGGTCGCCACGATGCGGTCCATGTAGGTGGGGTAGCTGACGGCCCACTGAAAAGCCTGTTGTGCGCCCATGGAAAAGCCGATGACGGCCTCGAGATGCCGCACATGCAGCTCCTCGGTGAGCAGCCGGTGCACCCCTTCGACGTTGTCGCGGATGGTCGTGACCGGAAAGCGCGGTCCATGGAATGGCTCGGGCGTGTTGGAAGGCGAGGAGGATCGTCCGTTGCCGAACTCCTCGCTGGTGACGAGAAACAGTTTCGTCGGGTCCAACGCCTTGCCCGGGCCGATCAGCCACTCGTAGCCGTGCATGTCGGCCATGTAGTGCGAGGGCAGCAGCACTGCGTTGTCGCCGGCGGCGTTCAGGCGACCGTAGGTCCCGTACACGATGTGCGCTTCGGGCAGCACCGTTCCACTTTCGGTTTTGAACTTGTGAAGAGTAAACGTGTGCTGGACCGGCTCGACGGGTACTTGCGCGAGGGCGGCCGCCGGCAACAGGAACGACGCGAGCAGGAGGTGACGCATCAGGGTGTGGTCTCCTTGGTCTGAACTTTCAAGGGCGGAAAGAGTGGCGGCGCGGCGCGATGGTGCGTGGCCTGTTCGTAGCTGTACGCGAGCCGGATCAGCTGGCCCTCGCTCCACGCGCGACCCAGAAACGTGAGCCCCGCCGGCAGGCCGCCGTGCGTGAAACCCATCGGCACGGTCATGGCCGGAAAGCCGGTCTGTGGCGATAGGACCTGGCTATTATCGCCGGCGGGGCTCTTCAGGTCGCCAATCAAGCGCGGGGCATTGCTCCACGTGGGGTACACAATCGCGTCAAGCTTCGCGCCATCCATCGCTCGCAGGAGCGCGTTGCGGAATGCGATCTTTGGCGCGTCGTGGTACACATCCGGGCAGGGTGACCGGCGGTCGCCTTTGGCAGGCGCGGCCAGTGCGCCGCGCATGTCCTTTTCAATGTAAGGCAGGAAAAGCCCGGAGCGCACGATCGGGTCGAGCGAGTGGTACGGCGCCTTCGGGTGCTGGGCCAGGTAGCCGTCAAGGTCAGCGCGAAAGTCGCCGCACCACAGGTTGGCGAGCATTTGCTTGTAGCCCGGGACCGTAAACGGGTCGACCAGCACCGCCCCTTGCGCCTGCAATGCATGCAGGGCGTTCTCCGTCGCGGCTTTCACCTCCGGGTCGGTGGTCGACGTTGTGAAGTACTGGCGAAACACACCGATACGCGCGCCACGCAAGCCCTGTGCGTCGAGAAATCGCGTGTAGTCAAGCCCGGGGTGCTCGCGGTCAAGGGCTGTCAGCGGATCGCGCGGATCGGGCCCAGCCACCACCGTCAATACGCGTGCGGCATCCTCGACGGTGCGCGCCATGGGGCCGCCCACATCGTTGTTGGCAAACAGCGGGATGATGCCGGCCCGGCTGGTCAGGCCCAACGTCGGTCGAATGCCGACCAGGTCGTTGTGCGACGATGGCCCGCGAATCGAGTTGCCGGTGTCTGTGCCGAGACCCACCTCGCCCAGGCTCGCCGCGACGCCGGCTGCCGTGCCGCCGCTCGAGCCGGCAGGCACGCGCGACAAGTCATAAGCGTTGCGCGTGATGCCGGCAATGGAGCTTTCTGTAACATACGGGGAAAAGGCCCACTCCGCCATATTCGTTTTCGCCAATACGATGGCACCGGCGGCTCGCAGTTTCGCGACCATGGTGCTGTCTTCTGCGGGTACAAAGCCCTTCATCGCGAGCGAGCCGCCCGTCGTTTGCAGCCGGGCGGTGTCGTAGTTGTCTTTGACCAGCACCGCGACGCCGCCCAGCGGAGGCAGTTCGCCGGTCGCGCGGAACTCGCGGTCGCAACGCTCAGCCTCCTCCAGCGCCTCCGGGTTCAGCATGACGATGCTGTTTAAATGCGTCGGTTGATCGTAGGCATGAATGCGCGCGAGGTAACCCTCAACAACGGCCCGGCAGGTGGTCCGGCCTTCGCGGATCGCGGCCTGTGTAGACGCGATTGTCGCTTCCGTCACATCAAAGCGTGTGCCGCTTTGCCCCGGCAGGCCCGGCGCCGACAGCAGGGCCAGAGCGACGATGGTGGCGCGAGTGCGTATCATCCGGCTACTTCGCACTCAAGGTATTGTTCGCGCGGTCGTCATCGGGCAGCACGTGGTCGGGGTCCACCGTCACCGACGCGACCGGCTTTTCCCCGGTCCACACCAGCTCGCCCTTGGACTCCCACGCTTCCACCGGCACCACGAAGCGCGTCGTCGCGCCGTCGACATAGCGCACCTCAACGGGTGTCGGCAGCACCAGCTGTCCCTTGTTGACCAGCGTCACCGTATCTCCCGCGATCTTCGTCGCGGCCATATCGTAGCGCCAGTGATTCATGTACCAGCCACGCCAGAACCAGTCCAGGTCTTCCCCGCCCTCGCTCGACATGGCGCGGAAAAAATCCGAGGGCGACGGATGCTTGTACGCCCAATCGCGAATGTACTTACGAAGAGCCCAGTCGAATCGCTGCTTGCCGAGGATCTGCTCGCGTAACAACACCATGCCGTACGCACCTTTGAAATACGAGACCGGGTGCGACAACGGCCACGTATACGCGTCGGCCGGCATCAGGATCACCGGCGCGTCCGGGTTATCGATCACCTTCAGGATCGTATCCGGCGGTTCGCCCCCGTCGGAGTACTCCGGGTCGCGCTTCGGTCCATACACACCGTTCTCGAACTCGGCCGATTCCGCAATGTCGATAAAGGTATTGAAACCTTCATCCATAAAAGCGCTGCGGCGTTCGTTCGAGCCCACGATCATGGGGAACCAGTCATGGCCGATCTCGTGCGCCGTGATCCAGAACAGCTCTTTGCCCTTGTCGTCGATGCCGTCGAAGACGATGCCGGGGTACTCCATGCCCGTCGAAAAGCCCGCGACGTTGGTCGCCGCCGGCCACGGATAAGGGAACCACTGGCGGGAAAAGCGCTCAACCGTATCTTTCACGTACTCGGTCGAACGATTCCAGCGATCTTCGCCCATGCTTTCCGGCGGGTAAAAGCTTTCGGCCAGGCTGGTTTTGCCGTCCGGCAGGTTGATCCTGGCCGCGTCCCACACAAACACCGGGCTCGCGCTCCACGACACATCGCGCGTGTTCTTCATGCTGAAGTGCCAAGTCAGTGTGCCGCCCTGTTTGGGCCGGCTCGCCGGGTCGTTCACCTCGGCCGCCGTGCGAATCGCGACCGTTTTGTCGCTCGCCCGGGCCTGCGCGAGCCGCGCCTGCTCGGGTTTCGTCAGCACATCCTGCGGGTTGACCAGCTCCCCCGAGCCGGCGACGAGCATGGAGCTGGGCACCGTGACAAAGTAGTCGAAGTCGCCGTACTCCAGGTAGAACTCACTGCCCACATACGGCAGGGTGTCCCAGCCGCGCAGGTCGTCGTAGACGCACATGCGCGGATACCACTGGGCCATGTCGTAGATCTCACCCTGCTTCGACATACCGACCGAGGTGCGCCCGCCCCACACGCCGGGGATCGTGTAGTGGTAGCGAATGTGAAGTTTCAGCGCGTTTTTGGACGCGAGCGGCTGCCGCAGCCGCACCTGCATACGCGTGTCATCCACCACAGTGTCCGGCTTGTAGATCGCGCCGTCCTCTACCTCGATCGAGTCCAGTACAAAACCCTCGGTTGACTGGCCGCCCGCATTCATCTCGTCGTCCTTCACCTGCCGCCGGCGCGGTTGCCCGCCGTTCGCCAGCCGCGCACGCGAGTCCTTGCGATAGATGTTCTGCTCCATCTGCAGCCACAGGCTTGGGAGCGCGTCGGGGCTGTTGTTGGTGTAGGTGACGACCTCGTCGTTGCGCAGCACCTTGGCCTCGGTGTCGAGAACGGCATGCATGCCGTAGTCGGCGCGGTTCTGCCAGTAGGCCGGGCCCGGCGCGCCATCGCTCGAGCGATAGGCATTGACCGGGTCGGGCAGAGTGAGCGGCGCAAAAGTTAGGCGCGGATCGTACTTCGGAGCGGGACTTGAGGTTTGCGACAGTGCGGGGAGACTCGAGAGATACAGGGCGGCCAGCAGCAGCAGGGGAGAACGCGTCAACCGGAGACTCCAGGGAGCAACAAGAGATTCGTTGTTGCCCAGCATACCTCGTCTTCGTCCGTACGTAGCTCGCCTTACTTCTGCCGCGGCAGCAGCCCCTGCTCCACCAGCACCGGAGGCCGGCGCACACGGGTGGTCTGCTCATAGGCATAAGCCCAGCCCAGCAGGTCGCCGTCCTTCCAGCGGCGAGCGGAGATCTCCAGCCCAAACGGCAGGCCGCTCGGGTAAAAGCCGCCCGGCACCACCACCGCGGGCACGCCGATCACGTTAACCCAGCTTGTGTCACTGTGCGGACCAGAGCTGACGCGGCCATTCTGCGGCATGGTTTCATCCGGCGGCGGCATCTGGATCGCCGGGTAGACGTAGCCGTCCAGGTGCAAACGGTCGAGCGTTTCGTTGTAGATCGAGAGCGCGCGCTGCCGGGGCGTCAGCACGTCGCGCTCGGCCTGCGGATTGCCCTCGAACCGCGCCTGCGGCACGGCGTGATGCGAGATCTCGCCCTCCTGCTGGCCTCCAATAATGGTCGGGGGAAGGGCCGAGCCTACGGCTCGCTCGTACTCGGCGGCGGAGTGGTACTGCGCGGGACCGTACGCGGCCAGGAAAGCCTCCGTGCCCTCTCGAACGTAAGGGAGCGTTTTCACCTGAGAGATCGCGTCCGCGAAACTCTCAGGCAGGATGGCGTCGTCGAACACCACGGTAGCACCGGCCGCGCGCAGTCCTTCAATCGCTCTCATAAAAGCAGCTCGCGTCTCCGGCTGCAGTGGCAGGCGAGCCTCAGCGCGAGCCTTCGCAGCGTCGGCCGGCGACGTACCGGGCTCGATGCCCTGGAACGGGATGCCCGCGCCCGCGAGAACAAACGCGGGCACGCCGAAGCGCTTGCCGCGTAACGCGTCTCCCTTTAGGTATTGCGTGTAGGGTCCGGGCTGCGCGTGGCTCGATGACTCCCCTGTACGCCCATCCTGTGGGTCCGGCCCGGCCATGACGCTCAGGGCGATCGCGGCGCTCGTTACATCGCGCGCAATCGGCCCCGTGTTGTCGAGCAGCCAGTCGAGCGGCGCGATGCCCGCGATGCTGAGGAGGCCGCGCGTCGGAAATACGCCGACCACCGCACTGGTCGCAGCAGGCATGCGGATGGAATTGCCGGTGTCGGTCCCATTCCCCAGCATCGCAAGGTTGGCCGTCACCGCTGTAACCGTGCCGCCCGACGAGCCGCCGGGCGAAAAGCGTACATCGTAAGCATTGCCCGTGCGTCCATACGACGAGCTGCGGTTGGTGTCGCTCGCGGCGAAGTCCGGCATGTTGGTCTTGCCCAGGATGATCGCGCCCGCCCCTCGCAGATTTGCGACGATCGGGGCATCGCGAGGCGCAAGCAGCTCGTGGCCGGGCAGGGTATAGCCCTTCCAGCCATCGGTCGTGACCAGGCCCCCGACGCTGGTGTTTTCCTTGATCACGATGGGCACGCCCCACAGGGGGCCGGGCTGGAAGCCCAGAGATTGTGCTTCGGCGTCCTCACGCGCGGCGGTTGCCAGTGCGCCGGCTGTATCTACCTTCTCGATGGCACCGTAGATACCGTTGTAGCGGGCGATGCGCGCCAGGTACCAGCGCGTCACATCGGTCACGGTGTACCGGTGCTCGCGATAGAGCGCTTCGAGCCCGGGCACCGTGATCTCAAGCAGGTCGCGGTCTATGGCGCTGCTGGGGGCACTGCCGGGTGTATCTATCCGGTTTTGAGTTGGGGTCGGAGCCTGCCCTTCCAACCCTCCCGCCGCGAGCAGCCCCAGGAGCGCCAGCCCCGTGCAACGCACCATCCACCCGTTCATTTCGATCCCCCGGCTACCGGTACTACCTTAACCGATAGGCGGAGCACAGCCGATGCAATGCAAAAGGCGATGGCGCAATCCGGAGATCGCGCCATCGGGTGGAGCAGCAAAGCTGCCCGGCTCAGTCGCGGCCGCGATTGCCGAACAGGTCCAGAACGGCCAGAAAGATATTCAAGCCGTCGAGAAAGATCGACAAGGCGAGCTCGACCGCGGTTGCACCGGCACCGCCGGCCCGGATGCGCGCGAAGTCGCCGACCGTCAGGATCGAGAACACGCCCAGGATCATCCAGTCGATCGTGGAAGGCTGCACCACGTGGAAGAACAGCGTTGCGAGCGACAGCACCAGGACGCCGATCAGCAGCACGGAGCCGATCGCGCTGACCTTGCGGTAGTCGACCGAGACCGCGTAGGCGAAGGTGCCCAGCATGGCCAGGCCGATGCCGGTGGTCATGGCGGCGGTGCCGACCAGGTGCGGGCCGCCGTGGCCCAGGTAGTGGCGGATCGTCGGGCCGAGGCCCACGCCTTCAAG
>CAXTWU010000091.1:4879-8615 GCA_964248025.1 uncultured Acidobacteriaceae bacterium | reverse complement strand
GCCCAGGTTGTTGTAGTAGGTTTCCACCTGCTGCTCGTTCTTGACACTGCCGTTCGCAAATATGGTGGCATTGCCGCCCGACGGCACCAGCTGCCAGCCCTTGGCCTGCAGATCCCGGTTGACCTCATTTTTGATCCGGTTGACATACAGCGGGTCCGACGTTTCGACGTTGCCCCAGGAGTAAGTGTGATAGTTGGCGAAGTTTACACCGTGATCGTAGTCGGTGCGTACATCGGCTGCCTGCGCCAGCGAGGCTGACGCGAACAAGGTCCCTGCGAGTAGAAACTTTGCGCGAGTTTTCATGAGTGCCCCCATTCCCGAATAAGAGTTTGCTGCCTGCCGAAAGGTCGCCGGGAAGGCGGCTCAGCAAGTGCAAACCGCGGTAGCACCTGGAGCAAAGACCAGTTACTGCCCGTCACCCTCCTGCGCGATCGCGTAGTAACCCTTGCGCGACTGCACCTTGAGTCCATCCCCCTTGCATTGCACGTCGACCGTCCGGTACTTGCCGTCGAACTCCGTGTTGAGGGGCACATAGCTGGCGACGTACTGTGTTCTGAGCTCGTCCTCAATCTGCTGAAACGCCGCTTCCAGCTTTTTGCCGTTGTTGCCTACATCGATGACGCGGCCGCCGGTCTCCGCCGCCATCCGGCGCATCTGCGAGTCCCCGGAATAGCCCATGTTCATGCCATTGCCGAAGTAAAATCCACGGTCCGCGATCAGGATCACGTAGATAATCGCGTTCGCTTTTTGCGCCGCTTCGATCGCGTCCTGGATCCGGTACTTCGATCCCTGGTCGCCGCCGTCGGTCAGCAGGATCATTGCCTTGCGGCCTGTTTCCTGCCGCAGCTTGTCGTTCGATGCCAGGTATACTGCGTCGTACAGCAGGGTCCCCTTGGGAGCGCCCTGCGTGGGCACCGTGCCCTGCCCCACGCCTACACCGCCGCCCGATCCGTTGCCGGCCGCCGTGTTGATCTGTGCCTTGTTGATCGCGCGGGTTAACTGCCCGGCGTTGTTGGTGTAGTCCTCGAGCAGGTCCACGTCCACGTCGAACGAGATTAAAAAGGCTTCATCCTTGGCCCGCAGCACGCGACGGAGGAACTCGGAGCCGGACTGCTGCTCGAGCGGCAGCACATGCTGCTGCGAGCCCGAAGTATCGAGCAGAATGCCGAGCGTCAGTGGCTGGTCGGCGCGCGCCTCAAAGTTACGCACCTTTTGCCCTTTCTTGTCTTCCATGACCTGGCAGTCGTCGCGTGTCAGGTTCGGGATCAACGCCCCGTGCTTGTCGTGCACGGTGAAGTACAGCGACACCAGATTGGAGTTGACGCGCAGGGTCGTGACCGGCGCGCCGGTCGGCTCATCCTCAGCCGGCGGCGGGGCGGTGCTGACCGGCGGGGCGTCGGGCGACGGTGCCGATTGCGCGTAGAGCATCGGGGCAAGCACGAACAGGGAGGCGAGCAGGAGACGGCGCATGGTGAATGCTTAGACGCTTGGGACAGGCAAAAGACTAAGACCGCCTGCGCGGCTCGCGCCCACTTCGTGGGGTGTATACCTTCAAATCAAAAGCCTCTCTCGGCCACTGCGAGGGAGGCTTTGATTTGAACGAGGACCCGTCCCCGAAGGGACCGCGGTAGCTCGGGGAACCCGAGCCCAAGCCGCGCAGGCGGTCTTAGCCCTTCAGCCCCTTCATGTACTCCGCATCGACCCGCAGCGCCTCCACCCAGGGCAGGTCCGGGTAGCTTTCCTGCTCGACAAACATGTGCTTGATCGTGCCCGGCTTGACCGCCTTGAAGATGGCAGGGTAGTCGGCCGTTCCGCGCCCGAGTTCGGCTGCATCCGGCGGGTTGTCCATCGAGGTATGCGTCGCGTCGCGCGCGAAGTCTTTCACATGCAGCATCGAGATGCGGTCCGGGTAGGTACGCAGGAAGTACTCCGGGCTGCCGCCGCCCACCGTGACCCAGCCGCAGTCCAGCTCCATCGTCACCAGCGCGGGCTCGGTCGCTTTGAGCAGCAGCTCATACGGCACCACCCCGTTGAGCGGCTGGAACTCCATGGTGTGATTGTGATAGCCGAACTGGAAGCCCTCGGCCTTTGCTTTGCGGCCCCACGCGTTGAACTGCTCCGCGTTCCACTTCCAGTCGTCGAGCGTAAAGGCGTGCACCATTTGCTTGTGCGACAGGCCCTGGGCCCGGCCCGGATCGCGAAAGCCCGGAAACGCACAGATGACGTAGTGTGCCGACGACAACTGGCGCTGATAGGCCAGGATCGCGTCGAAGCGTTGCCCGAGTTGGTCGGCCGGGTAGTGCGCCGACACACAGCGAAGTCCAGCAGCGTCCATCGCGGCTTGGACCTGCGCCGGAGTCTGGTTATAAAACCCGGCCGCTTCCACCTCTCGGAAACCGAGGGCACCGACCTGCTTCAGCGTGCCTGCGTAATCGGCCTTCAGCTGGTCGCGCACCGAGTACAGCTGCAGACCCAGCGGCAGCCCCAACGGGTTGGCACGGGCAGTCGGGGCCGGCATGCAGGCAGCCGCCGCGGAAAGGGCGGCGGAGCCGAGAAAGCGGCGCCGGTTTAGCAAGTTCATCGTCAACAGTGGCCTCTTGGGGCGCAGCGATGCACCTGGAGCCACCATGACACGGCAGCCCCTGGCATGTCTACGCGCCCATCCCGCCCCAGTGGGCTCTGTTACCCTGACAGGTGCGTTCGGGTTTCATGCCTTGTTCTTGGGGGAACGACTTCCAGACAGCATCTATGCAAGAACAAAGAGTCTTTGTGCGTGTCGCATGTGTGGTTTTGAAGTCGCTGTGAGGATTGCCGTGAAAAGAAACAAAACCGTAAAGCAGGCCGCGTGGGCTGGGGTGCTGCTGCTGGCACTGCTGGGCACCGCACAGGCGCAACAACCAGGCTCGATCCCCGACGCGCCGACGCCGCAGGCCCCGAGTGCAAACGGCCTGGGCGACCTGAAGAGTCAGGTAAAGCCCGGAGCCGCGGCCGCCCCGGCGCCTGATGCAGTCGCCCCCGGCGCGAACCAGGCTGCACCGGCCACATCGTCCTCCGCTACCCCCGATCAGAGCGTCGCCCCGCAGGGCGCCACGCCGCAGCAGCAGGAAACACCCGACATCCCCGTCGCTGGACAAGGGCCCACCGCCACCATCGTCGTGCCGGTCAACGAAGTGCTTGTCCCTGTAACGATCCGCGACAAGAAAGGCGGCCTGGTCCCGGCGCTCGACTGGCGCCAGTTTCGCGTGTTTGAGGACGGCGTACGTCAGCGAATCGTTTTTTTCACCACCGACCCATTTCCGCTTTCCGTAGCCTTTGTCGTCGACCAGAGTCTGCCTGCCGACGTGATGAACCGCGTCAATGAAAGCCTGGCTGCCGTCACCGGCGCATTTGCTCCTGACGACTCCGTCGCAGTCTTCGGCTACAACAGCTCCACACGCATGATTACGGACTTCACCGGCGCCCAGGGCGCGCGGCTCACGGTTGCATTGTCTGAGGCCAGGGCGCCGGGCCGCGAAATGGGTGTGATCGCTCCGGGCGGACCCATGGACGACGGCATCACCCAGAACGGGCGCCAGCTGGACCCGAACACCAGCCCTCACCACGGACTCGACCCCGGCAACGCCATTCTGCCCAGGGAGTACCACCCTCTCAACGACGCCATCCTGGCCGCAGCCACCGAGCTCGCCAAGCAGCCCAAGGGCCGCCGCCGCATCCTGTACATCATCTCCGACGGCAA
>CAXTWU010000091.1:0-4779 GCA_964248025.1 uncultured Acidobacteriaceae bacterium | reverse complement strand
AGCCGGGTGGTGCTGATCGCCCACGGGCTCAGCGTCGTGCTGCTGGGCTCGGTGGCGTGGCGGTTGCCCGTCACCTTGTCTCCCTGGGCCGTCGCGGGCGGCCTGCTCTCAGGCATTGCGGGCAGCGCGGCGCTCATGGTGTTCTACCGGGCGCTCTCGATCGGCGTCATGGGGCTTGCGGCAGCCCTCGCCGGGCTACTTACTGCCGTGCTGCCGGTGCTCCTCGCGCTGCGGAGCGAGGGTGTGCCCCCGTTCACACAACTGCTCGGGTTCGCGGTCGCCGCGGCATCCATCATGCTGATTGCCTATGCACCCGCCGCCCCCGGCGCAGCGCCGACCACCCGCCGCGCGTTGGTGCTGGCGACCGTGGCCGGTGTCGGTTTCGGCTTGCAGCTGGTCTGGCTTCATCTGTCCGCCGCCGCGGGCACACCGGCAAAGCTGCCGGATGGAAGCACCGCAGGTAGCGCCGGTCCCGTGCTGTGGGCCTTGCTGCTGTCGCGCGCGGGCGGGGCGGCCGTAGCGCTTGCCGTGCAGCGATGGCCTGCCGGGAGGAGCCGGTCGCCCTCAACCCTCCCCTTGGACGAGCCCGCCCTTGCTCCCCCTCCGGCGTCTACCGTGGCCGTCGGGAGCTCATCCGTCTTCGGCCTGGCTGCCATGGCCGGCCTGCTCGATACCACCGGCAATGGCCTGTACATGGCCTCGTCCCTGAGCGGGCGGCTTGACGTGGCCGCCGTTCTCGCCTCGCTCTATCCCGGTGCCACTATCCTGCTCGCCGCGCTCGTTCTTAAAGAGCGCGCAAGCCGCTTTCAGTTGCTGGGGATGGGTCTGGCGCTGGTCGCCGTCGCACTCATCGCCGCTTGAGACAGGAAAGGCCCGCGCGAGCGAGCCTTTCCTGGGAATGCAGCAGACTTAGAACGAGTAGTGCGCATTGAACTCGATGATGCGGGAGTTACTCCGTGTCGAGGTAATCTGGCCGAAGTTTGTATCTGTCACACCGTTGTCAGGATTGCCGTAGCTGGCGATGTTGGCTACGTTGAAGGCATCGGTACGGAACCCAACGGCCTGGTGTTCGGTGATGTGGAAGTCCTTGAACGCCGACGCATCGATCTGCTCGTAGCCGGGCGTTCTTTCTGTCCCCACAGCCGCCGTTCCGAATGCCAGCGAACCGGCAGGGCCGTAAGCACAAGTATTGTTTTCAGCGCCCGTACAGGGCACGGCGGAAGGATCCGTGCCGAACCAGTTCCCCGTACCGCGATTCACAGCGTGGATCTTCCGGTACTGGTTGGCCCGTATCTGCCCGTAGGTATTGGTGTTCGTGTTATCAGGCCCATTGATCGTCAGGGGGAAGCCGGAGTAGGCAACGACCGAGCTTGAGATCGACCATCCGCCAAGCAACAGGTCGAACACCTTGTTCGATTGCGACCCGAACTGCTGCCCATGTCCGTATGGAACCGCATAGACTCCAAGTGCCGACAGGTTATGCCGCACGTCCGAGCCGGACGGGCCATAATCCGCATGGCCGTTGTAGCCGTCCTGGAAAGCGCCATCCTGCACGGACGTATTTGCGAAGGTGTAGTTACCGGCACTGTTGGTCATGGCACGGCCATAGGTGTAGTTCACCGTCCACTCGAAACCGTGCTTCAGGCGCTGACGCACCGTTGCCTCAGCCGCGTTGTAATTCATCATGGCATCGGACTCGGTGACAAGCAGCTTGTTGCCCTGCCCTACCAACGCCGCAAAGGGCGCGGCTGTAGCCGGGGTCACCACGTTGTTATTGGCATAGAGCGCCTGGGCCTGGGCGAGCGTCAACTGGTTGCCGTTGCGGTAGTCCGCCAAATGCTGACCGGTCTCCCCTACATACCCCAGCGTGACTGAGAGAGTGTTGGAAAGCTCATACTCTGTCGTCAAGTTGAACTCGTGAATGTAAGCCGGCTGGATATGTTGCGGCCATGCACCGAAGCTCGCGCCCTGGTTGCTGACCGTCGATATGTTGAAGCCGTTAGCGGCTGCAAAAGGGGTGCCGGGGTTGTAGGGTGTACCGCCGGATGGCGCCACCGGGGTCAACGCTCTTGGATCGATGAAAGCAAGGAACGGGTTCTGGTAAGTCAGCCGTTGATTGTTAGCGTCACCCTCGAAAAAGCTGGTTGCACCGTAACCACCGCGTAGAACCCAGCGGGGCGTGAACTGGTAAGCGAATCCAAACCGGGGCTGCACCTGGTTGTAAGTCGGCTGATAACAGGAGATGTTGTCACAAACGATCGATCCGGCAGGCGCACCGGCAGGCACCGAGCCCGCATACTCTACCGTACCGGCCTGCGGACCGGTTAAAAGTACGTTGGCTGTCTTGTTGTTGACCTCGTTCCAGCGCTGGTCATACTCATAACGAACACCAAGGGTCAGGCTGAGACGATCCGTGGCCTTCCAGTCATCCTGGACAAAGCCCGCGGTGCGCCACTGGCGGTTCCCAACAAGCCCGCCGCCGGGTAGCGCGATACTCTCCTCGTTGGCTCGATCCAGCACAAAGTCCGCGCCGCTGTAGCCGGTGTTCGCTCCGTCGCCGGTAAACTCGCCGCCATAGTTGAACTGGCCCAGGGATCCTTGCGCGCCGGACAAGGCGTAATTCTGCTGGTACCGCACCGCTTGTACACCCAGGCTGAGCAGGTGCCTGCTGATCTGCCAGGTAAAGTTATCCCCGTAGTAGAAGTTATTGTCGCGGAGGATCTGCGGGGCACCGCTTGTGCCGACATAGCTCAGATTGTCGCTCATGGATTGCCCGGAAAAGCCGACATACCGCTGGGTTCCAAAAGGGATACCGACCACTTTGTCGCCCGTGAGCCCGAAGAGACCGCTCGGGTCGGTCGGGATGCCCTGGTCCCAGCGAACGCGGGTAAACCCGATGCGGGCCTCATTCACAATGGCAGGCGAAAAGGTGTGCACCCAGGTCGCGCCGAAGATCTTGGTCGGAAATACATTCTGCGAAGGGAACGAGACAGGAAGAACAGCCACCGTGCCGTCCGACGCGTCGGACTGCGCGTAGAAGGCCGTCAACTTATCCGCGCCGCGCGGGTCCCACTCGACTTTGAAGTCTCCCTGGTTGTTGACCCTGAAGGTACGTGTCGGCCCGGTGAAGTTATTCTGGACTAAGCCGTCCTCGGGTGCGGTGTTAGGTAAAGGATACAACTCCGGGTGAGCAAACAGGTACCTGGCCACAGGGTTGATGACAGGTACCTGGTTGTTGACGTAGGGTGCCAGATTGTTCTGCGTATCGAAGAGCTGCTTCCCGCCGACGGCCTTGACAGCGGAAAAGTCACCCTGGCGCATCGCTGCTGTCAGAACACTGGCCGACCCCGAACCGCCGGAGTGCTCGCGTACCCCTTCATAGTCTGCAAAGAAGAAAAAGTGGTCGCGCAGGATGGGGCCGCCCAGCGTGCCGCCGAAGATGCTTTGCGTGTAAGGATTGGTCGCGATGGCTCCCGAACGAAGCTGACCGGTCACCGGATCCACCACTGCTGCCTTGTGTTTGTTCGCCCATGAATTCGCATCCAGGTTGGAATTCTGAAGGTACTCGTAAAGCGATCCATGGAAGTGGTTGGTTCCGCTCTTGAGCACCGAAACCACATCACCGCCATTCACATTGCCATAAGTGGCCGGCGCGTCCGCTGTAATCACTCGAACTTCCTGCAAGGCGTCCGGCGCGGGATTGTAGGCGATCAGATTATTCTGACCCTCGTTCATATCGATGCCATCAAGTGTGTAGTTATTGGCCTGGGCGCGGTTACCATTGACCGCCACAACGCCGTTGTTATAGGTGTTGCGCTCCGTCGCATTTCCGCCAGTGAGTCCAGACGGGTCGGTGTTTACAGCGCCAGGCTGGAACAGCGTAACCGATGAAAAATTGCGGCCATTCAGCGGAATCGTGCTGATCTGATTTGCCGTTAACGAAAGCCCGATCGTTCCGTCTGAGGTATCAAGGATCGGCGCCACGTTGCCCTGCACATCCACGCTTGTGCTCGCGCCGACCGTTACATGCGCGTCCACCTTGGCCGACTGGTCGATCTCCAACGCAAACGGGGGCACGCTAAGTTTGTTAAAGCCCGGTGCCGTCACTTCGATCGTGTAGGTACCGATCGGCAGAAAGCGGATCGAGTAAGCGCCGGCGTCGTTGCTGGTGGCCGGGGTGCGAACACCGGTGGCCGTGTTGACGGCAACGACCTGTGCATTCGGAATCACGGCACCGCTCGGGTCGGTGACCGTGCCATTGATTGACCCGGTCACGGTCTGCGCCAGGCTGGCAGTGGCGGTGGCAAGCAAAACGGCAGACGCGATGGTAGTCGCGCGGAAAAAACAGGTGGATCGTATGGTCAAAGGGGCCTCGGTACGCGCTTCTTTTGGAGTAGCGATCGGGAAGCGGGCAGGGCAACGGCGCGCTCGTCTGGCAACGTTTCCGGGCTCAAGGCTAACGAGGTGGGGGCCTTTCGTCAACCGGTGAGCGCAGGCGCTAGCTGGCCGCTTTCACTGAACCGTAACGGCCGGAAACGCGAAAAGGCCCGAAACGCATGGGCGTTCCGGGCCTTTGCAGCCATATTCGCACAGGGCGAACCGGCAAACAGGCTACTTGATCTCGGGCGCGGTCTCTGCCGCCTTGGCGGTTTCCGACTTCACCACGGTAGGCTCAGGCTCGCCCTTGATGCCCTTGGTAAAGCCGCGCAGCCCTTCGCCGAGACCCTTGCCCAACTCGGGCAGCTTGCGGGGGCCAAACACCAGCAGCGCGATCACAAG
>CAXTWU010000090.1:0-8652 GCA_964248025.1 uncultured Acidobacteriaceae bacterium | reverse complement strand
TTTCGTGCCGGGGCCGAAGGGCAGATGAAAACAAGCGCCCTGCTGGCAGCGCTGCGAGGCCTTCTGCGCGACCTCCTGATGTTGGCAAGTGGGCAGGCGGCGATGGTGCGCAACGTGGACATGGCGCGCGAGCTTACCTCACTGGCCGAAACGGTCCGGTTCGAGTGGATCGAGAACGCGGTGCGCGCGGCCGACGAGGTGGAAACGGGCATGCGTCGCAACCTGCTGCGGTCGCTTTCGCTCGATGCGATGGCGGCGAAGCTGGGCGATGGCGCGCGAGGAGGAATCCAGGCAGACCGCCTGTGACGAGAGTCGGGTGCGGCCTTCCAGCCGGCTACTGGAGGCGCGCTGCCTTGCCGAGCCGGTCGCAAAGTGCCGCACCCAAGCCCTCCGGGGATGGGAGCGGGCAGACAATTGTTGTTACAGCTGCCGCGTCGAGTGCGCGCAGGCCTGTAAAGAGTGTTCGCGCCATGGTCTCGGGACGACCCCACTGCCCCCAGGCAAACACGGACGCCTCGGGTGGGAGCAGCGCTTGCTGCGCGGGCTGCAGCAGCCCTTGGGGCAGCAGAACCCCGGCGGGTCCTTCGCGAGTGCTCTTCAACATCTGCAGCAGCATGGCCGCCTGTTGAGGGCCGTGGTCGATCAGCAGAAGGGTCGCTCGCGGCGCGTAGTGGCGCAGGCCTACACCGGGCGAAGGCAGGGCCTGGGGTGCAGCGGCTGTGTCCGGCGTGGGCCGGTAGGGCTCAACACGCGGGAAAACGGCACGAAGCTGCTCGAGCGTGACGGCGCCGGGGCGGTACACGATGCAGGGGTCTTCGCAGGCATCGACCACGGTGGACTCAAGCCCGTGCTCGCACGGGCCGCCATCGAGCACGGCGTCGATGCGTCCGTTGAGATCGGCCAGAACATGCGCGGCGGTGGTGGGGCTGACGTGCCCGAAGCGGTTGGCGCTGGGCGCGGCAACCGGGATGCCGGCCGCGCGTAACAATGCCTGTGCGACCGGGTGTTGGGGCATGCGGACGCCGACGCGCGGACGGCCTGCGGTCACGGCATCGGGCACGGCCGGCCCGCGCGGCAGCAACAGCGTGAGCGGCCCCGGCCAGAAATGATCGATCCACAGACGGGCCGGTGCCGGTAAGCCGGTCGTTAGGGCCGGAAGCAGTTGTTCGTCGGCGATGTGGACGATCAGCGGATCCCATGCGGGGCGTTGTTTCGCGACAAAAATTTGCTCGACGGCGGAAGGGTCAAGCGCGTTCGCACCCAGTCCGTAGACGGTTTCCGTGGCGAAGGCGACGGTGCCGCCGCCGTGCAGGATGCAGGCTGCCTGCGCGATCGCGTCGCCCCACTGTTCGGGATGGGCGGGGTCGGCGTAAAGGCGCAGCGTCTGACGAGCCATGCCCTCATTATGCTTGCGGATGAGCTTCGTATACTGCGGGTATGGATGCTGTGGAGATCGAGGTGAAGTTTCGTGTCGCGAACCCGGCGGCGCTGGACGCGCAGCTGCGGGAATTGGGCTTCCGGATGGAAACCGCACGGACGTTTGAGCGAAACACTTTGTTCGATACCCCGGACCATCGCCTGCGTGCGACCCACTCCATCCTGCGGATTCGCCGCTATGGCGAGCGCTGGGTGTTGACGCATAAGTGCCTGCCGGCGAACTACGACCCGGGCGAGCGCCACAAGCACCGAATGGAGGCAGAAACACAGGTGGAGGATGGCGCGGCGCTGGCGACCATGCTGGAACGGTTAGGGTATGGGCCGACGTTTGTGTATGAAAAGTGGCGCACGGAGTACAGCGACGGCACCGGGCATTGCGTGATCGATGAAACCCCGATCGGCCTTTTTGCAGAGCTGGAAGGCCCGGAGGGCTGGATCGACCGGCAGAGCCGCGCGCTGGGGTTGCTGCCGGGCGACCTGCTGACGCTGAGTTATGGGCGGTTGTTCGATGCCTGGCGCGGCGAAACCGGAAGCGGGGCGAAGCAGCTTACGTTTGCCGAGTGCGCGAGTCCCTCGGCGTAGTAGCTCCCGGCTCGGGGAAGCCGGGCTGTGTGTGCCTTGGCGTGGATGAAAGGGCTGCGCTGGATGAGCTAGCGGCTGCCTAGAAACGTCCCCATGACCGGCGCGACCGTGCCGAGCTCGCAGCCCGGAGCCATGTGGCCGCAGTCGGAGTGCAGCACCAGTGTTTGCGCGTGCACCAGCTTTGCAAACGCAAGCGCGGGGATGGGATTGACCATGTGGTCCTGCTCGGCGTTGATGATGAGCATCCTGGCTTGCACAGTACGCGCGACCGTGTAGATGTCGCCACCGTGCGCGATGTCGTGCGCGAGCATCGCCTGCAGCTGGCGCAGGTAGTCGTTTGCATCGCTGGCGGGGCCCGTGGTTGTTTGCGCAAGAAACTGCGCGAAGCCCTCACGTGTGGTGTGGTCGACGCGGAACGCGGGTGTTGTCAGATTCATCTGGTGGATGGCTGCGACCACCGGCAGCGCGGGCCTGCGTGTGTAGGTGCCGTGGTTGTACTCGGGGTCGCTTTCGAGCGCCTCCTTTTCCGACGACCAAAGCAGCAGGTCGTAGGCGGTAAGCTGCGGCGAGCCCACGATGCTCACGATCGCGTCCATGAATGTGGGTGCGTCCACGGCCCACTCAAAGGCCTGCATGCCGCCCATGGACTGGCCGACCACGGCGTGAAGGTGATCGAGGTGCAGCGTTTCGCGCACCATGCGCTGCTGGGCGCGCACCATGTCGCGAACGGAGAAGATGGGGAACGCGGTTCCGTGCTGCGTCGCGCTGTTGGAGGGTGAGGAGGAAACGCCATTGCCGAATGGATCGACGATCACCACGAAGTACTTGTCCGTATCGATGAAGTGGTTGGGGCCCGGCCCGATCAGCGCGTCGACGTCGCCGCTGCGGCCCGTAAACCACATGGGGAACAGGATCGCGTTGCTTTTGCTCGCGTTGAGCGTGCCGTAAGTGC
Organism: uncultured Acidobacteriaceae bacterium; assembly: GCA_964248025.1. GTDB lineage: Bacteria > Acidobacteriota > Terriglobia > Terriglobales > Acidobacteriaceae > EB88. Next base: position 5,681 of record CAXTWU010000090.1, on the reverse strand, counting down.
GATAACCAACCCGGCAGTCGCGAATCGTCAAGCCGGAGTCGAGTTTGCAAGCGCCGAGCTCGGCGTACTGGAGCGGCGGCGTTTGGGCGTGAGCGGCGCAGGCAAACAGAAAAACAGCCGACAGCAGAGCCACAGCTTTCACGCGAGGACCTCGGGCACGAGCTCCGAAAAATCGGCGATCCGGCCAAGCTCGTGCACGATGCTGCGGAGAAGTGCAAGCCGATTGGCACGCAGGGCCGGGTCTTCGGCCATCACCATCGTCTTGTCGAAAAAGTCATCGATCTGGGGACGCAAGGTGGCGACGCGCTCCAGAGCGGCTTCGTAATTGCGCGCCGCGCGGAAGGCCTCAACCTGCGGTACGAGCGCGGCAACAGCCTGGGCGAGCGTGGCCTCGGCGTCTTCGACCAGTAGAGCATGATCGATGGAGGGACTGATGGCGAGGTCTTTTTCTCCGGCCTGGCGCAGGATGTTCTTGGTGCGCTTCCACGCGGCAGAGATGGCGACGAGATCGTCCGAGCCGCGCACGGCGGCCAGAGCCCGGCCGCGAGCCACTGCGTCGCTCACGTCGTCACTGTCGCTGGCCAGCACAGCGTTCACGACATCCGGCGCCACGGCGGCGACCTCGCGCAGGTAGAAGTCGAGCCGCTCCCGGAAGAACGCCGCCACCTGCTCAGTCAGCGAGCCTTCGTCGATCGCCGCAGCCAGCACCTCGCTGAGGCGTAACGGAAGACCGGAGGCAGCAAGGATTTTAACGATGCCATTGGCGGCGCGGCGGAGCGCGTATGGGTCTTTTGACCCGCTGGGAGCTAGGCCGATGCCGAACATGGCCACGATGGTGTCGATGCGGTCGGCGAGCCCGAGTAGCTGGCCTTCGACGGTCGGCGGGATGGGATCGGTGATCGCAGCCGGACGGTACTGCGAGTAGATTGCCTGCGCGACCGCTTCCCTGTCGCCATACGAACCTCGGTCGTCGTGGCGCACATACAAGCCGCCGACGATGCCTTGCAGTTCCGTGAATTCCTTTACCAGTTCGGTCGTGAGATCGACTTTCGCGAGGGCGACGGCCCCATCGAGAATCGTGGCATCGGCCGAAGGAACAAGTGACGCGAGCTGCCTTGCAATGCGCTGCATGCGCTCGGTTTTTTGCTCGTAGCTACCCAGGTCTTTATGAAACGTCACGTGCGCGAGCAGCGCGCGGCGCTCAGCGAGCGGGGTACGGCGGTCGAAGTCCCAGAAGAATTGCGCGTCGGAAAAGCGCGCGCGCAGCACGCGCTCGTTGCCGTGGCGGATAATCGCCTGTCCGCGCTCGCCGGGGTGCGTGTTGAGCACGGCAAGAAAGTGCGGCAGCAGTTTGCCCGCGGAGTCTTCCACGGCAAAGTATTTCTGGTGGTCGCGCATCACCGTGACCAGGACTTCGCCGGGCAGCGCGAGGTATTCGGGCGCGAAGCTGCCGAGGATGACGGAGGGCCACTCGGTGAGGTGCGTGACTGTATCGACCAGTTTCTCGTCCTCGCGCCAGCGCGCGTTTTCGACCGTGCGGGTCACTCGATCGAGTGCTTTGCGAATCGTGTGCCGGCGCGCTTCGACATCGGCCATCACGTGCGCGGCCAGCAGCTGCTCTCGGTAGTTTGCCGGGGCCGAAAGCTCGACCGGCGCGGGGCCGTGCAGAACGCGATGCCCGTAGGTGACGCGACCGGTGTGGAGGCCTGCGAACTCAAAAGGCACGACGGCGCCGTCGAGCAGCGCGACGAGCCACTGCACGGGGCGCACGAAACGCTCGGGCTTGCCGGCGCGCCAGTACATCGGCTTCGGCCAGGGGAGCGCGGCGATCTCCCTGGGCAACAGTTCTGCCAATACATCGATCGCGGCGCGTCCGGCCCGCTCGACTGTCGCGCTGGCGTACTCACCTTTCGCAGTGGTGGTGGGCAGAAGGGCCTCGACCGCAACACCGGCTTTCTTCGCAAAGGCCTGCCCCGCGGGCGTCGGCGCGCCGTTTGTAAAGGCGACGCTCCAGGCTGGGCCGGAGAGGGTTTCGCGCGTGTCCGGCTGTCGGGGCTGCACCTCACGCACCAGCACAGCCAGGCGGCGCGGGGTGGAATCGGTGGCCACGGAAGCTTCGGCGTTGAGCAGGTGTTCGCGCTCCAGCAGGGCGGAAACACGTTTGCCCAGCTCGCTTTGCGCGCTCGCGAGCATGCGCGCGGGCACTTCTTCCAGGCCGATTTCCAAAAGCAGATCAGGCATTCGCCCACCCATTTGCAGCCACTCGCTGCTGTGCCGCATAGGCGCGCGCTACGCCGACCACCAGGGTGCGAATGCGGGCCATGACGGCCACTCGCTCCGTCACAGAGACCGCGCCACGCGCGTCGAGCAGGTTAAACAGGTGCGAGCATCTCAGGCACAGCTCATAGGCGCCGAGCACCGGAAAGCGCCGCAGATCGAGCTCCTGCGATGGCTTGTGCCCTTCTTCTCCGAGCAGCCGTTCATGCTGCCGGGCGTGCTCGCCGGCGAGCTTTTGGGCATCCTTGAAGCTCGCCAGCAGAGCGGCGCACTCCGCTTCGTACAGGCGCAGGTGCTCCCACAGCTTGTCCACTTCCGCGGCCTCAAAGCTGTAAACGGAAAGCTGCAGCTCTTCAAGCAGGCGCATGTCGCCGTAGGTCGTTGCCGCGCCGCTTTCCGGATCGCGCGCCCACACGATGTCGTAGATGGAATCCACATCCTGAAGAAACGCCGCGATGCGTTCGAGACCGTAGGTGATCTCGCCGGCAATCGGGTCCAGGTCCATGCCGCCGCACTGTTGAAAGTAGGTAAACTGCGTGATCTCAAGCCCGTCGAGCATGACCTGCCAGCCCACGCCCCAGGCCCCGCCCACCGGCCACTCCCAGTTGTCTTCTTCAAACTTCAGGTCGTGCTCGCGCAGGTCGATACCGAGGGCTTCGAGGGATTGGAGGTACACGTCCTGGACGTTGCCCGGCGGCGGTTTGAGCACGACCTGGAACTGCGTGTGCTTGTACAGCCGGTTGGGATTGTCGCCATAGCGGCCGTCGGCGGGCCGGCGCGAGGGCTGCGCGTAGGCCACGCGAACGGGCCTGGGCCCCAGCACACGCAGAAACGTTTCCGGTGACATGGTGCCCGCTCCGACCTCGGAATCGAATGGCTGCTGCACCACGCAGCCGCGCTCGGCCCAGAAAAGCTGGAGCCGGAACAGAATTTCTTGAAATGTGAGCGAAGAGGACGCGGGGAGCACGGCGTTGAAGGCTTTCAAGGCGGAAGTGTCTGCCACAGCCATGAGTGTACCGGAGGAGCGATGCGCTCCGCCGAACGGCTGTCTTGAACATCGTTGCCTGGCGGACGAGTGCCGCGGACCGCTTTGGCGAAAACCGGCGCCGTTTGTAGACGCGACGCTGCCTTGCCCGTGTGAATTTCTAGACAAAGAGGGGCCGGGGTCTTGCCAGCCTCTGCATGGTTGGCCTACAGTGCCGCTGAGGTTTCTTCAGGCCTCCCATCCGTCACATCCGGCGAGCCCACAAGGAGTTTCTCCCCCATGAAGAAAACAGCCCATCTTTTCCGCGCTTCGCTTGTTTTTTCCCCGGTTGCAATGCTTTCCATCGCGGCCTCCGTCCTGTCGAGCAGCCCGGCATTGGCGCAGCAGCCGCGGTTAATGACCAACAACGTCCGCAGCGTCGTCGCCAACCATGAGGTTCAGCGTTTGCGCGCGCTGCCCGCCACGCAAACGCTGAAGCTGTCGATCGCGCTTCCTCTTCAAAACGAAGGGGGGCTGGACGAGCTGCTTCAGCAACTGTGGAACCCGGCAAGCCCCGCGTATCACCACTGGCTTTCAGTCGACGAGTTTACCCACCAGTTTGGACCGACGCAGGCCGACTACGAAACAGTGGTGCGCTACGCGGAGGCCCATGGCATGACGGTGCGGTCCAGAACCGCTAACCGCCTGGTCCTGGGTGTCACCGCATCCGTGGCCCAGATCAACCAGGCGTTCCATGTCACGATGGGCGAGTACCAGCACCCCCATGAGAACCGGACATTTTACGCGCCCGACCGGCAGCCGACGCCCGATCTTCCGGTAAAGATCTGGCATATCGAAGGACTGGACAACTATTCCATTCCCCGGCCCGCCGTGCGCCGTGTTACGGAATCAGCGATCCGCACCGTGACCAGCGGCTCGGGTCCGGGAGGGCAGTTTCTGGGCAGCGACATTCGGGCGGCCTACTACGGCGGAAGCGCGCTGACAGGCGCGGGGCAAAGCATCGGCCTGTTTGGCTTTGGTTATAACATCAGCGACGTCCAGCGATACTTCAGCAACGTCGGGCAGCCGTTCAACCCGGCGGTGATTCAGAACTACGCGACCGACGGCAGCACCAACTCGTGCGGGTCGGGCTGCAACGATCTTGAGCCGATCGTCGACATCATCTCGGCCTTGTCCATGGCCCCCGGCGTCAATGCGGTCATTGAGTATTTCGGCACGAATGCCATGGATAACTTCAACGCCATGGCCACGGCGAACGTTGCCAAGCAGTTAAGCGTTTCCCTGCTGTATTCGCCGGCCGACCCGAACACTGAAGAACCTTTTTTTAAAGAGATGGCGGCGCAGGGACAAAGCTTATTTGTCGGTTCCGGCGACGAAGGGGCCTGGGACTCATCGCAGGCTTTTGAGTACCCGCCGGCCGACCCGTACGTGACCGCAGTTGGAGGAACGGACCTCACCACGAACGGAGCGGGCGGCTCCTGGCAGTCGGAAACCGCGTGGGGCGGCAGCAGCGGAGGTATCAACGACCAGAATTTCGCAATTCCGAGTTACCAGCAGGCCGCGGGCGTCATCAACAGTGCCAATGGGGGCTCCACGACTTTGCGCAACGCCCCGGACGTGGCGGCGGAGGCCAACGTCGACAATTGGGTTTGCGCCAACGGCAATCCTTGTGGGGGCGGCATCGGCGGAACCAGCCTGGCCGCGCCACGCTGGGCGGGCTTTATGGCCCTGGTCAATCAGCAGGCTGCCAACAACGGCGACCCGTACGTCGGCTTCCTGAACCCGATTATCTACAGCATCGGTACCAGTTCCAGCTACAGTGCCGACTTCCACGACATCACCAGCGGGAACAACGCAAACAGCACGGCCAGCTACAACGCCGTGAGCGGGTACGACCTGGTGACCGGGTGGGGGAGCCCGAACGGCCAGGCCCTGATCGACAAGTTAGCGCCGCCCAGGGCCGCCAACCTGAATGGCGCGCACGTCCTGGCTCCGGCAAGCTCGCCGGGGCTGGTTCTGGATGACTCCGGCGCGAACACCGGGAGCGGCAACCGGATCCAGGTCTGGTCGACCAACGGAACCGGCGCGCAATCATGGGTCTTTTCAAACAACAACGTGCAGCCTGCGGGCTACTACAACATCGCCGTGTCCCTCGGACCGTACTGTGCCACGGCTTCCGGCTCCGGCAGCGGATCGCCCGTAAACCTCCAGCCCTGCAATGGATCAGCGGCACAGGCCTGGCAGGCGGTGGCTGTTGGGAGCCGGTTTGTCTTCCATCCGGCCAACAACACCGGGCTTTGCATGGATGTAGACCACTCCGGCACCACAAGCGGAACGCTGGTGCAGGTGTGGAGCTGCAACGGTACCAACGCCCAAAGCTGGGCCCTGCAGTAGAGGTGATGCCGATCAGGAGACTGTG
>CAXTWU010000089.1:0-8815 GCA_964248025.1 uncultured Acidobacteriaceae bacterium | reverse complement strand
TCCGGCAGGTGATAGCTCTCGTTTTCCGACGGAAAACGCCGTTCCCTTACGTCCTCTCCATACTGCCCGATGGCCTCGCGCATCAGCGCTCCGACATCGGCATAGCGGCGAACGAACCTGGCCGCTGGGGCAAAGGTCAGGTGCAGGATGTCGTGAAGCACCAGGATCTGCCCATCGCAGCCCGCGCCCGCACCGATCCCGATCACAGGGATATGCAATGTTTCCGTAACGCGCGCGGCGACCTCACGGGGAACCCCTTCCAGCACCAGGAGCGCCGCCCCGGCGGCCTCCATCGCGAGCGCGTCTGCGAGCAAAGCCTCCGCCGCGGGAACGGTCCGGGCCTGCACCTTGTAACCGCCCATGCGGTGCACCCCTTGCGGCAGCAGGCCCAGGTGCGCGACGACCGGAATCTCGGCCTCAACCATGCGGTTGGCGAGCGCGGGCCGCGCGCCCTCAAATTTCACGGCCTGGGCCCCGGCCTCCTTGAGGAGGCGGGTCGCATTCCGAACCGCTTCGGCCTCATCGGCGTGGTACGTCCCGAACGGCATATCGGCGACCAGCAGCGCGCGGCGTACCCCCCGGCGCGCCGCGCGGGTATGGTGCAGCATCTCGTCCAGAGTCACCGGGATCGTCGAGTCATAGCCGAGCACGGCCATGCCGAGTGAGTCGCCGACCAGTACGAGGTCGATCCCGGCCTCGTCCACGATGCGGGCCGAAGGGTAGTCATAAGCGGTCAGCGCCGTGACCGGTTCCCCGGCTGCCTTTTTTGCTGCCAGCGCTGGGAAGGTGATCTTCGGCAAGGCACCGGCGGGCGCGGTGCCTCGCTCCGTGTTCGGTTCAAACAATAGGCTCATGGACTGCACCCCAGTGCCGCTCCGGAAAAAGGATGCAGCCCGTGTGCTCCCAGTGTAAGCGCGGAGGCCTGCGGAGACCGGCCTGCCCGATCCTGCTGCCGAGGCTTGCCGGTCAAGGTGGTTTATCGCGCTAGGCGATCTGGGCCAAAGGGGCGAAGTGTTCGCGTCCATGGACGGGTGCCAGGATGCGGTCGAGCAGCAGGGCGCGCTCGTGCTCGGAATGGACGAAGTCGATCGCGGAGGTATCGACCACCAGCAGCCGGGTTGCGGAGTATCGCGAGAAAAAATGCTCGTAGGCTTCGCAAACCTGTGTGAAGTAGCTCTCGTCCAGCTCCTGCTCGGCTGCGATTCCCTTGCGGCGACGACGCTCCAGAAGCACCGACGGGTTTGCCTGGAGATACAGGATGAGGTCAGGCGGTTGGGGAGCAACCGCGTTGGCCCGGTAAAACTCCTTGTAAACCGCGAGCTCGGCATCCGAAAGATTTAGAAACGCGAATAGCCGGTCTTTTTCAAGAATGTAGTCGGAAACGACAGGCCCATGAAGCGTGGCAGCCGCGGCCTGCTGCGCGAGCCGCTCCCGCAGAAACCACATCTGGGCGGCAAAGGCCGTGCCGGGCTCGCCGGCGTAGAAGCGCGACAGAAAGGGGTTATGGACCGGATCGGCCACACGGGCGGCCCCGGTGCGTTCAGCGAGAAGCTGGGCCAAGGTGGACTTGCCGACGCGTGGCGGCCCTTCAATGGCGATGCGCTGTGGGGCGACAGGGACAAAATCACAACGGAGCCGCCCCGCCCGGGCAGGAGGTCTACGTAGCCCCAGCGCTTCCGGCTCAGGCGAAAGCCTGGCAGCAACGGACGCGCCCTCCGGTTCCAGCTCGGGAAAGAGCGGAAGCGACCGCAATGGAACGGAATTCGACTCTGCGAAACGTCTCGGCATGGGCACTCACTTGGAAGAAAAAGCCTGGGAGCCGGGGAGCTCGCAAGAGGCCGCAAAAGCGGCCTAGGCGAATAGTAAGCGAAGAATCGGTGGAGTGGAAGCTTTCTTCTCGAGATTCACGAAGCTTCTGCCAGGTCCTGGTTGCATTTTTAGATGCGGTGACCGGTAAACTGGCGCCATGGATTGGAGAGTTGAAGCAGCCGGGGCCGGGGTAGCAGCGGCTGCTGCCCTGGTCGGCGGGTGGGAAAGAACGCAGTGGTGTACCTCGCAGGTGTGGGGCCGCACCCTGGTGCACGGGCCGAACGGGCGCGAGCTGGCGCTGACCTTTGATGACGGGCCCAACGACCGGTACACCCAGGAAGTGCTGGAAAAGCTGGCCTCCTCCGGCGTTCGCGCGACGTTTTTCCTGGTGGGTGCGTACGCACGGCAGTTGCCCTGGCTGGTACGGCAGGTGAGCGCGGCCGGTCACGTAGTCGCGAACCATTCCATGTCGCACCGCAACCTGCTTTACCTCGGGGGCCGTGCGATCCGGGCGGAGATCCGAGACTGCAGTTCGCTGCTGGAAGACCTGACGGGAGCGCCGGTGCGCTACTTCCGGCCGCCCTTCGGAAAGCGCCGGCCGGCGGTGCTGCGCGCGGCACGCGAACTCGGGCTTGAACCCGTGATGTGGAACAGCATGGGGTTCGACTGGCGAAAAAACCACTCCCCGAAGCAGATCATGAAGGCGGTCGAGCGGGGAATCCGAAGCAACCGGAAAGCGGGACGCGGCTCCACTATTCTGCTGCACGACGGCGGCCCGGGACGGATCAACGTGGAGCGAGGAAGAACGGTAGCAGCCCTGGGTTTTCTGCTGGAACGGGGGCTGGCGGCCAACTACCGCTTTGTAACGGTCGCGGACTGGTGGCCGCCGGCAGGCCCGGGCCCCTCCGCGCCTGAAGTGCCCCGGTAGAATGGGAAACGGGAGAACAAGAAAGCTGAATGGCACACATGGTGTTTTGCGCAAGGTACAAGGCAGAGATGGAAGGGCTGGACGAGCCCCCGTTCGATAGCGATTTCGGCCACAAGATCTACAACAATGTGTCGAGAAAAGCCTGGGGTGAGTGGGTGGAACATCAGAAGATGCTGTTGAACGAATACCGTCTTCAGCCCTGGACACCGCAGGCGCAGGAGTTCCTGGTGGAACAGATGGACCACTACTTCTTCGGCGAAGGCTCCGGGCTGCCGCAGGACTATGTGCCGCCGGCCCGCTAGGGCGGAACTATCCGCATAAGGATCGCTGGGAGGCCGCGCCACAAGCTCGGAGACAACCGCAAGAGGATGCACCCGGCAGCAGTGCGGGAATGTACAAGTTCATGGTGCATCCCCGATGAACATTTGCACACTTGCGCAAATGTTGATAGATTCGTTGTGTGAGGCAGATGACCCCCCGTTCCGCATGTGCCACGCACGATCACCGTGCGCCCGACCAGACCGATGGAGCCTGGAGCGAAGCCGACCTGGAGCGCGGTTCGCGGATCTTTCGAGCCATGAGTGACGCAGGCCGGCTTCGTCTGTTAGCCCGGCTTGTTCGAGGTCCGGCGTGCGTGGGGGGGCTGGCCGCGGCTGAAAAACAGTCCATGACGGTTGTTTCACAGCGACTACGTGTACTGCGGGCTGAAAACCTGGTGCGGCGCACACGGGAAGGCAAGCACGTTGTTTATGCGCTTGCCGATAGCCACATGTTTCGACTGATATGCGATGGACTCGCCCACGCTTCTGAACTTCGCTTTAACCACAGCCTGAAAGGATCCACGGATATGACTGGTCTTCACGAAGTCCACACCAGCCATGACCATCAGCACAACCAAGACTGCGGTCACACCGCTGTTCAACATGACGGGCATGTTGATTTTTTGCATGATGGGCATCTACACCACGAGCACGAAGGCCACATCGATGAACATCGGCTTGCGGTTTCCAGCGCCAACCCGGCGGACTGTACCGAGGGGCACGCCTGCGAGGGGCACGGGGCGGACCACACCCATGGCGCCGACTGTGGCCACGAAGCCGTACCGCATGGGTATCACACCGATTACCTGGTCGATGGGCACCTGCACCATGCACATGACGGCCACTGCGACCACCATGGTGCCGTCCAGGTGGTTTCCGCCGCCTCCTAAGGCGGCTTGAAGATCAGCTGTGGGAGGGCGGACGGCTCGAAATGTCCGCCCTTGGTATACACTGGACGCTGAAAGAAGCCCCCTGTCGGGACGTGGCTCAGCCTGGTAGAGCACTCGCTTGGGGTGCGAGGGGTCGGCAGTTCAAATCTGCCCGTCCCGACCAATCTGGCGGGCGGCTTCTCTCTCCAAACTGGTTAAAAATCAGTCTGCATCCTTGGGCGCATCCCGGGGCGATACCTGTCCGATCCGGCGCAGGTAGTTCGCATAGGATCGCGGCGCATAGATGCGCGCGTTGCACTTGCGGCAGCGCACCGGGTAGCGAAAAAACAACCTTTGCAGTCGGTCCTCGGACCGCAGCCGCGACAGCTGAAACTTGCTGGAATAGCACGTGGGGCAGTGCAGGACAGGCTCCTGTGCGGGTTCCTTCGGCTCGGCCAAGCGGTAGGTTCTCCTTGTGTCTGCCCCGAACGTAATGTCATGGCTTCACTATCTTAATGCGTCCCGGCCCAAATGGCGTTAACGTAGGTCTTACCTGCTGCGACACGAGGCGTATATGGTTTGGGATGTAACGTTTACCTGTGACATCTGCGGCAAGGGCAAGGGCGAAGCCAATCACTGGTGGATGGCGGCCGTGGGCGGCGTGCCTTGCTTTGAAGAAAATGGGGGCGGTGACCCACGGGATCAGCGCTTTACCCTGATGCGCTGGTCGCGGCCCGACAGCCAGAACTCTGACATGTATCACCTGTGCGGCCAGGGTTGCGCGCTGCAAGCCATGGAGCGTTACATGACAGACGGCTCGATCGAGCAGCGGTAAACGTTTTCTTCACAAGAAAAGAAAACTTTTTGGCTTACTTCGGGTTTCGGTAAACGTCCCAACAGGTTGTCTGGCCAATAAGCCTGCTCCGCATCTTTTTGTTCAGGTTTATCTGCCGGCGAGGAGAATCGCTCCTATGTCCACGTCTGTTTCAGCGTCCACTGCAGAAAGCCTCCATTTCCCATCCACCGCCCGGCCGGCAGCGTCGACTGCTGGGCGGTCCGGTGCCCGCGCGGCAGAGGCGCTGGCCGACGAGGCGGGCCGGGCTGCCGAGGTGCTGCTGATTCGCGAGGCCCAGGCCGGCTCCCGTGCAGCCTTTGACGCCTTGGTGCGCCAGTATGACAGTGCGGTATTACGTTTGGCCCTGCGGCTTACCGGCTCCGAACAGGACGCCCAGGATATTCACCAGGAGGCTTTTCTGAAGGCCTATCGCTACCTGGGCAACTTTCGATTCGAGTGCTCCTTTTACACCTGGATTTACCGGATCGCGACCAACTTGTGCCTGGATCACCTGCGCCGCCGCAAGTCGCGCCGCGAAGAGCAGGCCGTGGTGCTGGACAGCCGTGGCGAAGAGATGGACCTGCTCGGCAATGTGTCGGACGACCGGGCGGGTGCCAACCCTGCGCGCGAGCTGGAGCGCAAGGTGATGGGAGAAAAAATCCAGGAAGCCCTGGGGCAGCTGACGCCGCGGGAGCGCATGGTGTTTGAGCTGAAGCATTACCAAGGGCTTAAGCTGCGCGCAATCGGCGAGATGCTCGAAACCACGGAAGAAACGGCCAAGAATACGCTGTTCCGGGCGACGCGCAAACTGCGTACGCGGCTGGCAGAACTGCACGGCTAAGCAGGGAAGCGGAATCAACAAGGAAGTAGGCGCGCCAGCCGTGGCACAACGGAGGCGCGGTTTTCTGGATGCTGGTTTTGGAGAGCGATGTGAAGCAGGGTGCGGCAAAAGCCGGGAAAACAGCCGGTGGGATGACATGCGAGATGGCCCAGCGCGCCATGGCGCTGGAAGCCATGACGGGGGCTGATCTGGATGGTGATCCGGGAGAGAACCCCGGAGTCGATTCTGGGTTCAATCCAAGCTTGAACTCTGGAGTCCATCCGAGCCCTTCAGGGTGGCTGGACAGGCAACAGGAAGCTGGGGCTGAAAGGTACAGTCACCGGCCTGAGCCAGGCAACGCGCAGGGTCAAACAGGCAGCGAAAGCGCCCTGGCCGAGCACTTGCGCGGCTGCCGTTCGTGCCAGGCAGAGATGGCGGCGACCACTGCATTTTTCCGTACACTGGCCTCCGAAGGCGGACCGGATCCCTCGCCCACCCTGCTGGCGCGAGCGCGCATGCAGCTTGATGCTTCGCTCGATTCCTCCGAGTGTGCCGGCTTTGCCGAGCGTTTCGCGCAGTACATCCGCTTTACGGCGGGGCGGCTCCGGGCCGCTCCGGGGCTTAGCTCGGCACTGCTGTTTGCAGGCTTGCTGGCCGGGGGCTACGGCGGCTACCAGGCCGGCCATGCCGCTCATGCGGAGGAGCAAACTACCCTGCTGCTGGCCCCGCCCGCCCCGGAAACACCATCTGTGGTGGCTGACGTCAGCTCCGTTCGCCAGGATCCGGAGACCGGCATGGTTGAGGTCCACTATGACCGGCTGGTGCCCGATGTGTTGTCGGGTCCGGCAAACGAGCCATCCATCCGCGAGCTTCTGATGGCTGCGGCTGAAAACGGCACCGATACCGAGGTGCGGCACCTCTCGGTCGGCCTGCTGGGCGGTCCCTGCGCCCCGGGTGCTTTGTGCCGCGCTGCCGACCCCCAAGGGGAAGGAAGCGCCCGCAACGCGCTGCTCGGGGCGCTCGCAACGGACAAGGCAGCCGCCGTCCGGCGAGAAGCCCTCGCGGGTCTCCAGCCATTTCTGGTCAACGACCTGGAAGTGCGCGACGCGGTGTTGCAGGTGCTAATGAGCGACCCGAGCGCTTCTGTTCGCATGGAAGCCGTACGCGCCCTGCAGTCCGTGGGAGTGGACTCCAGCGTGCGGCAGGTGCTGCATACTGCGGCATCGCACGATGGCGACCCTTCCATCCGGCGGGCCTCGACCGCAGCGCTGAAAGCCGTGCCGCAGGTGCAGTAGGGACTGTAGCTTTCGAGTCGAAGTGCATCCCTGCTGCGTTCCCTGTGCATGCACGGCGGCTGCTTTGTTACGCAGCCTGTGCACACCCTCCAGCCCTCCCGTGCGTCCAACCGTTGCAGCCGGTCAGACCGGACCCATTGCCCCGGCCGCTCGGTGATCTTTTTCCGGAGGCGTTCCCCAGGTTTGCTTTCGCCGTCCTCAATGATGCCCACGCGCAAAGCTCACCCTTGCGCAGCCTTGCTGCTCGCCGGGTCCCTGTGTGCCCTGTGCGGCCACGCATCCGCGGCCATGCATGGTTGGCCGGGCCCATTCCAGGAGCCGGAGCGCACGCCGCAGCACGCCATGCAGCGCCCCGGCTACCTGGGCGTGAGCCTGCGCGACCTGGACAGCGCCGAAGCGACGCGATTTAACCTGCATGGCGCGATGGGCGCAATGATTGTCACAGTGGACCGGGATGCGCCCGCCTGGGGCGCTGGCCTGCGGCCGGGAGACGTGTTGCTGGAGCTGAACGGGCAGCCGGTCGATGGGGTGGATGTGCTTCGGCGGCGGTTGCGCGACTGCTATGCCGGCACCTCGATTACGCTTCGGGTGCGCCGGCGCGGCGAGGACATGAGCTTTGCCGTGGCACTGGGCGACCAGGACCTGATTGCGCAAAATGCGCTGACCCTTCACCTTCGCGCTGTGGGGAACGGTGCCGGTTCCAGCGCTGCGTCCCCGGCCAGCCTGGGCTTCGCGGCTCCGTTTCCAGCCTCTTCTCCCCCGCCGGCCACCAGGGCGAGCCATGGCGTGGCATCGACCTTGTTCGACGCGCTGATGCCGGCGTCTACCTACACGGGGCTTGAAGTGGACCCGCTCACCCCGCAGCTTGCCGCGTTTTTCGGGGTGCGTGCCGGCGGGGGCGTATTGGTGACGGCAGTGAGCGCGGGCTCGCCGGCGTCCGTCTCGGGCTTCACTGCCGGCGATGTGATCGTGCGGGCGGGAGAGAAAAGTGTGGCCACCCGCGCCGAGCTGGCCCGCGCCCTGCACAAGGGCCGGGGCACCCCAGTGCCGGTCGCCGTGCTACGCGACCGGCACGAGTTGGTGCTGAGCCTGTTGCCAGGCAAGCGAAAAAAGCTGTGAGTCGCTGCAACCCGGCTATGTCCCCCTTATGTTCAAATAATGGCATGGTTCCCGTCCCGCAGAACGAGCCGCAAGCCCCTTTTCGCACGGGTGGCGTGCCGCGGCCCATGCACCCGCTGCGCCGCCGCTGGAAGGCTGCGACCCGCCGGGTGCGCGAGCTCGCGACGGTGGGTCATGCCCTGCTCTCGACCCGGCACCCGGTCATGGCGCAGATTGTGCCGGCGCGCTTTTGCAACCTGAGCTGCACCTACTGCAACGAGTACGACAAAGTGTCCGAACCGACGCCGCTGCCCGAGATGCTGCGCCGCATCGACGAGCTCGCCCGCCTCGGCACTTCCATCATCACCATCTCGGGGGGTGAGCCGCTCACCCATCCGGAGCTCGACGGAGTGATCGCGCGGATTCGACGGCACGGCCGGATTGCCGGCATGATCACCAACGGCTACCTGCTGATGCCGGAACGGATCGAGCGACTGAACCGCGCCGGGCTCGACCACATGCAGATTTCCATCGACAACGTGATGCCGGACGAGACCAGCAAAAAGAGTCTCAAGGTGCTGGACCGCAAGCTTGAAATGCTGCGTCAATATGCCGATTTCCACGTCAACATCAACTCGGTGGTGGGCGGCGGAATCAGCAACCCGCAGGACGCGATCACGGTCGGCCGGCGCGCGATCGAACTCGGCTTTACCTCGACGATCGGCATCATCCACGATGGAGAAGGGCAGTTGAAGCCACTGGGCGGCGAGGAGCGGCGCGTCTGGTACGAGATGCGCGGCTGGAGAAAGACCAACTACTCGCGTTTCAACCGTTTCCAGGA
>CAXTWU010000088.1:0-8874 GCA_964248025.1 uncultured Acidobacteriaceae bacterium | reverse complement strand
GCCAGGACAGGAGCAAAACATCATGGCTGACGCATCGCTTCCCATTGGATCGCTGGACCTGACCCCGGACCGGGTTGCGGAAGGCACGTTTCGCGAATGGCTGCACGGCTGGGTCGTGACCGTGGACCACAAGCGCCTGGGCATCCTTTACATCCTGTATGCCCTGTTTTTTCTGATCGTCGGCGGTGCGGAAGCTATGGCCATCCGGATCCAGCTGGCGCGCCCGGAAAACAACTTTATGTCGCCGGCGAACTACAACCGCACCTTTACCATGCACGGCACGACCATGGTCTTCCTGATGGGTATGCCGCTGTTGTTCGGCTTTGCGAACTACATGGTGCCGCTGATGATCGGGGCGCGCGACATGGCGTTCCCGCGGCTCAACGCGCTGTCGTTCTGGCTGACGGCTTTTGGCGGCATTTTGCTGTACTACTCCTTTATCGGAGGCTTCGGCCTGTATGGGCAGGGCTCGGCACCGGACGTGGGCTGGTTCGCGTATGCGCCGCTGACGGCCAGCACCTACTCGCAGGGGCACGCCGTGGATTTTTGGGCGCTGAGCCTGTTTGTGATGGGCTGGGGTACGCTTGGCGCGGCGATCAATCTTGTTGCGACCACGATCTGCATGCGCTGCAAGGGGATGACCATGATGCGCATTCCCCTTTTCGTCTGGCTGATGCTTTGCGTGTCGGCGCTGACCCTGGTTGCGATCACCACCTTGACTGCCGCGCAGATCATGCTGGAGCTGGACCGCTACCTGGGCGCGCACTTTTTTGACGCACAAGCCGGCGGCTCGGCCTTGATCTGGGCGCACTTCTTCTGGATCTTCGGACACCCGGAGGTGTACATCCTGGTGCTGCCGGCCTTTGGCGTGGCGAACGAGGTGATTCCGGTCTTTTCCCGCAAGCCTGCCTTTGGCTACACGGCGATGGTTGCGGCCTCGGTCGGCATCGTCTTTATCTCGCTCGGCGTGTGGGCTCACCACATGTTCACGGTCGGCATGACCTCCGCCGCAAACGCCTTTTTCACCCTGTCGACGATGATTATCGCGGTGCCGACGGGCATCAAGGTGTTTAACTGGATCGCGACGATGTGGGGCGGCAAGCTTCGCTTCAACAGCGCCATGCTATTCGCCGCCGCGTTTGTGGTGCACTTCCTGATCTCCGGGTTGACGGGCATCATGCTGTCGGCTTCGCCCTGGGACTGGCAGCTCCATAACTCCTACTTTGTCATTGCGCACTTTCACTATGTGCTGGTGGGTGCGATTGTGTTCAGCATGATGTCCGGCATCTACTACTGGTTTCCGAAGGTGACCGGGCGCATGCTGGATGAAAAGCTGGGCAAATGGCATTTTTGGTTGTTCCTGATAGGCTTTCACCTGACCTTTGACTTCCTGCATATCCCGGGCATTCTGGGCATGCCGCGCTGGATCTATACGTACGAGTTCAGTCGCGACTGGGCGACCTGGAACATGATCGCCTCGATCGGCGCTTATATCCAGGCGGCCGCGACGGCGATCTTTTTCTACAACGTGGTCAAGTCCGGGCTGCATGGCGCTGACGCGGGTCCTGATCCATGGGACGCCTGGACTCTGGAGTGGGCGACCTCCTCACCGCCGCCCGAGTACAACTTCGCGGTGGACCCTGTGGTTTCAAGCCGCCGCCCCTTGTGGGACCTGAAGCACCCGACCGATCCGGACTGGAAGTACGAGTAACCTTTTCTGCGCGGCGCGGAGCCTGCCCACCGGATTCCGCGTCGATTCGCTCCTTCGTGTCTGTTTCAACGTCCCTATCTGGAGATCCGAGTTCCCCATGAGTACCGTAACCGTACCGGTCATCGCGCGCGATATGGAGCAGCCCTGGCACTTGCCGAACAAAGGCAAGTGCGGCATGATCTGCCTGATCATCGGCGAAACAGCCATCTTCTCCATGTTTGTGTTGGCATACCTGTTCTATATCGGCAAAAGCCAGTGGGGCCCGCAGCCGAAGGAAGTGCTGGAGGTGCCGGTTCTGAACACCATCGCGCTTCTGTCGTCTTCGCTGACGATCTGGCTTTCGGAGCGCGCGGTGGCGCAGGGGCACATCAAAAAGTTCACAGCGTGGCTTGGTCTTACCATCGGGCTGGGCTGCTTTTTCCTCTTCGGCACCGCCTACGAGTGGTACACGCTGATCTTTCACGACGGGCTGACCATCCAGACCAACCTTTTCGGGACTACGTTTTACTCGCTGGTCGGGCTTCATGCGTCGCACGTGATTATTGGCCTGGTGATGCTGATCACGCTTTGGCTTTTTGCGATGACCGGGCATGTTTCAAGCAAAAACACGGAACGGATCACAACGCTGGCGCTGTACTGGCACTTTGTGGACGCGGTCTGGGTGATTGTTTTCACGGTGGTGTATGTCATTGGACGGTAAGGCGGGGAAAGAGCAGCTATGAGCGTACAAGCGCATTCAGAGACGGTCCCCGACGGGGCTGAAGTCGACATTCCTCACGGCGATACGGTGCGCGCGCACGCGCCCGCACATGGCGAAGGCATCCACCTGCCGAAACCGACGGCGTGGCCGATCGTGACGGCGCTTGGTTTCACCTTCCTGGTAGGAGGCATTCTGACCCACTACATCATCAGCATCCTGGGCGGATTCCTGATGATTCGCGGCTGTGTGGGCTGGTTTCGAGATGTTCTGCCCGAGGAGCTGCACGAGGAGATCGAAGTGCGGGTCCAGGAGATTGAGATTGCGAGCTCCCGGCAGTCGGTGGCGCGTCTCGCCCTGGCCGGCGAGCACCGAGAGCAAGTAGGCGAGGGCAGCTTTTCTCCTGTGGCCGGTCTGAAAGGTGGGCTGGCCGGCGGTGTCGCCATGATCATTCCCGCGCTCGCCTACGGGCTGATCGCGCAGCACTCCATCTGGTACCCTATCAACCTGCTGGGCGGCGCGGGCGTCCTCGGCAGCAGCAATCCCTCCATGGCGGAGCTTCGGGCGTTCCACCCCGGCGCACTCGGGATTGCCCTGCTGATCCACATCCTTTCATGCTCTATGATTGGGCTGGTCTACGGCTCGGTGCTGCCGCTGCTGCCGAAGTACCCCGTGATCCTGGGCGGGATCATTGCGCCGCTGGCCTGGTCGGGACTGTTGTTTGCCGCGCTGCCGACCATCAACCCGGAGCTGAGCGGCCACATTAACTGGTGGGACTTCCTTGTTGCGCAAATTGTTTTCGGGCTCGTCGCCGGTTGGGTGGTTTCGCGCTCCCCGTACATGCGCGCCGCGCAAGGGCTGCCCTTTGCCATGCGTCTCGGACTTGAAGGCGGCGGCCTGAACCATGACAAGGAGGACCGTCAGTGATGCCGGCTGCCGTACGCAACTGGAAGCAAACCGCGGCTGCCGGGGTGCTGACGCTCTTCACATTGTTGGGTGCGGCCGGCTGCAGCCGGATCATCGACGGTCCCAAGTCCGCGCACGAGATCGATCCTCGTCCCGACAAGGTGATGGATTTCACCACGCTGTATGGAGAGAACTGCGCCGGCTGTCATGGGATTCACGGCAAGAACGGTCCATCGCTGGCTTTCAACAACCCGCTTTATTTCGCGCTTGCATCCGACACGATCATCAATCATTGGACGGTCAATGGTGGCCCGGGTGGTTTGAATCCCGCCTTCGGCACATCGGCCGGCGGCCTGCTGACCGATGATCAGATCAATGCCATTGTGGTCGGCATGCGGCAGCGATGGGCCAACCCGGCTATGCTCAAGGGAGTGGCCGATTTACCCCCCTACGCAGCCTCCCATCCAGGAGATGTGGCTCATGGAGGCCAGGTTTACCAGCAGGCCTGCGCCAGCTGCCATGGCGCGGCCGGTTCCAATGGGCTGGTGCTGCATCCGGGCAAGGCCGGGTCCATCACCGACCCAACCTACCTGGGGCTGATCAGCGACCAGGGATTGCGGACGATCACCATTGTGGGACGTCCGGATCTCGGGCAGCCGGATTACCGGGGCGACATTCCCGGGCATGCGCTGACCGACGGAGAAATCACGGATGTTGTGGCATGGTTGAGCAGCCATCGCCTGGCCGATCCTGGGAATCCGCACCCCGGCACCGGCACCGAGTTGCAAAGGAGGACGGGCCAATGAGTACGACCGAAGACCACCGGATCAAAGTCGAGAACACCAAGACCGAGGACAGCAAAGCTGCAACCACGGACAAGTATGTTCCCGTTGCCACCGTGTCGCGCCGCAACCTGCTGATGAATATCGGCATTGGCCTGAACGCACTGGTCGGCCTGGCGATCACGGCACCCGTGATCGGCTACATCCTTGGTCCCGCTATCCGCAAAAAGGGCTTTTATAAATCATGGGTCGGCCTGGGCACGGTGGACCGCTTTCCGAACGGCCAAACTCGCCTGGCGACCTTTGTGGAGCCGTACAGGGCGCCCGACGATGGACAGACCGATGGTGCCGCCTGCTGGGTACGCCGGTTATCGCAGGATACCTTCCAGGTGTTTGCGATCAACTGCGCGCACCTGGGATGCCCGGTGCGCTGGTTTCCGCAATCGGGGCTCTTTATGTGCCCATGCCATGGAGGCGTGTATTACCAGGATGGATCACGCGCGGCCGGGCCGCCGGAGCGCGGGTTGTTTGAGTACAAGTGGAAGATTGTCAACGGAGAGCTCCAGATCAACGCCGGCCAGCTGCCGACACTGTCGACCCAGGCCAGCCTTGGCGATGGGCGAGGAAAGGGGAACAAGTCATGCCTCGGCTAAATGTAAACGGAAAGAAACTTGCGCTCGACGCCTACGGCTGGATTGAGCGGCGTGTACAGCTGGAAGGCTTTGTAAAGGAATCGGCGCTGCACCCAGTGCCCAAGTCCACGGCAAGCTGGTGGTATGTTTTCGGCTCGGCTGCATTGTCGCTGCTGATCCTGCAGATTTTGACCGGCATCCTGCTGGCGCTGGTGTACACCCCCTCCGCGGCTGAAGCCTGGCAGAGTCTCCACTTCCTGAACAACAACCTGCCGCTGGGCTGGTTTCTGCGCGGCATGCATGGTTGGGGTTCGAATTTCATGATCGCGGTCGTGGTCGTCCACATGGCCCAGGTGTTTCTGTTTGGCGCGTACAAGTTTCCGCGCGAGCTGACCTGGCTTCTGGGCGTTGGGCTGTTGTTGATGACGCTTGGGATGGGCTTTACCGGCCAGGTGCTGCGCTACGACCAGGATGCTTACTGGGGCCTGGGCATCGGGGCGTCCATCGCAAGCCGCGTGCCCTTCATCGGGCCACTCGCGGTGCATGCCTTGCTGGGCGGTCCCATCATCGGCGGCGCAACGTTGACACGTTTCTTTGCGCTGCACGTCTTTGTGATACCCGGCCTGATGCTGGGCTTTACCGGACTGCATGTCTGGCTGGTGTTGAAGCTCGGTATCAACGAGTGGCCGATGCCCGGCCGTATCGTGCGCCGGTCCACCTATGTGCACGAGTACAACGAGCTGGCGCACAAGGACGGCATTGCATTTGTGCCGGGTGCGGTTTGGAAGGATCTCTGGTTTACAGCGGCGATCTACGGTTCCGTGGCTCTTTGCGCCTTTATTTTTGGTCCCTTCGGTCCGGGCGGCCAGCCGGACCCGACGATCATCCAGACGGTTCCAAAGCCGGATTACTTCTTTCTTTGGATCTACTCGATCCTGTCGTACCTGCCGGACTCCTTTGAAACCCCGTTTCTGTTGATTGCTCCCGTGATCGGGATCGCAGTGCTGGTAGCACTGCCGTTTGTCGCCGGAGAAGGCGAGAAGCACTGGAGCCGTCGCCCGGTCGCAGTGCTGACCCTGATCTCGCTGGCAATTTCACTGGCGATCCTGAACCACCTGGGCACCTATGAGCCCTGGAGCCCTCATATGACGGCGTGGAGCGGCGATATTCTGCCGGTCGACAAGGTGCATGCAGAGATTCCGCTGGAACGAGCCGGAGCCAACGTATTTCAAGGAAAGCAATGCCGGAACTGTCACATGATCGGTGGCCTGGGCGGGCAGCGGGGCCCGGCCCTAGACGCGGTTGCCACTAAGTTGACCTATGATGAGCTGGTACGGCAGGTGCTGCAGGGCGGCGGAAACATGCCGGCCTACGGCAAAAACCTGTCCCCGGCAGAGACCACGGCCCTGGTCTCGTTTCTTGAGACCATGCACCCCAGGAATCAGAAGCCTGCCTACAACCCCAGTGCTTCCCCCGAAACGCCCCCGCTTCCTGACAACACGGGCGCCCCGCTGATTGGAGCCCCGGGTGGAACGACGGTCAGCCAGACGGCCCCGCCTGCGCCCACCGCGCCTGCGCCGGCGGCAACGCACAAACCGGCGCGCGGCAAGGCCACTGCGGCGATGGCTGTGAAGGGTGGGGGGACGACGATCAGTATGCTCCACCCACCCGCGATGGTACCGGCTCACTAGAGCAGCCGGTGGCAGGCGGCAGCGACCCAGACCGGTCGCTGCCGTTTGTGTTTGGGCGGCAAAGAGCGAAAGCGGGATCGGAGCCTGGTTGCAGGTGGACATACAGAGCCGCCCTGCTCAACATCACCTGTATCCATTTCGGCGAGATGCCCGAACTGCCGCTCGACGCCAGCTAAGCCCATCGATTGCAGCACCTGAAAGAAATGTAAGTTTCTATGCCCGACGCCACACAAGCCGCTTACGGGTTTTCCTACGGGCTGCTCGCCCTGCCCCGCGGGGCGACGCTGGCGCTGCTGCTGACGCTGGCTGTTTACCTGCGCGGTTGGCGGGCCTTGCGGAGCTCACGGCCGGACCAGATCGAACCGTGGCGGGCAGTGTGCTTCGCGGCCGGACTCGCTGCTGTTTTCATAGCCATCGCATCGCCGCTTGACGCGTTGTCCGGCGTTCTGTTGACGGCTCACATGGTGCAGCACCTCCTGTTGATGTCAATCGCGCCACCCTTGCTGGTGCTGGGTTCGCCCATGGTGCCTATGCTGCGCGGCTTACCTCGGTCCTGGGTGCGGGAGGGGCTGGGACCTTTCTTTTCCCTAAGGCTTATGCATGGCCTGCAAAGGCTGTTCGGCTCCCGGGCTTTCGCGTGGCTGCTGATGAACGCGACGTTTCTGGGCTGGCACACCCCGCCGGCGTATGAGCTGGCATTGCGCTCACCGGGATGGCACGAGGTAGAGCACGCCTCCTTTCTGCTGACCAGCGTTCTGTTCTGGTGGCATATTGTGGTGCCGTGGCCGACAACCTTTAAGGCCAGCCGGTGGCTGCTGCTGCCTTTTCTGCTGACGGCCGATCTCGTCAATACCGGATTATCGGCGACTTTGAGCTTTTCCGGGCGGCCGATCTACCCGGCTTATGCGGCCGTGCCTCGTTTTTTCGGGTTGTCGGTGCTGGACGATCAGGTCGCGGCCGGTTCGCTGATGTGGGTCGTGGGGTCGATCTCGTTTCTGGGCGCAGCCATGTTGATCACGGTAAACCTCTTGTCCAACCGCGGTGAGCGGCATCGTTTGCGGATGGAGGGTGCGCGAAGCCGGCTGGCGGCGTTGCGGCGCGCGGAAGCCAGGCCCGCGCGCTTGCAGCAATCGCGTCCTCCGTTTGACCTACTCCGGGTGAAACCTATCGGCACGTTCTTGCGCTGGCGCCATGGGCGGCAGAGCCTGCAGGCTGTGTCCCTGCTGATCGCCGCGGCGGTGATCGTGGACGGGCTTTTCGGCCACCAGATGGGGTCCATGAACCTGGCCGGCATCATTCCCTGGACCTATGCGCGCGGGCTTTTTGTGCTCGGGCTGCTGCTGGTGGGCAACCTGTTCTGCATGAGCTGCCCATTCACCCTGCCGCGCGAAGCATCCAAATGGCTCCTGCGCCGGGTCGGCATCAAGCAGCTGCCGTGGCCGCGTGCACTCAGAAACAAATGGATGCCGGCGGCGTTGGTGGTTGTTTTTTTCTGGGCGTATGAGACGTTTGATCTGTGGAACGCGCCTGCGAGGACAGCGATGGTGCTGCTGGCCTATTTCGGCACGACCTTTGCGGTAGATACGGTGTTTCGCGATGCGTCCTTCTGTAAGTACGTGTGCCCGCTGGGCCAGTTCAACTTCGTTTCGTCCCTGCTGTCGCCGGTCGGCATAGCACCGCGATCACTCGGAACTTGCGAAAGCTGTTCGACGCGGGACTGCATCGCGGGCCACGAGGCACCCCGGCCGCAACGCGGCTGCGAGCTGCACCTGTTTCTGCCCGAAAAGCATGGCAATCTCGATTGCACACTCTGTATGGACTGCGTGAAAGCCTGTCCACATGACAATGTCGGCTTGTGGGTTCAGCCGCCTGCGCTTGAGCTGGTACAGCTTTCGGTCCGTGACCCACAGCGCTCAGCGGTGGGCCGCTACAGCCAGCGGTTCGACGTAGCGGTGCTGGCCGCGATCGTTGTTGCCGCTGCTTTCGCGAGTGCCGCCGTGATGGTGGCACCCGTGGCCGGCGTACTGGACCATGTGGGAGCGGGGCTTCCAGGGATCGGGCGGCAAACGCTGGGATTGTTACTCGCGGCATCGCTGCCGGCATTGCTGCTGGGGCTGCTGGTCGGAGCTATCCAGCCGTTGTCGCGATCACGCAGGGTGCTGAGCGAGGTACCCCGCTGGATGCTGGCGTTGTTGCCGCTGGGGCTTGGCATGTGGGCGGCGCACCTGGTTTTTCACCTGGCGACGGCATGGAGCTCGCTCCTGCCGGGACTGCTCCAGGCTGGGCACGGCTTTGCAAAAGCCGGCATGGTTGTGCGGGGTTTGCCGTTTCCGGACTGGATGGACCAGCGCTCGCTGCTGAGCCCCGCTTCGTTACTGGACCTGCAGCTTGGCCTGTTGGACCTTGGGCTGCTGGGTGCCTTGTACCTGGGCTGGCGCATGGCCGGGGGTGGGGC
>CAXTWU010000087.1:5718-8942 GCA_964248025.1 uncultured Acidobacteriaceae bacterium | reverse complement strand
CGCGCCATCTCGGACTACGAGTACGAGCTGCAGATGGCTCATATGAACCGCCGTTTGAGCCCGGATGTGGAAACCATCTTCCTGATGCCGGACGCGCAGTATTCCTATGTGAGCTCGCGGCTGGTCAAGGAAGTGTTTCGGCTGGGCGGCTCGGTGGAGGGACTGGTGCCAGAGTTTGTGATTGAACGCCTCAAACGCCGGGCCGCGGCTGAAAGCCTGATTTAAGCGGGCTCTTCGGTTTCGGTGCCGCGTATCTTCAGCCAGTCGAGCATAGGCGTCGTACACATGGTGGTGACCAGCGCCATGACGACCAGCATGGTGAACAACGTGGGCGAAAAGACGCCGACGTTGTAGGCAATGTTGAGCACGATCAGCTCGACCAGGCCACGAGTGTTGAGCAGGGCACCGAGGGCCCAGGCAGCGCGCCAGCTTTGCCCCGACCAGCGCGCGGCCAGCACCGCGCCACCTACCTTGCCGCCGATCGCGCCGAGCAGAACCACCCCGGCCCACAGCCAGGTCGTGCTGTCGTTGAGCAGGTCGAGCCGGGTGCGCAGGCCGGTCAGCGCGAAAAACAAGGGCAGCAGCAGGACGGACGTGATCATGTCGAGGCGGGCGCGCAATGTATGTTGCCAGTGCTCGACGCGCGGAAAGCAGACCCCTGCGATAAACGCGCCAAAGAGCGGGTGAACGCCGGCCCAATCGGTGACCGCAGCAGACGCAAAGACGCCGGCAATCGCGAGACCGAGCAGGGTAATGGTGAGCTCGGGCCTGTGGCGGCGCTGGGCGAAGCGGGTTGCAAGCGGCCGCACAAACCCCAGCATAAAGACCAGGTAGGCCGCGAGCATGCCGAAGTGCAGGGCGAGGGTGGTGGGGTTGCCCTTGATATCGACCAGGGTAAGCGCGATAGCAAGCAACAGCCAGGCAACCACGTCGTCGACCGCGGCGCACAGCACGGCGGTGGTGCCGAGTGGAGTGCCGGTCAGATTGCGCTCTTCCAGGATGCGCGCAAGCACGGGGAAGGCCGTGATGCTCATACTGATCCCCAGAAACAGGACAAACGGAACCGAACCAATGCCATGGGGGGCAAAGCGGGTGCGGAGCGAGTGAGCCAGCAAGACGGCTGCAAGAAAGGGAATGATGATGCTGGTCGCGCTGGCCCCGAGCGCGCGCGAGCGTTGCCGGCGTAGCTGGGCATCGTCCAGTTCCATGCCGACAAGGAATAAAAACAGGATCAGGCCGACATTTGAGAGCTGCTCCATGGCACCCAGAGAGGCCTTGGGAAACAGGTGCTGACTGGCGGCTGGAAACAGGCGCCCCAGCACGGACGGGCCCAGCAGGATACCTCCGATAATTTCGCCGATGACACGGGTCTGCCCCAGTTTGGTCGCAAGCCACGCGCAGGAAAGCGTAACCAGCAGTACGATCGTGATCTGGATGAACAGCAGATTCAAGCAGGTCCTCCGCAGGGTGGTGGTCGGGCCGGTCCTGCCCTTCCATGTTTACCATGGGGCCGCGAACCGCGACTTACAGCAGGGGCGGCCCGAATGACCCGGTTGGAGGCTACAGCGGCTCCTCGGGCTCGTTGGCGCCAAGCTTCCATAGCACCTGGCGCAGAAAGCCGGTGGAGAGCTCGGCATCGCGCGCGGAAAATTGCAGACGGCGAAGAAATGCGCGGAGTTGACGGGTGCGTGTGGGCGATCCCATGCCGGGGAATCGGCTCGCGGCAAGCGTTTGCTCAAGCAGGGCAGTGAGCCGTTCCACGGTTTCAGCCGGGGCAGGGGTTGGATCGACGATGCCGCGTGGAAACCGTTGCGGCAGCGGGCGCGCGTCTTTCGTCGACGAGGGAGCGGTCGGGGCAAGCGGTTGTCCGGCCAGACCAGCGGGGCGAAGGTCCATCCTGGCAAGCTCGTAAAGGCACAGGGCGGCGGCCTGGCCCAGGTTCATGGAAGGGTGCTCATCGCGCGTGGGAATGCGCAACAGCAGGTGGCAGTGGCTCATGTCGTCGTTGGACAGGCCGAACTTTTCGGAGCCGAAAAGGAGCGCAACCCGCTGCCCCGCGTCAAGCGCCGTGCGGATGCGTTGCGCGCCGAGCTCAAGGCGCTCGAGTGGTTGAGCATGAAGTCGCAGGGGCTCGCCGGGCGCTTGTGAGCCGAGCGCCCCGCTCGTGCCGACGACCAGCTGCGCGTCGTGGACGGCTTCAGCCACGGTGGGGTAATCGCGCGCGTCGAGCAAAAGCTGAGCCGAAGGGCCGACGGCGGATGTGGCCGAGCGAAACTCCTTGTAAAAGATGTTGGCGACTCGGAGATCGTGCGCGCCGAAATTGCTCATGGCACGCGCCACCGCGCCGATGTTGAGGGTGTTCCGCGGCGAAACAAGGACGACGGCGAGACGGTCGAGGGAGTGGGTCACGCAACTGTCGGGGCGATTCAACGCGATTGAGCGGCGACCGGGTGGGAACCGGCTATCTTCCAGCGTGCGACCAGGTCGCGCGCTGCCTCCGGCCATCTCGGATACTGAAACTCGAACCCGGCCTTGATCAGGCGGGTCGGAACGACGCGCCGGCTTTTCAGTACCAGCTCGGTCTCGGTCCGGAGGAGAAACGTACCAACCTCCAGCATCCAGGTGCTTGCAGGCAGGCCGATCGGTTGCTGCCAGGCTTCTCGCAGCACACGCATGAACTCGCGATTGGGAAGCGGATGAGGCGAAACCAGGTTCACAATGCCGGCAAAGCTTTCGTTAGCGATAAGCCATTCCACCGCGCGTACAAAGTCCACCTCGTGCAGCCAGGAGACAAACTGGCGGCCTGAGCCGTTGGAACCGCCTAGACCCAGCCGAACCAGCCGAGAAAGGACCTCAAACGCGCTTCCACGGTCGGCGTTGAGGGTGTTGGCAGTGCGCATCGCGATCTTGCGGGTGCGAGGCGTGGCCTCGGCGAAAAAAGCCGCTTCCCAGTCCTGCGCTACACGAACGGAAAAGTTCCAAGCCTTCGGCGCACCCGGCTCATCGCCGCCGAGCTCCCCAGTCGTCTCGTCCATGGCGCGATCAAACACGTGCCGGTAGATGGTCGCGGCGCTTGCGTTAAGCCACACGCGGGGCGGTTGTGCGAGTGAGGCGATACTTTGCTGCAGGATGGCAGTGGCACGCACGCGGGAGTGAAGAATGGCAGCGCGGTTGGCCGCGGTGTATCGACAGTTGACACTGCGGCCGGCCAGGTTGATGCAGAC
>CAXTWU010000087.1:0-5618 GCA_964248025.1 uncultured Acidobacteriaceae bacterium | reverse complement strand
AAAATCTGAAAAACTAGAGCGTATGAGCGCAACCGCGACTGCACCTGGCCCCGCCGCCACCGGCAAAAAGCTGTTTTCCGACCGCATCAACCGGATTGAAGTGTCCGCAACCATGGCCGTGACGGCCGAGGCGGCGCGGCTGCGGGCCGAAGGCGTCAGCCTGGTGGACTTCGGCGCGGGCGAGCCGCACTTCGCGACCCCGCGTCACATCAAGGACGCGGCCATCGCGGCGATCGAGGGCAACTTCACGCGGTACACGGCCGTGCCTGGAATCCCCGACGTGCGGAAGGCGATCGTCGAGCGGCATGCGGCGGACTTCGGGACGAGCTACACGCCGGAAGAAACCGTGTTTACAACCGGCGGCAAGCTCGCGATCTTCAATGCGATGGAAGTGCTGGTCGACCACGGCGAAGAGGTGATCGTGCCCGCGCCCTACTGGGTTTCGTACAAGGACATCGTGCAGTACGCGGGCGGCGTGCCCGTGTTTCTTGAAACCAGCGAGGCCGACAACTTTCGCGTGACCGTTGAAGCGGTGGAGGCGAAGATCACGCCGCGCACCAAGGCCATCATTTTGAACACGCCGTCGAACCCGGCCGGCTCGGTGATCGCGAAAGACGACCTGTTCGCAATCATTCGCATGGCGCATGCGCGCGGTATCTACGTCCTCACCGACGAGTGCTATGTCTACCTGCAATACGAAGGCGAGATGGTGTCGGGTGCCCAGGTGGCGGAAGCGAAAGAGCACGTGCTGGTGATGGGCTCGCTCTCGAAAACCTACGCCATGACAGGCTGGCGCGCGGGTTTCGCACTGGGGCCGAAACCGATCATCGCGGCCATGGGCAAGCTGCAGTCGCAGTCCACCTCCAACGCCGCGACGTTTGTGCAGAAAGCATCGGTCGTCGCGCTGACCAGCTCGCAGGAGTGCGTGGCCGAGATGCGGGCCGACTACCTGAAGCTGCGCGACCGCATCCTTGCCGGGCTTGCGGAGATTCCGGGGCTGACGTGCACACGTCCGCAAGGTGCGTTCTATGTGTACCCGAATGTGTCGGCCTATCTCGGCAAGCCGGGTGGACCGGCCTCGGCGATGGAGCTTGCCAAGCGCCTGCTGAACGAGGCCGGCGTGGTTACGGTGCCGGGCGAGGCCTTCGGCACCGGCGATCACATTCGTTTGTCGTATGCCGTGTCGCACGAAGCAGTGGATGAAGGAGCCAGGCGCATGAAGGAGTGGTTCGCGGGGTTGAGCGCCTGAGCGCGGGCGAGATGATCGAGCTGCAGGTAGCCGGCATTTTGTTCGACATGGACGGCATCCTGGTTTCGTCGTTGGGCTCGGTCGAGCGCTCGTGGACGAAGTGGGGCGCGATGCGCGGGGTGGACGGCGCCAGGGCGATCCATGCCGCGCACGGCAAACGCGCGATCGAAACGATCCGGCTGCTGCGGCCCGACCTCCATGACCAGGAAGAACTGGCGCTGATCGAGCAGATCGAGATTGACGACACCGAAGGTCTGGAAGTCCTGCCCGGCGTGCCGGAGCTGCTGGTGTCGCTGCCTGAGGGTGGCTGGACGGTGTGCACGTCGGCCACTGAACGGTTGGCGCGGGTGCGGATAGGGCATGTGGGCCTCCGTCCGCCGGAGCGCTTCATCACCGCAGATATGGTCGAGCACGGCAAGCCGCACCCGGAGCCGTACCTGCGTGGGGCCGCGCTGCTCGGTTTCGCGCCGGAGCAGTGCCTGGTGATCGAGGACGCCCCGGCGGGCTGCCGAGCGGGCAAGGCCGCAGGTTGCACCGTGCTGGCGACCTTGTTTTCGCACGGAGCCGAGGAGCTTGCCATGGCGGATTACCGGGTAGCTTCGCTTGAAGGGCTTCGCGTCAGTGGGCGGCCGGGGTCGTTGTCGGTGGAGTTTCAGCCACTTTAACGCTGCTTGCCGGCTGCGCGGTCGGTGGCGCTACCGCGCTGGCCATCACAGGGAAATCATCCCGCACTTCTAGGTCGACCAAGTCGTTGGTTCCGGTCTTATAAGCAGCTACGGCCGGGTGTGCCGAAAGATGGTAGCAAGGCGTGTAGTGGTCCTCGCCCCACCAAAACGAGTCGGAAAATCCGACCATCAAATGGTGGCGATCGCCGATCAGCGTTAGCGGTTTAGCCCCGGGTGCGTCATCAGGCGCCAGAGTGGCGGTAACTGTGCTGCTGCTCGGCGTCGCATCGCACGTCAATGTTGTGAGCGTTCCGCGACGGACCTCAACGCCCGGCGGTAGATCGGGGGTGAGCGGGGTGCCGTCGTCTCGGCTGGTAGCGGGTATCGCGCTCCACGCTAACCTCATTCTTATGAGTAGTACACTCCCGGCATGAGCGACCCACTAAATCCTTTGGAGGCGGTGGGTGATATCTACACCAACCCCGAACCCTCAGTTGATTTCGTCAAGATGCAGGTTGCCTTCTGGGAAAAGCTGGTTGTTCTGGATGCCGCAATTCTAGCGGCTTCATTTACCGCAGTTGGGGCTTTACATGATCGCTTCGCCGGGGACGGCGAAATCGGATACTTAGCGGCGGCTTGGAAGTTTTTGATTTGCGGATTAGCTTTGTGTCTGCTAGCGCAGTGGATTGCGATACGGGGAGCCATCGCGATATGTGGGTACTACTCCGGCATGCGGGTGCTTTCACTATTGAACAAATTGATACGCCAAGCATCGGCCCGGGGCGAACAGCAATCACCGGAGTATCTGAAGCTTTCGTCCGAAATAGTCCGTAAGTCGCCGCACCTGCGTTGGCGCAGGGCTTTTTGCTCGCGTATAGCAGGTGCGCTTGGATCGATGGGACTTCTGGCATCGATCGCAGCTTTATACTGGCTGTATCGATTTGCCCGTGTGAACATCTCCAGCCTTCTGCGGTAATGTTGCAGTTTACACTAGACCCCTTCAAAGCGCTCTGGCACCACGCTGCGAGCCAGGTATCAACTGTCCTACGCTCGTGGTCGGCTGTAATCGGGCGCTGGTACCAGCAAGCAGGGTGCGTATGCGATACCCGGCGCGCCAGGTGATCGAGCTGTTAGGCTTGGCGGGCGTCATTTAGTTTAGAACGTTGCGCCTTGGCTACTCCGTATGACGCAAACAGGAGAGGCGCTTTCCAGCACGGAAGCGCCTCTCCTGTTTGGCTGACCCGGCTAGTGTGCGGCGCCGACAGGCTGCTCCAGTGTGGAGCGGAAGTACTCCATCGAGAGCTTCAAGCCCTCTTCCAGGCTGATCTTCGGCTCCCAGCCGAGCAGTCGTTTGGCTTTCGATATATCGGGTTTGCGCTGGAGCGGGTCATCCTGCGGCAGCGGCTCAAACACGATCTCCGAGTGGGATCCCGTGACGCGACGAATGGTTTCGGCACACTCCAGGATCGTCCACTCCGTCGGGTTGCCGATGTTGACGGGAGTGTGCTCGCTTGAAGCTGCGAGCCGGACAATGCCGTCGACCTCATCAGACACGTAGCAGAAAGAGCGGGTCTGCGAGCCGTCGCCGTAGACCGTCATGGGCGCGCCTCGCAACGCCTGCACCAGCAGGTTCGAGATGACGCGGCCATCGTCGCGGCCGAGCCGCGGGCCGTAAGTGTTAAAAATGCGCACCAGGTGAGTGTTCGTTCCGTAGTAGCGGCGGTAGGCGGTGACCAGGGCCTCGGAAAAGCGCTTGGCTTCATCGTAAACCGAGCGCGGCCCGATCGGGTTGACGTGGCCCCAATACTCCTCGGTCTGCGGGTGCACCTGCGGGTCGCCGTAGCACTCGGAGGTGGAGGCATGGAGGAATCCGGCGTTGTATTTTTTGGCGACTTCCAGCGCGTTGCGGGTACCGCTTGAGCCGACATCGAGGGTTTCGATGCCGAGCCGGTGGTAGTTGAGCGGACTGGCCGGAGACGCAAAGTTGTACACGTAGTCCACAGGACCGAAATCGAACGGCTTGCAGATGTCGTGCTCTTCAAGGGAGAAGCGGGGCTCGTGCGCCAGGTGGTCCAGGTTGGCGTGATTGCCGGTGCACAGGTTGTCGACGCCCAGCACCGTGTGCCCGTCGGCCAGAAAGCGATCCGCAAGGTGAGATCCCAGGAAGCCGGCGGCACCGGTCAATAATATGCGCATAAAGTGACAGCTCTCTTGAGTGGATTGGGTTGAGGGTAGCACGGGACGATGGGTGGTCCAAGCTGGAGGGCGCAAGTACTGGTGCTGCAAGTCCGGCCGAATCGAGTCAGCGACTTACAGTTTCGCGCGCTCCTCTTTGAGCCGCTTGCGACGGGTAGCTTGTTTCCCTTCCACCACGGTGGCCGGAACAGTGATGGAGTTCGGGTCGTCTTCCGGGGCGGTTTGCACGGCGATCGGCGGCGCGACCAGTTCCAGTCCGTCATGGGGAATCGCGGCCGCCGACTCCCTGCCGTCCGCGACATCCATAAAGAACTGCTGCGCGTTGAATGGCGGCATTTTCTCGCCTTCAACCGTATCGCGCAGCATGCCGTAGGTACCGTCGGGCCGCAGCAGACGAGTTTTATCGGTGTCGGCCAGGTAGGCAGCCAGGATCTCGGAGCGAAGGCGGGTGCGCAGCCCCGGGTCCCGGATGGGAAAGGTCACCTCGCACCGCTCAAACAGGTTCCGCGGCATCCAGTCCGCTGAGCCGCAGAAGATCTCCTCGGCGCCATGGTTGGCGAAATAGAAGATGCGCGAGTGCTCCAGAAAGCGGCCGACGACCGAGCGGACGCGGATGCGCTCGCTCACTCCCGGCAGCCCAGGCCGGAGCGAGCAGATGCCGCGCACGATCAGGTCGATCTCGACGCCGGCCTGCGATGCGGCGTAGAGAGCCTCGATCACGCTTTGCTCGAGCAGCGAGTTCATTTTGGCGACGATGCGGGCCGGACGCCCGGCGCGGGCGTGCTCGGTTTCTCGCTGGATCAGACGGATCGTGCTTTCGGCCAGCGTGAGCGGCGCGACCAGCAGGGGCGCGTAGTCGTCGGACTCGGAGTGCGCCGTCAGGTAATTAAAGACGGCATGCACGTTGGCGGTGATGGCGGGGTCCGAGGTAAGAAAGCTGATGTCGGTGTAGAAGCGCGAGGTGACGGGGTTGTAGTTGCCGGTGCCCAGGTGGGCGTAGCGGCGCATTACGCCGTCGGGGTCGTGGCGAACCACAAGCGCCAGCTTGCAGTGGGTTTTCAGGCCGACGATGCCGTGGAAGACCTGTACGCCGGCGTCCTCCAGGTTGCGCGCCCAGCGGATGTTGGAGGCCTCGTCGAAGCGCGCCGTCAGCTCGACAACGACCGTGACTTCCTTGGTCTGCGCGGCTTCGGTGAGCGCGCGAAAGATCGGCGAGTCGTCGCTGGTCCGGTAGAGCGTCTGCTTCATGGAGGCGACAGCAGGGTCGGCTGCGGCGGCCTCGATAAAGCCGACCACTGCTTCGTAGGAGTCGTACGGGTGGTGAAGCAGGATGTCATGGTGGCGTAATTCGTCGAACAGGTCGACCGATTTGCGATGGAGTCGCAACTCGCGGCCAGTGAATGGTGCAAACTTCAGGTCGGGGCGGTCGATCTCGCTGTACAGTGTCATCAGCCGCGAAAGGTTGACCGGTCCGTCGGTGCGGAACACCTGCGACTCGTCGAGCTCGA
>CAXTWU010000086.1:5821-9122 GCA_964248025.1 uncultured Acidobacteriaceae bacterium | reverse complement strand
TACCCCCGCTCGATGGCCTCGCCGACCCGGAACAGCGTCGCTTCATCAAAGTGCGCCGCCAGCACCTGTACGCCGACCGGCAGGCCCGCGGCTGAGCAGCCGGCCGGGACCGACAGCCCGCAGATACCGGCCAGCGACGGCGTAACCGTGTAAATGTCGGCCAGGTACATGGCCAGCGGGTCGTCGGTCTTTTCGCCCAGCTTGAAGGCGGGAGTCGGGGCGACGGGGCACACGATGGCATCGACCTCCGAACCGAAAACCTGGAGAAAATCCTGCGCCAGCAACCGACGCACCTGCTGAGCTTTCTTGTAAAAGGCATCGTAGTAGCCGGCCGAAAGCGCGTAGGTTCCGAGCAGGATGCGTCGCTTGACCTCCGCGCCGAACCCGCCATCCCGCGACTCGCGGTACATGCCGGCGAGCGAGGCGGCGTGGGGGGCGCGGTAGCCGTAACGCACGCCGTCGAACCGGGCCAGGTTGGAGCTGGCCTCGGCGGTCGCGATCAGGTAGTAAGCGGGCACGGCATAGCGGGTGTGCGGTAGCGAAATCGCCTTGATCTCGGCCCCGGCCTCGCGCAGTCCGTCGATGGCGCGCTCCACCTTGTCGCGGACCTCGGGGTCGAGCCCATCGCTGAAATACTCCTTCGGCACGCCGATGCGCAGGCCATGGATGCCTTCTTCCCGCTCGAGCTCCCCGCAGTAATCGGGCACAGGCCGGGTGGAGGAGGTCGCGTCTTTGGGGTCGTGCCCGGCGACAACGCCCAGCACCGTCGCCGCGTCGCGGACAGAATTGGTCAACGGACCCACGCGGTCCAGAGAGGAGGCAAACGCGATCAGGCCGTAGCGCGAAACACGGCCGTAGGTGGGCAGCAGCCCCACGACGCCGCAAAACGAGGCTGGCTGGCGGATGGAGCCGCC
Source organism: uncultured Acidobacteriaceae bacterium (assembly GCA_964248025.1). Taxonomy (GTDB): domain Bacteria; phylum Acidobacteriota; class Terriglobia; order Terriglobales; family Acidobacteriaceae; genus EB88. Next base: position 8,208 of record CAXTWU010000086.1, on the reverse strand, counting down.
GGTGTCGGTGCCGAGCGTGGCAACCGCCATGCCGGCCGCCACCGCTGCCGCCGAACCGCCGGACGAGCCGCCGGGCACGTGATCGGGCGCATGCGGGTTGCGCGTGGGCCCATAGGCGGAGTTTTCGTTCGACGAGCCCATGGCGAACTCGTCGCAATTGAGCTTGCCGAGCGTGACGGCCCCAGCGGCCTCCAGGCGCTCGACTGCGGTCGCGGTGTAAGGGGCGATGTAGTGCTCGAGAATCCGCGAACCGGCAGTGGCGGGCAGGCCGGCAACGGTGAGCGCGTCCTTGATGCCGACCGGGATGCCGGCCAGCGGCGGTAAAGGGTCCCCGGCAGCAGCCAGGCCGTCGATGCGGGCTGCCTGCGTCAGGGCTCGCTCGCGGGCCAGTGAGAGAAAGGCATGGATCCCGGGGTCGCGCTCCTCGATGGTGTGGAAACACTGTTCCGCGATTGAGCGGGCGGAAGCCGCGCCGGTCGCAATCGCTGTACGCAGGTGCGGGATCGTCAGCGTGTTATCGGGCCCGTTGGGGCCGGGGATACGTGGGGCAGCGGTCAGCATCGGTTCAGTCATGATGTTGGTCTTTCCTGGTGCATTTTTCGCGCCCCCTCGCACGGGCCGCCGAGCTGTGCCCAGCGCCATGTACCGGCAGACTCATCTCGCCGCACGCAGTTCGCCGTGTTCCACGCTGGTGCCGAGTCGCACTCGAACCGGTTCACTCATTTGTCAGCGTTCAATCACCTTGGGCACTTTGAAAAACGCGCCGTCCGTGGCCGGTGCCTGCTCCATCACCAAAGGGCGTTCGAGCGACGGGCGCGGCTCGTCGAGGCGCAGGGAGACGGTCTCCTGCTGCACAGGCTGGCTGGGTTCGGAGGTGTTTGATGGCGCAAGCTCCGACACATGCGTCAGCGGAGCAATGCCCGTCGTGTCCAGCGTGTCCAGCTCGGCAACATAGCCCAGGATGCTGCTGAGGTCCAGTCCGAGGCGGTCGAGTTCCTCGGGGGGGAGCGCGAGCGATGCCAGAGCGGCGACGTGCTCAATCGCGGGGGGCGAAACGCGGGCGGCCGGCGGGGGGGTGGGTTCGGTCATCGGGGAAATGCCCTCTTGGCTTTCAAGCAGTATAGCGAGGTGTTTCCTGAGCAAGATGCATCGATCGCTCGCGGGGAGGGCTGCCTTCGGCTGATCTCTCGATTCTCGCCCTATTCAACGATCAGGGTGACTGTGGTGGTTCGTTGCGTGCCCGGGTAGCTTGCGGTCAGGGTCAGCGTATAAGTGCCGCGCGGTGTAAGCCCGCTGCCTGAACCACTGCCTGAACTGCCGCTTGTTCCGCCGCCTGTTCCGGCACCATTGCTCGCGCTGTTGACACCGCTCGCGTGGACGCCGCAGCCGAGCGGCGCAACCACCAACGCCGCCGCGATCAACAGCACCAGAAGGCGCCGCCGGGCCTCTCGGCGCCGCAGAAACACCGGGCACAAAAGCGCCAGCATGGACCCGGCGGGCCACCATCGGCGGAACGGCGAAACCTCGACCGAGGCTTGCGTGGTGCCGGTCGCAACCGTGAGCTGGATCGAGCCGGAAACGCCCTGGCCCACCTGGACCGTTGTGGGATTGACGGTGCAAACCGAGTGGAGCGGCGCGCCGGAGCAGCTGAGCTGGATGCTGCCGGCCGAGTCCGCGGTCGGCGTCAGTGCGAATCGATAGGTAGCGGTTTGCCCGCTGGTGAGCACGACCGTGGTGCTGCCGTATGGGGAAAGCTGATAGTCCTCGCCCGAGCCGGTCAGGCCCACCACCAAAGGCGACGCCAGGGCGGGGCTGTTGATCGACAAAGTGGCTTGCCGGCTGCCGATGGCTCCGGGAGTAAACGCGACCGCAAGCTGGCAGCTCGCGCCGGCGGCGAGCGAATAGCCGCAAGGAAGGGACCCTGCGGCCGGCCCGATCGTGAAGTCCGCTTCGGTCGTGGTGAAGGCGAGATGGTCCAGAGGGGTCTTGCCCAGGTTGCTGATGGTGACGGTCTGCGCGGGGGCAGCCATGCCGATGGCATAAGGGCCGAAGTCCAGGCTGACCGGCAGCGCCGCGGCCTGCGGAGGCGGTGCTCCCTGGCCCGACAGGCCAACGGACTGGGTACGCTGAGCGTCGGCAATCGACAGAGTTCCGCTCACCGGCCCGACGTCGCTCGGCGTGAAGGAAACAGCGAGGGAGCAGGACTGATGGCCACCGAGGCTGTCCCCGCAGTTGTTGGTGACGACGAAATTGCCCGTAACGGCGGTTGAAATCCGCTCCAGGGTCGCGTCGCCCGAGTTGGTGAGAGTGACGGCCTGCGGGGCGGAAGCTTTGCCGGCCACCGTGAGCGGAAACAGCAGCGTAGAGGGCGAAAGCGTGTCGGTCGC
>CAXTWU010000086.1:0-5721 GCA_964248025.1 uncultured Acidobacteriaceae bacterium | reverse complement strand
TGCCGGCCACCGTGAGCGGAAACAGCAGCGTAGAGGGCGAAAGCGTGTCGGTCGCCGGGGATAACCCGTTGCCGGACAACTGCGCGGTTTGGGTTTCACCGCCGCCCGAGACGACCAGCGTCCCCGTGCGAAGTCCGCTGGCCGAAGGAGTAAACGTGACGGAAACAGCGCAGCTGGAGTCAGGCGGCAGGGTCATCGCGGCCGGCAGACCACAGGAAGACTTGCCGAGCGAAAAGTCACTGCCGCCAAGTGTCAGTTGCAGGGTCATCGGCGTAGTGCCGAGGTTTTCAATGGCGATGGCGACCGGGGCGGAGGCGGTGCCGATGGCCAGCGACGGCGTGAACGCGACAGCGGCCGGCGACAGCTCCAGCGCCAGGCCGGTGCCGCTGAGCGAAGCCGTGGCGCTGGGCGTACCGGTGGCACTCGCAATGGAAAGTGAACCCGGCTGGGCTCCGGTCGTGACCGGCTGAAACTTGATGCCGATCTGGCAGGTTTTCCCCGCGCCAAGGCTGCCGACACAACTGTTCGAGCTGACCGTGTACTGCCCCAACAGCGTAGCGCTGCCGAGGCTGGTCGGCACATCGCCGCTGTTGAGGAGCGTGAGCGTTTGCGCGGGAGGAACGGAGCGCTCAAACACGCCGCCAAAGGCAAGCGAGGGCGGCGAAAACGCAAGGAAAGCGGGACGGAGACCGGCGCCGTCGAGCGCAACGGTTGCCGACGGGCCGCCGCTTGCGCTGCTCGCCAGCGTTAGGGCCGCGGGGCGGTCGCCGGCGGCGCCGGGGGTGAAAGCCACACCAACATTGCACGACTGCCCTGCCCCCAGTGTCGTCCCACAACTGTTCATCGTGATCGTGTAGTCGGCTGAGGAAAGCTGCGGGGGAATGAGCGCCACCGCGGCACCGCCAGGATTGTGGAAGGTGGCGGTCTGAGAAGCGCTCGAGGATCCCGTCACGGTCGCGCCGTAAAAGAGCGATGGGGGCGAAACCGTCAACGAGCCGGGCTGGACGCCGGTGCCGCTCAAGGGGTCGGACCAGCTGCTATCGCCATTCGCGCTTGTGACTGTAAGCAGGCCCGGCACAGCACCGGTCGTCGTGGGCATGAAGGAAACCTGCAAGGGGCAGCTGGCGTTGGGAGCGAGCGCCCCCGGGCACGTGTTCGTCACCGCAAAGCCGCTCGATGCGGTAACAGGCCCAAGCTGCACGGTCGCCCCGCCGGAGTTCTGCACCGTGACGGACTGTGTTGCTGTGCCATGGATGACAGTCGCGCCGAAAACGACCGGGTCCGGCGTGAATGACAAAGCGCCGGGCGTGACTCCCGTGCCGTCGAGCCCGGCAGTGGCAGAGTTGCCGCTGCCCCATGGCAGGGTCAGGCTCCCGGGGAAATCTCCAGTCGCTGCAGGGGAAAAGATCACCTGGATCGTGCAACTGCCCCCTGCGCTTAACGTCGCGCCGCAACCGTTCCCACCAAGACGGAAGCCTGCGCCGCTGACCAACGGTGTCCCAAGTGACACCGCCAGCCCACCGCTGTTTGTGGCTGTAAACGCCTGTGTAGCCGAGGCGTTGAGCACCACGGCGCCGAAGTTGACGCTTGCCGGCGAGAACGCGACGCTACCGGGAAGAACCCCGGTGCCGCTTAGCGGTTCTGACGCACTGGCCGGCGCACCATTGTTGGTGATCGTAAGCACCCCGGTGCGGCTGCCGGTGGTGGTCGGGGAAAACACCACGCTGAGGGTACAGGAGCCGCCGCCGGCTGCCAGTTGCGTCGAAGGGGTGCAGCTGCTGCCCGGCCCAACGGCGAAGTCGCCGGTCTCGCCCGTGATGGTGATCGCTGAAAACTGGACCGAGGTGCCGCCCTGGTTCGTTACCGTGGCGGAGCTCGTCGCATTGCCGCCGGTCGCGGTCGCGTTGAAAGAGATCGAAGTGGGCGAGAAAACAAGCTGACCCGGTGTGGTTCCCGTGCCATCCAGGGTTGCCACGCTTGAGCTGCCCGTGCCCCACGGCACGGTAAGCTGGCCGGGGCGGTTACCCGTCGTCGATGGCTGAAACGTCACGGAAAGCGTGCAGGTATCCCCGGCATTCAGGGTTCCCGGGCACGAGCCCGCAACGGTGTAGTCCCCGGTGATCGCTGGATTGCCGAGCGCGACCGGCGCGCCCCCAGTATTGGTAACTGTGACAGGCTGCGCCGCGCTCGCGGTATGGGTGAACTGAGGGCCGAAGTTGAGGCTTGCCGGGGAAAGCGCGATCGCTCCGGGCGGCAACCCGTTGCCGCTCAGGTTCGCCATAACGGCGCCCCCGGCCATGTTGCCGGGCAGCGAGAATATCGCGGCCGGCCGCGTTCCGGTGCCATTGGGATGGAACAACACGGCAATGGTGCAGGTCGCGTTCGGCGCCAGCGAGGGCGGGCAATTGTTGCCGGCGACCTGGTACTCCGCCGTACTCACGGACGGAGCACCCAGCGTGACGGCGACGCCGCCCGTGCTGGTCACCGTCAGGTTTTGTGTGGCGGATGCCGACCCCTGCACCGTGTCCGGAAAGGAAAGCGAGCCGGGCGTAAGCGTTGCTGCCGGGGGCGCCGCACCCTGGCCACTCAATGGGACGGAGGCAGGCGAGTTGCCGAAGCTGCCGCTCAAGACCGCTGAGCCCGTGTAGCTGCCGGTCCCGGGCGGCGTAAACGTGACGTTCAGCGTGCAGGTGCCGTTGACCGAGAGGGTGGCTGGCGCAACCGGGCAGTTACTGCCTGGCACCGCAAAGGGCCCGCTGGTCGTGACAGAGGCAATGGCAGCAGGACTGCCCCCGGAGTTGGTCACCTGGATGGCGATGGCAACGGAGGTCGCGTTGTCCGCCGTTGTCGGAAAAGAAGCCGGGGAAGGATTGAACGTAAGCGCCCCCGGCGCAGCGCCGGTGCCGGAGAGTGATGCCGTGGCTGCCGGGCTGCCGCTATACGGAACGGAAAGGACGCCATTGCTCATCCCGGCCACGGTCGGCGTAAAGGTGACGGAAAGCGTGCAGGATTGCGAGGCGGGCAGCGACGCGGGGCAGTTGTTGCCGGCCACGGCATAGTCGCCGCTTGCCGCAGGTACGCCCAGCTGCGCGGCGATGCCTCCCGCGGCATTGGCGACGGTAACGATTTGCGCGGCAGACGTGGTCCCCTGTGTCTGCGCGGAAAACACCAGAGACCCCGGTGAAAGCGAAAGGCTGGCGGCTGCGAGCCCCGTCCCGTTCAGGCTGACGGTAAACGGGCTGCCCGCGGTGCCCGGCGAAGGCAGTGTCAGCAGGCCGCCGCGGCTTCCCGTGCTCGCTGGTGTGAAGGTCACTTGAATGGTGCAGCTTCCATTCGGGGCGAGAATCGCGCCGCAGTTGGTGGTAAAGGAGTAGTCACCCGTCGACATGGCCGGCGTTCCAAGCTGGGCTGCTGTCTCGCCGGAATTGCTGACCGTTATGGTTTGCCCAGGAGAGGTCGTGCCGACCGTCGTGCTGGAAAAGGCAAGCGAGCCCGGCGTCACGGACAAGGACGCCGGGGTAACCGCATTCCCACTCAGGCTCACAACGGCGGGGCTCGCGGGGTCCGACGACACGATGGCGAGCTGGGCGGTCCGGGTGCCTCCGCTACTGCCTGTGGGGCTAAAGCCGACCGGCACGGTACAACTCGCACCGGCGGCCAGTGTACTGCCGCAGGTACTGCCTGTCGGCAGGTTGAAGTCACCGCTGTTGGTCCCCGAAACTGCCGGGGCGCCCAGGGTGAGCGGTGCACCGCCTGTGTTCTTGAGCGTCACGTTGAGGGTCGTGGCGCTTGTGCCGATGGTGGTCGCCGGAAAAGCGACAGAGGCCGGGCTGACCGACAACGCCCCCGGCACCAGACCTGTTCCGTCAAGCGTCGAGGACAATGTTCCACCCTGCGTGTTGGCGCGCACGGTCAGTGACCCGGTGCGGTCGCCGGTGCCGCCCGGATTGAAGGTGACCTGGATCGTGCAGTTCGCCCCCGCCGCCAGCGACGCGCCGCAGTTGTTGGTCTGCGTGTAGTCCGTCGTAGGTCCCGCCACGATCTGCGCGATGGCCAGCGCCACTGAGCCCGTGTTGCTCAACGTGAATGGGACAGCGGGGTCGGGCGACCCGACGGCCCCAGCGGGAAAGCTGTAGCTCGCCGGTGACAGCGCCGCCTGAGGGGTCAGCGGGTTGGTGGTCAGCCCCAGGGTCCAGATGCCGCGGCCGTAGGTCGCCGCTTCCAGCACGGTTGTCGTCCCCGAGCTGTATACCTTCAGGTCCGTTACGGGAGCATTGGGCAGGCCGGAGCCCAGTTCGGTCCAGCAGTTCTGAAAGTTCTGCCCGGTCCCATAACACTTGGTGATGTCCGTCGCGACATACACCCCGAAGTCGCCCGCGACGTAGACGTAGCCGCCATTGTTCGGGTCCACCACCACGCTGTTGACCGGCGCAAACGGCAGCGAGTTGGTCAGGTTTGCCCAGTGCGCGCCCCCGTCAGTCGAGCCGTACAGCACAGCTTCGGTCCCCGTAGGAAAGCCGGCGATCCCCGCGTACACCGTGCGTCCGGTTGTGTCGTGCGGGTCCACCGCCAGGGACGAGATCGCGTAGCCGCTTGGATTGAATTGTGTGCTGAAGGGCACATTGGTGACGGGATTGCGCCACAGGTCGGCCCAGGCGAGCTTGCCGCCGGACTGCGGCACGGTAGCCCCGTACAAGTGCCCCGGCACCGAGCGGCCGCCGTCGTCGCGACCCGCCATACCGGCGTACATCTGCTCCCCAATCCCGTTGTAGCTGCCGCCAGCACCTACCGATCGCAGCAGGCCGTTGCCATTGCAAAAGGGCTCCGCATTGCCGTCGAGCATCCCGCTCAGCAGGTTGCTGCCGGTCCAACCGCCGGTCGCCGGCCCCAGCCACATGCGACAGGTACCGACCAGGATGTTGGCCGGGTTTCCTGGATCCAGGATCCACGGTGCCGGGTCGTAGCCATTGGTGACAATGTCGTCTGTGTCGTCTGCGACCTGCGACCGCCCGATGGACGGGCTCGTGCCGAAGCCCGCGGCATTGCAGTTGCCGCCGTTCCCGCAGGGGAAGATGGCGAGGCCGGCCCCGGCGTCCGCGTACCAGTTCCCCGGGGTCACCGGGTCGATCGCCACCAGGCTGCCCTCACCGGTCAGCAGCTGCTGCCAAGCACCGGTGCCGCCCTGGGCCGCGGCATTTTCGCTTGCCACAATGCCGAACTGGCCCATGCCTGCCAGCACCAGCGACCCATTCGCCGGGCTTACAGCCAGGTGGCTGATCTCGGCGAGCGAGCCGATGCCCCCATTCAGGTTGTCGAAGTGCGACGCATCGCTCGCGGCGCATACCGGACCTGTTTGCGCCAGACCGTCGGTCGTTCGCCAAAGCCCACCGTCATTGCCGAAGAAAAGCACCCCATTCGCGCCGTAAGTGCCTTCCATCGCATGGGTGGAAGGAGCTACCTGCGCCGACGCGCAGGTTTGCACGTTGGTGGTATTGCGCCATTGGCAGCTGTTGGCCAGCGAACACCGGAAAAGGTCCTGGGTGCCGGCAAACAACAGTGTGTCCTGCTGCGACGGCACGGCTGCGAGCGCCAGGTTGTAGTCGGCCTGCGGGATCGCTCCATTCGCGTCGTCCAGCGCCGCGTCGCTGATCTGTGTTCCGAAAGCGACCGTGCCCGAAGCGCACGAGCTCACCGCGAGGCCGCTGGTCGAGCACACATCCT
>CAXTWU010000085.1:0-9207 GCA_964248025.1 uncultured Acidobacteriaceae bacterium | reverse complement strand
ACCGCGCTTACCGGCTGTGCCGCTCGAGCCAGCTTTGCGCGTTGCCGCCCTGCGCTTTTCGAAACTCCACACAGTCTCCAATCTGCGCTTCGGCGACCTGGAGACCCAGCGCGGAAGCGTGGACCGGGTGCGCGGTAAAGAAGTCCTGGACTTTCCTTGCCTTCTCCTCGGTACAGAAGGAGCCGGCAGCGCGCACTATGTAGCTGCCGTTCATCTCGGTCAGCTGCGCCGACACAGCCGGCCAGTGGCCCTGGAGAAACTGCCAAGCCGCATCGTGGGTCGACGGGTTGCCGAGCGCGCTGGCAAACAGAAAGAGTGAATCCTGGTTGCGAACCTTGCCGGAAGCGGCGTAGTCCATCGCGCGATCGGTAAGAGCGGGCGACTCAAAGGAAGCAAGCAGGGCCAGTTCGCCTTCGGAGCGCTGCGGGTTCGTGTCGTTCTGCGAGGCGGCCTCCATGCGGTCAAACAGGGCGGCGTCGCCATGGGCGGCAGCAAGCGAAAAGGCGGCGCGCTCGATGGACGGGTTGACAGAGTCCGGGTGATCCAGCGCTTGGAGGGTCAGGCGGTGCGCCTCGGCGATGGTTTCCGGGTCGCGGCCTTCCGAGCCGACAAGCGAAAACAGGACGGCCCGCAGCTCGGACTTGTCAGGGCTGTCGCCGGCGGCCGGGGGCCCGAGCTTTGTGAGCTCCGGCTTGTAGGTGCGGCGCACCCAGTCCGCGAACTGCCGGTGTTCTTCAGGCGTGGTCAGCAGGCGCGATTCGACCGTACCGAGCTGGCCGGCAACGGTGCGCAGCACCTCGGGGCTCGGGTCGGCATGGGTAGCCTCAGCCAGGTCGAGCGAGCCGGCGACGCTGATGCCGCCGGCGCGAACCTGCGCCCACTGGTCGCCCAGCAGCGCGATGCGCTCGACCGGACTCAGGGAAGACTCAACCCCGGCTGCGAGGCGCGACTGGATGGCCGCGGGATATTGGCTGCGGTAGTAGCCCTGCCCGCGCGAGTCGGCGAAAAACAAGGGCGAAGGCGGAACGGCGAGCGTGCCGCCGGCAGCGAACAGCAGGGGGCAGTCCTGTGCCGTGGCAGAGGCGGCCCCGGTGCCCTTGAAGCAGACGGGCACGGTCCAGAACTGGGGTTTGTCGCCGGCGTGGGCGCGCGCCGCCGACGGGCTCAGAAAAAAGCGCGCCTGGGTGGTGGCCACCGTGCCGCCCACGGGCTGGGCAAACCGGAGCAGGGGCACGCCGGGCTGGCCGATAAAGCTTTCCATGATCCGGTCGACCGGCTTGCCGCTGGCCGCTGTTTGCGCGTTCCAAAAGTCCTCGGCCGTGGCGTTGGCAAACAGGTGAGCCGCCAGGTAGTTATGGACGCCTTTGCGGAACTGCTCTTCGCCCAGGTAGCTTTCCACCATGCCCAGAATCGCGCCGCCCTTCTGGTAGGTGATGCCGTCGAACATCTCGTTGATCTGGTCGGGCGTGTTGGCTTCGGCGCGAATGGCGCGGGTGATGCCCTGGGCATCGAGGTTCAGAGTCGCGTTCAGCTCTGCCGCCTGCTGCTCGGGGATGTGCCACTCGGGGTGCCAGGCCGCGACCGGCTTGCTGGACATCCAAGTGGCGAAACCCTCGTTAAGCCACAGGTTGTTCCACCACTGCATGGTCACCATATCGCCGAACCACTGGTGAGCCATCTCGTGAGCGACCACCCCGGCGACCTCCTGCCGGGCCTCAACGGATGCATGCTGCTCATCGATCAACATGGCGGTTTCCCGGTAGGTGATCGCGCCGAAGTTCTCCATGGCCCCGGCCTCGAAATCGGGGATGGCGACCATGTCGAGCTTGGGCATGGGGTACTTGATGCCGAAGTAGGTGTCGTAGTAGTGCAGCACGAACTCGGCGGCCTTGACGGCGTAGGGCGTCAGCGTCACCTTGCCGGGCGTGGCGCAGCCGCGGATCGGCACCCCGTCGGACTCGCCGCTTGTGCACTGGAAATCGCCGACCAGAAAGGCGACAAGGTAGGTAGACATCCTGGGCGTGGTCGCGAAATGAAGCGTGTGCTTGCCCGCGCCGGCCGGCTGGTCCGAGATCGAGTTGGTGTTGGAGATGGCGGTGTCGCCCGTGTCCACGGTCAGGCTCACGTCAAAAGTGGCCTTCAGGGCCGGCTCGTCAAAGGACGGAAACGCGCGCCGTGCATCGGTCGGCTCAAACTGGCTGATCGCATAGCTGCGGGTGGCGGTTTTGGAGAGATAAAAGCCGCGAAGCTGCCCGTTGAGGGTGCCGGCATAGCGGATATGGAGACGCACCGGGCCGGCGGGCAACAACTGCGGGAAGGAAAAGACGGCCTGCTCTTTTTCCTTGTCAAGGGCCACCTGCGCGGTCTGGTTTACTCCGTGCGCCTCGGCCGTGACCGACGCAAAGGCGATCTCAACGGCGTTGAGCGTGATGGTGGTGGAAGGTGCGGCCTGGAGAACGTCGATCGTTTCGTCGCCGGTAAAGGTGGCGGTTTTGAGGTCAGGCGTAAGGGCAAGCGTGTAGTGCTGCGGGGTAGTCCCGGAGGGAAGACGCTGGGCAAGTGCGACAAAGGGCAGGGCGGCGACGGCCACAAGCAGGGCGAAAAGAACGCGACGCATAGGTCAGCCTTTCAGGCAGGGGATGGGTACCCAACCCCTGATACGAGCGATCCCGTGCGGCGGTTCCGGGCCGGCACTTTGAAAGAAAGGGTATCAGGATTCGCGGTAGTCAAGGAGAACAAGAGCGACCAGCGCAAGGCACAAGGGCCACAACAGCCCGGCCAGCGCGGCGGCGCGGGTGCCGGGCAGGCGCAGCTGCAGCCATCGGCCTACACCGGCGGCGGCTCCTAGCACCGCGACCGGCGTATGTGCCAGCTCGGCCAGCATCTCTTCCTTCACATTGGCCAGGCCATGCGAGTGGGTCAGCAGGGCCGCGCCGCCGCCGGCGCATAGCAGTGGAAATACATACGCCGCGCGGGGCGCACGCCAGCGACCAGTCGCGACCGACCATTCGAAAAAGGCAAACGCCGAGATCAAAACCGCGTACAAGCGATGCTGCAGCACGTCGGGCGCGGCAAAACTGGCCCAGAACGGGCGCGGGCCGAGCGGCCAGTTTTCAGGGTCGGCGCGCAACAAAATAAACAGCGCCAAACCCAAAAACAGCAGCGGCCAGTTCGCGGCGATCCGGCGCAGGCGCCCCGGGGGCAGCGCCCGTGCAACAAAGGCCAGCAGGGCGGCGCCAAGCACGATCAAACCCGCCCAATGGTGGTTGTACTCAGACCAGGCTCGGTCGTTGCTGTCGCTGACCGAGCCGGGGCCGTACTGCGCCGCTTCCACCGAGGAGCGGAGGCTGCCCGGCGTCGCAAGCTGCGCAAATGCCGGGCTGGAAAGCCGCGGTGCCTCCCAGTGCAGCCGCTGCGCGATCTCATGGGCGGTGAGCCGGTCGGCCTGGAGGTCCACCGCCGGTGGCTGCGAGGTCAGCGAAGCGGCGGCCAGGATCGCCGTGATGCCGAGGGCGATCTCCGCCTCGGAAAACCGGCGCAGCCGCAGCAGAAAAGGGGTCGCGGCCTCCGCAGGGCGGGCAGAAGGTGACCCGCCGCTGACCGACAGCAGCACCCCCGCCGGGCGCGCGGCCCGGGCGCGAAGAAGCTGGAAGTTGCCCGCGCCCAGACCCAGCATCATCAGCAGCAGCGCCGCCTTGGCCAGCACCATGATGCCGTAGGTGGTGCCGTACAGCGCGGGGACCGAGCCGATATAGAACCAGCTGAGACCGATGCCGGCAAACAGCAGCATGGGAACGCTGACAAGCGCCATGGTGGAATAGCGGCGGGCCAGGGTTCGCGACTGCCCGGGCGTGACGCACCGGCGCAGGGCAAGCAGCAGAAACAGCATAGAGCCCACCCAGCCGGCCGTGCCCAGGTGATGCAGCGCGGTCAAGGAGGTGAGCAGGCCGCGGTGGTCGAGACGCGAAGCACCGTGACTCGCAAGAACCGACGCCGCAAGAACCACTGCGGCGGGAACCACCGCCAGGGCCGGACGGCGGCGCACCAGCACCCCCAACAGCAGGGCGGCCGCGATGCCAGTGACCCCCGTGATAAAAAACGCCGCCGGCAGGAGCGACCGAAACGGAAGGCCCGAGCCGCTCATCAGCATGGTGATCGAAAGCCCCAGCTGGGCCGCCTGCGAAAGGGCTAGCAGCAGTGCGAAACGGCCGGCCATGCGACGCAGCGGACCGTCGGCATCGCCGCCCGTGCCCGCAAACAGCAAGAAAAGTACGCCTCCGAGCGCAAATGCCTCGAGCGAAAGCGAACAGGCACGAAGCAGGACGCTGAGAAACTCGAAGTCTTTCAGGAGCCAGATCACGGGTGTTTCCCCGGTGGGAGCGCGCGTATGCTCATGGCTGAATGTGGAAGGGGATTTCGCCGCGGGTGATGTGCCCGTCGGCGGCCAGCGCCTGCCAGCGCAGGGTGTAGTCGCCCGGACGGAGCCCGGGGGCGTTGGCGGCAAGGCTGTCGGGGGCTTGTTGCGGTTGGAGGGGCAGCGGCCGGGTGCGGCCATCCGGTGTCAGCAGAAGGATCGTGCAGCGCGGGCCGTCGATGCGCGAGTTGAACTGCAGCGCGATGTGGAGATCGCCGGCCCTGGCCGTGCCGTGGGCCGATGGGACGGCATGGACCAGCACGGCGTGCGCGTGGGCCAGTTGTGGGGCGGCCAGCGTGACGCTGAACAGGGCAGCAAAGCGAAGTGTTGCAAGCAAGCTAAAGATCTCCTGGGTGGAGCTACCGATCGAGCCTTGGACGGCGTCGGCGGCTCTTCGCGAGCACCCGCTGCCGGGCCCTTCCCGAATCGCCGAGCTGCCGGTGAGCTACGCAGCGGCGGCTAGCCGAGCGGGTTGGAGGCCATGCGTACCGACTGGCCGCTGATCTCGGCGGCACGTGCTTCAGCATAGGCCGCCGCGCCCATCAACGCCGCGCGGCTTTCAAGGATGATGTGGACGGGGGTCTGCACCAGCAGGTCGCTCAAGCGGCCCTTGTCGGTAAATGCGCGCAGAAATGTGCCGTCCTGCATCTTGTTCAGGATTTTGGGAGCGATGCCGCCGCCCACAAACATGCCCCCGGTAGCCAATGTTTTGAGCGCGAGATTGCCGGCCTCGGCTCCATACACCCCGACGAAGATCTCCAGGGTTTGCGCGCACAGCTCGTCCTTGCCGGCCTCGCCCAGCTCGCCGATCACGGCATTCGGGTCTTCGGCCGCCATGCGGTCGCGCAGCTCGGAGGATTCCGGCAGCTTTTTTTCATCCCGCAGAAAGCTGTACACGCTGCCGAGACCGAGACCGGAGATCACGCGCTCGTAGGAGACGCGGCCGCCCAGGGTTTTCTGCAGGTAGCGCAACAGGTCGATCTCCAGTTCATTGCGCGGCGCAAAATCACAGTGCCCGCCTTCGGACGCAACCGGGACATGGTGCTTGCCGTTCCACATCAGTATCGCTTCACCCAGGCCCGTTCCGGCGGAAAGCAGTCCGCGGTTGCCGAGCGCGCTGGTGTCGCCGGGGGAAAGCGTCAGCACCTGGTCGCGCGTCAGCTCGGGGATGCCGTAGCCGTTGGCTTCAAGATCGTTGATCAGGAACAGGTGATCGATGTCCAGGTCGCGGGCCAGCTCGCGCGCGTCCAGCAGCCATGGCAGGTTGGTCAGCTTTAAACGGCCGTTGCGTACCGGGCCCGGTACGCCGAAGCACGCGGCCGTGACCTCCGGATTGCCGTTTTCATTGAGAAATGTGCGCACGACCGCTTCGAGTCCGGCGTACTGTCGCGCCAGAAAGCGCTTGTCGTGGACGTGCTGCAGCTGCCCTTCCGAAAAGGAGTACAGCGCCAGATCAACCTTGGTACCACCTACGTCGCCGGCCAGGATCATCGCAGGAGCTCCACGTGACCGGCACCGTCCGCGCCCGGTTTCGGCAGCTTTGCAGCAGCCTTTTCGTCCAGCAGAAAAAGAAGCGAACCATTTTTCGGCTGGATCAGCTGCGAAGGTGTTTCATTCACGTCGTACTCGCCATACAGCACCCGATCGAGCGGCGCGGCCTTGTCGTCGCCCGCGATCAGAAAAACAACCTCCAGCGCTTCGTTGATCACCGGCGCGGTCAGCGTGACGCGCCAGGTGTCTTTTTGCGGCACATGGTTGGCATACACGATGCGCCCCAGCTCATGCGCGCCCTCGGTATGCGGAAACAGCGAGGCCGTATGGCCATCATCGCCCATGCCGAGCCAAACAATATCGAAGCGCGGCACCTCCGCGCCTTCAAGCCGGAACTCGCGACGGATCAGCGTTTCGTACTTCGCGGCGGCTTCCTCCGGGTCCAGCTCGCCTTCCATGCGGTGCACGTGCTCCGGGCTGACCGAAACCCTGGACAGAAGCGACTCGCGCGTCATGCGGTAGTTTGAGTCCGGGTCGTCGGGACCGACGGTGCGCTCGTCCACAAAAAACAGCTCAACCTTGTCCCATGGAATGCTGCCTGCGCAGGGCTCCTGGGCGAGCAGCGCAAAGGTCGCCTTCGGGGTCGAGCCGCCGGAGATCGCGATCCGCGCGCGACCGCGCTTGCCAACCGCCTGCGCCACGCGCTCGGCAAACAGCGCGGCCGCGGCGTGCGCCAACTCATCGGGGCCGGCGTACACGCGGTACGTCACTTGTAAGTGCTGTGCCATGATCCGGATTCCTTTCAGGCGCGTTAAACCGCGTGCCAAGTGTGATTGTCTTTCGCCAGCAGCTTGTTGGCGCTTTCCGGGCCCCAGGTGCCGCTCGCGTAGTTGGGGAAGTCCGCAGGCGCATTCGCAGCCCAGGCTTGGAGCAGCGGCGTGTACAGCGCCCAGGCCACCTCGACTGCTTCCCGGTGCGAAAACAGCGTCGCGTCGCCCAGCATCGCGTCCAGCAGCAGCCGCTCGTAGCCGTTTGCGGTGTACTTGCCGAAGGCGTCAGCGTACTTGAAGGTCGACTGCACCGGGCAGATCGTCGTGTCCGGCGTCGGCAGCTTGTTGCCGAACACAAACGTGATGCCTTCGTCGGGCTGGATGCGGAGGCGAATCAGATTGGTGGGGATGCCCTGGCATGGGCCCGCCTGATCGGATTTGGCAGCCTCGGTAAAGATCTGCTTCGCGGGCTGCTTGAACTGAATGACGATCTCCGTCACGCGCTTGGCCAGGCGCTTGCCGGCGCGCAGGTAAAACGGCACGCCCTTCCAGCGCGGGGTGTCGATCTCGAGCTTAACCGCAGCGAAAGTTTCCGTCACCGACTTCGGGTCGACGCGGTCCTCCTCGCGATAGGCCTTGGCCTGCTCGGTCCCGCCCTTGCCGTCACTCACCGTGCCGGAGCCGTACTGGCCACGGGCCGAGTTCTCAGTGGTCAGCGGCTGGATCGCCTTGAACAGCTTTGTTTTCTCCTCGAGAATGCCTTTGGCCTCATACGTAGCGGGCGGCTCCATGGCGACAAACGACAGCATTTCCATCGTGTGGTTCTGCAAAATATCGCGCGATGCGCCGGCCTTCTCGTAGAAGGGCCCCCGGCCCTCGATGCCGATCGACTCAGCCGCTGTGATCTGCACATTGTCGATGTACCCGGCGTTCCACAAGGGCTCAAACAGCGCATTGGCGAAGCGGAAGACGAGGATGTTCTGCACCGTCTCCTTGCCCAGGTAGTGATCGATGCGATAGGTCTGCTCTTCGGTGAAAACCTTGGCGACGCCGTCGTTCAAGGCCTTTGCCGACTCGAGATCGTGGCCAAAGGGTTTTTCAATGATGACGCGCACCGTCGCACCGCCGGCGGGCTTGTTCATGCCCTGCTCGCCCAGCTTGTCGACGATCTCCTCGAAGTACTCCGGCGCGACCGCGAGATAAAACAGCCGGTTGCCCTTGGTTCCCTGCTCCCCGTCCATCTTCGCCAGGGTGTCTTTCAAGCGCGCGTAGCCGTCGGAGTTGTCGAAGTCCGTCGTGAAATAAGTGATCCGCTTGATAAAGTCATCGAGTTTCGGATCGCTTTCCTCCGTGCCGGAGTCGATGATGGCCTTCTTCATGTCGGGCGCAAAGGTCTTGCTCAGATCGCGCCGCGCCACGCCGACCACAGCAAACTCCTTCGGCAACAGGCCGCTCGCTTCGAGATGAAACAGCGCGGGCAGCAGCTTTTTCTTGGTCAGGTCGCCCGAAGCACCGAAAATCACGACGATGGTTGGCGCCGGGACGCGATTGGCGGCGCTGGGGGTCGCTTTCGCGACAAGATCGGGGGTCATGGTTTGGTCGCTGTTGCTCATCGTTTGTTGTCTCTTTCTTTGTTCTTACAGGAGCCCGAGTTGGGCCAGTTCGGCGCGAAGCGCGGCGGAGCCAGTGTACTGGATACCGCGCATGCCGAGCGCGCTTGCGGCGTCGGCATTTTTTTGCCGGTCGTCGATAAAGATCGTTTCGCTTGCAGGGGCCTGCACCACTTCCAGCGCGAGCCGGTAGATGGCGGGGTCGGGCTTGCGCAGGTTTACATAGCCTGAACAGATAAAAACGCTCAGAATCTTGCGGAGCCCGAAGCGCTGGAGGCGCATATCATTGAGCTCGCGCGACTCGTTGTTTAGCTGGCCCATGCGGACCTCCGCGCGCGCATGCAGCTCCTCCAGAATCGACATGGCGGAGTCGGGGAGCAGCGTCGATCCGGCTTCAATGGCTTGTTTTACGGCAGCCGGCGTGAACGGGCGCGGCTGAAAAAACAGGGTGCGCTGCAAATACTGGTCGAAGTCGATGGCACCTTTTTCCCAAGCATCATTTTCAACCGCATGGCGCTGCTCGAATACGTCGCGATCCTCGCCCGATAGTGCGAACTGGTCGAACACATCCTTGCGCTGGTTATGGTCCCAGCCGTTGGTCAGCAGAACGCCGCCGATGTCCCAGAAAATGGTGGTGAACTGACTCATATGCGCGTGAAAACCCCGACGGCGGTTTGGATGCGCGGAGGGGGCGTGGATGTTCAGAAAATGCGCGTGGGCAGGCCGCCGCCGTGTCGCGGGAAGAGCCGGGATCCGCTCGGCTTAGTGTTTGCCTTTTTCGAGCGCATCCAGCCGGGCGTCGTGCCGGCCCAACATCAGGTGGATCTCGTGGAGCACGGTGTCCATCCGATCCACCTTGGATTCCAGCCGGTCAAAGCGCTTGTCCTGAGCGTCAAAGCGCTTGTCCTGAGCGTCAAAGCGC
>CAXTWU010000084.1:0-9301 GCA_964248025.1 uncultured Acidobacteriaceae bacterium | reverse complement strand
ACGAGATGCGCGGCTGGAGAAAGACCAACTACTCGCGTTTCAACCGTTTCCAGGAGGCGATCGCCAATGCCCAGCCGAACGAGTGGCGCTGCCGGGCCGGCTCGCGCTACCTGTATATCTGCGAAAACGGGCTGGTGCACTACTGCTCGCAGCAGCGGGGCTACCCCGGTGTGCCGCTGTCTGCGTACACAAAGGCCAATCTGCGCCGCGAGTTCCGGACAGAAAAAACCTGTGCGCCCCATTGCACGGTCTCCTGCGTGCACCAGATTTCCTATATTGACCGCTGGCGCGCCCCCCAGAACCGGACCGCCTCTCCCGGCTCGGCCGCTGGGCTTGTGAACATCAAGCAGTAGGGCAGCCCAGCCTACGTATTTCCATAGTTCGCGACGGCTTGTTCTCCAAAGATCATACCCATGCAGTTCTGCTTGTGCAGGTTGTAAGCAGTTAAGCTAAACATAAGAAAAGGGTTACTTATCGCCAGCTTTGGCCCTTGAAGTGCTCTGCCCACTGGAGATGCAGCTCCGGAGGCTTCTTGAAACAGATACGTTATTTCGCCCTTGCGGCGCTTGTTCCTTTCAGCGGTGCCGTCGCCTTCGCCCAGATTGACACCGGCCAGATCTCCGGGACCGTGACCGATCCCTCGGGTGCCATTGTTCCCAATGCCCAGGTGGTCGAACGCAACATGGGAACCAATGCAACCCGTACGGTGTTGAGCGGAGCCAATGGAAGCTATGTCTTTGCCGGCCTCCCTGCAGCCAATTACGAGATCACCGTCACAGCGCCGGGTTTTGAAAGTTATATCCAGCAGGTACAGGTTACAGTTGGCGGATATCCGACGCTTGATGTGAAGTTGCAGCTGGGGCAGGGCGCAGAAAAGATCACCGTCACGGCAGACGCCGGCGGCACGGAAGTAAACACGCAGACGCAGGAGCTGTCGCAGATTATCGGGCCGGAGCAGGTGGCGCAGCTCCCTTCGCTGACCCGGAACCCCTACGACTTTGTCGCACTGTCCGGAAATGTGAGCGGGGGCGACAGCGCTCAAGGCAAGGACCAGAACAGTTCTACCCGCGGTGTTCACTACAACTTGAATGGCCAGCGTTCTAGCGGAACGGACATCCTGCTGGATGGTGTAGAGAACATCAACTACTTCGACGACTCGGTCGGACAAACTGTGCCGCTGGATTCGATCCAGGAGTACCGTGTCGTTACCAACAACTTTTCGGCTCAGTACGGTCGGGCCTCGGGCGGCGTCGTGAATGTAATTACCAAGGCTGGAACCAACAGCTTTCACGGTGGTGCCTGGGAGTTCAACAGGCTTTCTGCTTACACCGCGAACACGTACGATAACAATGCGAACGGCGTGAAACGAGGCATCTACACCCGCAATCAATTCGGCTTCGGTGTAGGTGGACCGATCAAGAAGGACAAGCTGTTCTTCTTTGAAAGTACGGAATGGTTGCGGGTACGATCTTCCGCCAATCAGATTTCGCTTGTGCCTGATCCGGCTTTCATCAGTCTGGCCGCAGCCAATACGCAAGCCTACTTCAAGGCCTACGGTCAGAACCAGCCGGCCGCAAACAGCGGAGTGATCACGGCCGGTCAGATCAAGAGTGGTTACACCTTGAATGCAGGCGGGCCGTTCGCGGCGTTGCCGGCCAATACGCCTGTGTTTGACCGAGTGGCATTTACCGCTCCCACAGATGCAGGGGGCGGCGCACCCCAAAACACTTATTACCTGAATGGGCGTGTTGACTACACGGCCACCCAGGCGACCCAGACCTATGTGCGGTATGCGCTTGAAAAGCTGAACAACTTTGTAGGCTATGACTTTTCATCTCCCTACTCCCAGTACAACGTAGGCGATGGCGCGACAGACAACTCGGTGTTATGGAACATCTCGCATATCTTCAGCCCAAAGGTATTGTCGAATACAAAGTTGAGTTTCACTCGCTACAACGTCCTCGATGCGTATAACGGCTCCCTTCAAAACACTCCGTCTCTTTTGCTCCTGAACAATGCCAGCGTTCTCAGCCAACAGGTGCAGTTACCCGGCTTTTACTCGCAAACCACTGGCAATGGCGGCCTGCCTTATGGCGGTCCCCAAAACACGATCCAGTGGAACCAGGATCTGACGGTTTCAAAATCGGCGCATGAGATGCAGTTCGGCGGACTGGTGCTCTATGTGCAAAGCAACCGCGCTTATGGCGCATACGCACAGGGGAACGAACTGCTCGGAACAAGCGTAGCCTCCGGCCTGGACAACTTTCTTTCCGGAACGGACCGTACATTCTCAGCGGCCGTAAATCCCAACGGCGCTCTGCCTTGCCGGAGAAACTACGTCACGCTTGCCTTGACCCAAACCCCGGGCTGCTCAATCACTCTGCCTGCAACCTCTCCAAACTTCGCGCGGTCGGATCGCTTTCATGATTGGGCCGCCTACGCCCAGGATTCATGGAAGGCTACGCCTCGCGCAGTTCTGAATTATGGAGTCCGCTACGAGTACTACGGTGTGCAGCATAACAACAAGCCCGATCTTGATTCGAATTTCTTCTATGGAGCAGGTCCTGGATACGCGAACGAAGTTCGCAACGGCCAGGTGCTGACGGTGCCGAACAGTCCGAACAAGCGGCTTTGGAACCCGAGCTACGGTACCGTGGCACCGAGAGTCGGCTTTGCCTACGACATCTTCGGCAATGGCAAAAGCTCCGTCCGGGGTGGCTTTGGCATCTCCTACGAGCGCAACTTCGGCAATGTCACCTTTAACGTCATCCAGAACCCGCCGAACTATGCCGTGATTCAGATTTCCAACACTCCGCTGTCAGTTTCCAACGCCGGGCCTCTCGGCGGTGCCAGTGGGTCCGTTCCTCTCCCGCCCACGTCGCTCCGTAACGTCGATCAAAATATCAGGACGGCAACAACGGATTTCTGGTCGCTGGCTGTTGATAACCAACTGGTTCCGAATACCGTTGTGTCCTTCCAGTATTCGGCTGCGCGCGGCATTCACCTGTACGACATCAAGAACTTCAACGAGGTGGGTGCCGGCAACATCCAACTCGGGGATCCCTTCACTCCCGCGGGCACAACAGGCTTTCACTACGCGCGCCCCAACAATCAGTACGGGTCCATTAACAACCGAGGGGCGAACGGAGACTCCTACTATGAGGCTCTCAATATCCAGCTGCAATCCACCAACATTCGCCGCAGCGGTTTGTCTCTGGTTGCCAACTACACCTGGGGCCATGCGATCGATGATGTGAGCTCCACCTTCTCCGAAAGCAACAGCGCTTCCAACGGCATAGGAAACCTGGGCTACCTCAATCCTTATGATCCCGGCCTCGATCGGGGTCGATCGGACTACGACATCCGCAACCGGTTTGTTCTGGCACCGATCTGGGATACCCCGTGGTTCAAAGGCCAGCACAGCTGGAAGGGTGAGGCGCTAGGCGGCTACCATGTTTCAGGCATCTATACGGTGCGTTCCGGGGCGCCCTTCACGGTCTCTGATAGCACCAATTCGCTCAATGCCGGGTTCGGTCAGGGTATTCCCCGGTACGCCTCCGCGGATGGGCGGACTGTGGCGAACAGCGCCTCAGGCGTCCAGAGCTCTAACTACAATGGCACCCCCAATGACTTCGTTTTGGCCAGTTTGCCGAACGCACTGAACTATAGCAACGCCGCTTATGGAGGGATCTCCGACTTCGGTCCTTACCCTGCGAACATGACCAGTCGCAACTACTTTGGCGGACCAGGAGCCTGGAACCTGGACATGGCAGCCAGCAAGAGTTTTCCTGTGACAGAGGGAATCAGTGTAGAAGCGCGGGCCGAGGGTTTTGACCTTCTGAACCACGCCAACCTTTATGTGAACGGAGTGCAGAATGACGTGGCGAATTATGGCTACGGAAAGGCCATTCCAATCCAAGGCAAAAAAGGCGGAGTGAACGGTGGCGCCAACGACGAACGTCGATTCGGTCAGTTTGCGCTCAAGGTCAACTTCTAGGGCAATGTGGCACCCTATGAAAGAGCCGCCTCGGGGCGGCTCTTTTCTTGTTGGTCAGCCGTCGGCGTACCTACTTCGCGTCCTTATCCTCATCTGACTTCTTCCCGTCCTTTCCTTCTCCCTCCTTCTTTTCCCTAGTTTTCCAGAGGTTCTGGACGGCGCGGCGCTGGTCTTCAGCGTGCCAGGCGTTGAGGCGTGACTGGACTTCGGGTCGAGGGATTTCCTCGACGGAGGTGGTTTCGAGCACCTTGACCTGGTGCCAGGGAACCAGAAAAGCATCTCGTAGCAGAAAGCCGGAAGTGGCCCAGCCTTCGGCGAGTTCGGAGACCTTACCTTTAACGTCGTTGTCGTCGAGAAAGGGGTAGAGCTCGAAAGACGAACCGTCGACCAGGTAGGCGGTCACGTGTGCAATCAGAACGGTGTCGGGCTGGGGGTTGGGCTGGTTCTCGGCCATGCTGTCGATCTCCTGTGTGCGTGCTTTGTCTTACGTCTGTGCCGGCTCTGCTGCTCGGCGTCGTGCCTTGATTGGTACGGATCACGCGTTTGGATGCCGCCGGGCTTTGGTTGGGCGCACGCGAGTGGAGCAGTGGCACCGTGGAGGGCGACCGACTATCTCCGGTCGGTGTGCTCGCGGCGGGTGAGGACCTATCGTATCGCTGGCTGCTCGGGCGAGACGGCAGAGCGGCGCACCAGCTCCTGCACCGACTCACGATCCTGCTTTTGACGCAGGCGCAGGACCACCAGGCGGACCGACAATGCAATCGCGCCGCCTAGGACGGTGCAGATAAGGCGCCGCTGCGCGATCTCAGGCCCGGGGATGTTGTTCAGTGACAACAGAAAAACGATGTAAGAGGTAATAAACAGCGAAAACAGGGCGTAGTTGACATTGAGGACGCTGTAGCAAAGCCAGGTAAACAGCAGAACCAGGCAGGCGAGTCCGGCCGGCGCAGGATGGATGTAGACCAGAAAGATGCTGGAAAGCACGGCTCCGGCCAGGGTGCCGACAGTGCGCGCGATGGCGCGGCTGGCGGTGTCCGAGATGCCGGGACGGAGCACCAGCAGGGCCGTCATGGGGATCCAGTAGCCGCTGGCAAACTGGAGATGCCGGTAGATTTCCGTGCTGATGGCGAGCACCGCGGTGAGTCGCAGGGCATAGGGCAGGGCCGAGTCGCGCAGTTGGCGGTGCTTGAGCGAGAGAACAGCGGACAGGTACGTACTCCGGAGTGCTTGCTGCTCCTGGTGGACATAGGTCGCAAGCGCACGAACACGCTTGTGGAGTTCGCCGAGCGCGCGCAGCATGGTGGCAGAAAGCAGCAGCTGCACGAGGCCGCCCGCTGTGATCAGCAAGGCACGCACAGCGGCATCACGCGGGGAAAATGGAAATGCGGAGGCGACCAGCAGCGTGACGACGCACTGCTGGCCCACCCAGCTGTAGCCGGCTTCGCGTTTCGACAGCATGCCGTAACCGAAGCCGAACGCGGCGGCAATCAGGGTGAGCGTCCAGTTGGTATGGCCGGCAACCATGCCGATAAAGGTGGTAAAGCCCATGCCGAGCGAAACAAACAGGACCGGCAGAAGCTGGGAACCGTCGATGTGCTGCTTAGGGCCAAAGCCGGCGGTCATGGCACCGCTGGCGGCGATCATACCAGCGGCTGGATGCCCCACACCGATGCCGGTAAAGAGACAAACCGCGACCGCCAGCACGAAAAACCAGTCCGTACGGAAGGAGGCGAGGTTCCAGTGAAAGACGTAGCTGTCGGCCAGGTAAGCAAAAGCCGGCCTGGGCGCGATCTGCGTCGGCGCGGCGCTAGACAGTGGCCTGCTCCTCGATACTTTCGATCTGCGCGAGGAAACAGCCCAACCAGGCAGACAGATTGCTCTTGCGAATCTGGTTGCGCAGACGGGTCATGCGCCGGCGTTGCTCCGGCAGGTCCATGGTCACGGCTTCTGCCAGGGCCGAAGCAACAGCGCTTTGGTCATAGGGGTTGACCAGTATGGAGCCCAGCTTGAGTTCCGTGGCTGCCCCGGCAAATTCACTCAGGATCAGCACCCCGTCGTTCTCGTGCCGGCAGGCGCAGTATTCCTTTGCCACCAGGTTCATGCCGTCTTTGAGCGGCGTGATAAAAGCGACCTGGGCTGCGCGGTAGAGCGCGAGTAGCTCGGTACGCGCCAGGGAGCGATGGATGTAATTGATGGGCACCCAGCCCGGCTCGGCAAACTCGCCATTGACCTGGGTGACGAGGCGTTCAATTTCGGCTTTCAGAATCTGATAACCGGGAATCGATTCCCGGCTTGGCACCACGATCTGGATCAGCTGCGCTTTGCGATGAAGCTCGGGGTGGCGACTCAAAAAAAGACCGTAGGCTTTTAGCCGCTCGGGGATTCCCTTGGTGTAGTCAAGCCGGTCGATCCCGAGAACGGTGATCATGTTCTTGGACTGGTGAGTCCGAAGGACGGCCACCCTTCGACGTACATCGTCGGCATCGGAAGCATGCTCAAAGTCGTTGAAATCGATGGAGATGGGGAAGGCACCGAGCAGGGTTTCGCGGCCCCCGGTTCGGGCGATGCGGATCTCGCCCGATTTACGCATAAGCGTCACATCGGGCAGGGAGGCCCGGAGACAAGCCACAAAGTTTCGGACGTCGCGGGCAGTCTGGAAACCGACAACATTGTGGGCCAGAAGGCCCTCCAATACCTGCCGGCGCCACGGCAGTTTCTCGAAAATGTCTGGTGGCGGGAATGGGATATGAAGGAAAAACACCAGCTGTGCTTCAGGCGAAAGCTGCCGAAGCACCGGGGCCACCTGCATCAGTTGGTAGTCGTTGATCCAGATCAGGGAATCCTTCTCGGCGACCTTGGCGGCGCATTCGGCAAAACGGGTGTTTACGCGAAGATAGAACTCCCAGTAGGTCGGGTCGAAGTTGCAGCGGGACTGGAGGTCGTGAAAGAGCGGCCAAACGATCTCGTTCGAAAAGCCCTCGTAGTACTTGGATTGCTCCTCCGGGGTCAGCGCGATGGGCTCGTACCGGTAGTGATGCTGCTGTGCAAGGTTGGAAAGTTCCTCACGAATCTGCCGGGCTGCTCCGGGGTCCTGCTCCGTGCCGGTAGACCCAATCCATATGCCGCCGTGCTCCCGCAGGAGGGGTTCAATCGCGGTCACCAGGCCGCCGCTGCTTTGCTTGGCGCGTAGCCCATCCGGACCTTTTTCAAAGGAAAGTGGCAGACGGTTCGATACGATTACGAGTTCGCGCTTCATGGGTCGGGCCTTTTCTAGTGTACGGGTACAGGTGGCTGAGCCGGGCTGCGGGCGGCGGCAATCGCGGAATGCCATTGATCGAAGAATCGGAGCAGTTCGTCCGGCGGGCAAAGGGAAAAGGGAGCACGCGATGGGCGAACGGGCTCGCGTACCAGCAGAGCCAGGCCGCCCTGGGCGCGCATCACCTCGAAGCCGTCCTCGTCGGTTGTGTCATCGCCGAGAAATGCCGCAGCCGCCGAAGTGGCCCCATTCAGCAGGGCTGCGACGGCATGGCCCTTGGTCTGGTCGGTCGCTCTCAGCTCGAGACCACCGTCAAAGGGCAGCAGGGCCAGTGAGTGCTCACCGGCATAGGTCGAAAAAATCGCGTGAGCCCGTTCCTGCAGCTCTGCGACCGTGCCTGGGTGGCCTGCAAACACCCGCCAGTGAAGGGCGACACTGGCGACTTTGCGCTCTATGGCATCCCGCAATCCTGCTTTCACCAGCTCTTGCTCGGCGCAGTTCAGAGCTTCGCGCTGTGGACCGCTCGGTTCCAATAGGGTGATCCTGCCGTCCCGGGCCCGGTGTTCGCGTCCGTGCATGCCCCAGAGTTCAAGGTGATTGGCCAACGGGAGCAGCAAGCGCAGTTCGCGAACAGGCCGGCCCGAAACAAAGGCTAGTTTCGTTGGCCCCGCAGCGATGGCGGCCAGCCGTTCCGCTACGCCGGGGTACGGAACGGCCTGCATTTTATCGTCCTGAAATGGTGCCAGCGTTCCGTCGTAATCGCAGATCAGCAAAGGGGCTTTGGCCGCGCGAAGAGCCTGATCCAGAGCGTCGCTCTCTTGGGTGCAGCCCACCCAGGGTCGGGGTAGGGCAAGGCTCGACTCGTGCACGTCCCTCATCTTATTTAAGATGCGCGAGCAAACCATTTTCGCTTCATCACCTGCTTCTTACCGGTAGCGTTGCATAAGGAGCCAACAGGGACGGCGGGTCACGAACGACCACCAGGTCGACCCGCCGGTTGCGGCCGCGGCCTTCGGCTGTTGTATTCTCAGCCACCGGCCGGTAGGGCCCGTAGCCGGCTACCGCCAGCCTTGTCGGATCATACTGTGCCTGGTCGACAAGTAAGCGCAGTACTGCCATGGCCCGTGCGGCTGACAGCTCCCAATTGGACGAAAAAGCGGCGTTGTGGATCGGCTGGTCGTCAGAATGGCCCTCGATGCGCAAAAGGAGGCCATGCTGCTTAAGGATCGAGCCCGCTTCAGCAATTTCATGGGCCTGACTCGGCAGCAGGTTTGCCTCCCCGGAGTGAAAAAAGCCCAGCTCCTCGAACGAGATCACCAGGCCATCCGGCGTTTGCGCAAGCGACACCTCGTGCTTCTCGATCGAATGGCCCAGGACCCCACGCAGCTGCCATGTCAGCGCGTCAAGATCGAGCATGGCTCCAGCAGCAGCGAGTGCCGGCTGCCCGGCCCGGCCGCCCGAATCGCCATGATCCTGCGAAGGAATAACCACCGGTCCGGACGCCCTGCCAGAGAAGCCGGAATGGATGGCCCCTGAAAGCTTGCCGAGAGAGTCGTTGTTGTGCCGCGACGCCGCAAACAGCACCACAAAGAACGCAAACAACAGTGTCATGAAGTCGGCATAGGAGACCAGCCAGCGATCCTGCGAGACCAGTGCCTGATGCCGGTTGCGCCGCCCTCGCCGGCTCCAACCTGCAGCCGCGCTCCCGCTGCTCACCGGGCCACCGCCATGCGCGCCACACGGGCCGGCCCGCGATCCGCATTGGGAACTCCCAGCTTCTCACGCATCACCCGCGGGCTTGCGCCTTCGGCAATCGCCAGTACCCCTTCCAGCGTGGCTTCCCGCAGCATGCGCGTTTCCTGCGCCCGGAGCCGCAGCTTGCCGGCCAGTGGCAGAAACAGCAGGTTGGCCAGGCCGACACCGTATAACGTGGCCACAAACGCGACCGCGATCCCTTGGCCGACCTCGCCGATGTTGTCCAGCTTCTGCATCACCTGGATCAGCCCAAGCACCGCACCCAGGATGCCCACCGTCGGCGCAAACCCGCC
>CAXTWU010000083.1:0-9325 GCA_964248025.1 uncultured Acidobacteriaceae bacterium | reverse complement strand
GCTCGTACAGGAAGTTCTGCTTGTGGTGCGCGGTCATCCACTGCGCCATGATGGCGCCGCCGCGGCTCACGATGCCGGTGATGCGTTTGGCGACCATGGGCACGTACTGGATCAGCACGCCGGCATGGATGGTGAAGTAGTCGACTCCCTGCTGCGCCTGCTCCTCGATCACCTCAAGATACATGTCGATGTTCAGGTCTTCGACGCGCTTCACGCGGGTCAGCGCCTCGTACAGCGGCACAGTGCCAATGGGCACGGGCGAGTGCCGCAGGATGCGGTCGCGGATCTCGGGAATAGCCCCGCCGGTCGAAAGATCCATCACCGTGTCGGCCCCGTGCTGCACGGCAGTGTGCAGTTTACGCAACTCTTCGTCGATATTGGATGTCACGGCCGAGTTGCCGATGTTGGCGTTGACCTTGCACCGGCTCTCGATGCCGATGGCCATCGGTTCGAGTTCCGGGTGGTTGATGTTGGCCGGGATGATCATGCGACCGGCGGCGATCTCCGAGCGGATCAGCTCGACGGGCACATTTTCGCGCCGCGCCACATACTCCATCTCCTCGGTCACGCGGCCGAGCCGGGCAAAGTGCATTTGGCTCATGTTGGTGTCGCCGGAGCGCGCGGACTCCCGCCTGCGGGCGTCAAGCCATTGTGCACGGGGTTGGAGGATTTCGGTCGCTCGTACGGGCATCTGCGCTGTGCTCATGGGGGTCCTCTCAGGCGGCGGCGTTGCCACCATCATACGCGGGCTTGACCCACTGAAGGCTCTTCTACCGCGCGATGCAACCTACATTTGCACTGCGCTTGACTCCTGCCGGGGCCCCTCCTAGGCTGAGGAGAGTGATGGCCCAGCCCCGACCCCAAACCGCCCGTATCGCCCTGGCCGTAGCCGTCATTCTGGGCGTCATCGCATATCTTGCGGTAACCGGCGTGCAGGCTAACAAGAGTTACTACGTCACCATCAATGAGCTACAGGGAATGGGCACCAAGGCCTACACGCGGCACCTGCGGGTGGCCGGCAATGTGCAGCCGGGCTCCATTGCGCACCACGGGGCAGGGGCGCGATTCGTACTGGTGGAAAACGACAAGCGTTTGCCGGTGGATTATGGCGGCGCGGAGCCGCCGCCCGATACCTTCAAGGACAACTCGCAGGCACTCGCCATCGGCACCTACGGGCACGACGGGGTATTTCATGCGACCGAGCTGCAGGCCAAGTGCGCATCGAAGTACGCGCCGGCGCCAGGCGCAAAACCCGGCATTCGGGCGGCCGCGGCACAAACGCAGGCCGCGTTATCGCCGAGTCGCTAGCGAAGTGCTGCTAGGCTGAAGGGGTGCCTTATCTCTACATCGACAAGCTCCTGAACGAGCTGCGCGACGAGCTGCTTTCGGCCATGCATGCAGCGGCCGAGCGCGAAATCCGCACCGGGCAAAAGGTCGATGTGAACCGTTTATACCGTGCTTTTACCCGGGCCGCTGTGGGCAAAATGGCGAATCCCGTGCGCGTGTCAGACCGCTGCCTGGAGATGGGCCCGCCGCGCTCGAACAAGGGTGCCGGGCGCGGCGAGTAGCCCGGCGCATCCCGTGGCGACGGCTATACTCGCTGCGGTGACCGTGCCCCGCGCCAATCCGCATCCAGCCGTGCTTCATGATGTGTCTCACATCTATGCCGGGGTGCCGGTCCTGCGACATCTCCACCTTCAACTCGAAGAAAGGCAGTGTTACCTGCTGCTGGGTCCAAACGGCTCCGGCAAGTCGACGCTGCTGCGCATTCTGGCCGGGCTGCTGCGGCCTTCCTTCGGCAAGGCCGAGCTGTGGGGCGAACCACCGGAGCAAGCGCGTGAGCGTGTCGGCTATATGAGCCATGCTCCCATGTTGTACGACGAGTTCACGGGGCTTGAAAACCTGCGATACTTCGCGAGCCTGTACGCGCCTGCCCCATGCCTTGCGCCGGAGCAGGCTTTAGAGTCCGTCGGGCTTGATCCCGGACTGAAACAGCCTGTGCGGGCGTACTCGCAAGGCATGCGGCAGCGCGTGTCACTGGCGCGGGTGCTGCTGCCGCGGCCCCGTCTGCTGCTTCTCGACGAACCCTTCTCCAACATGGACGCAGCGAGCGCGCAGGGAATGCTGGCAATACTGAGGCGCGAGCGCGACGGGTGTTGCACAGTGGTGATGACGACCCACCAGCGCGAGCTGGCCGAGCCAGTGGCCGATGCCCTGCTGCTGCTCGAAGATGGCGAATTGTGCCGTGTCCCGGCAGGTGCACGATGAAGCTCTCAAAGACCAACGCAGCGCGCCTGCTCGACACGCTTGGCATCGCCTACGAGTTGCTGTCGTACGAGGTCGACCCGGACGATCTGGCTGCCGCCAGCGTCGCACGCAAGCTCGGGCTCCCGCCGGAGCAGGTGTGGAAGACGCTGGTGTGCACTCTGTCGCCAAACGGTGAGCACGTGTTTGCAGTGCTCGCCGGCAACAATGAGCTCGACCTGAAAAAGCTGGCCGCTGCGGCCGGGGCTCGTTCTGCCGCGCTGGCGCCGCTCAAAGACGTCCAATCGCTGACAGGCTACATCCGCGGCGGCATTACCGTGCTGGAGGCCCGCAGGGCTTTTCCCGCCTTTGCTGATGAAACTATCGAGTTGCACGAGCGCATCAGCGTCTCGGCCGGGCAGCGCGGGTTGCAGCTGTTTCTCGATCCCGCTGATTATCTCAGGGCGGCCGGCGCACAGCTTGCCGACTTGGCCCTGATTCGATGAGCGGCTATGCGCGCGCCGTGTGGGTCCAGCTGCAAAAGGACATCCAGCTGGAGTGGCGCTCCAAAGACGCGCTTAACGCCATGCTGTTTCTGGCGCTGCTCGTGGTTGTGCTGTTTTCACTGGCGTTTGACCCCACGCGTGCGGCCTCGCGCGAGATCGCCGGCGGCGTACTGTGTGTGGCAATTCTGTTTGCGGCCACGGGCGCCTTGAACCAGTCCTGGTCGCGCGAGCTGGCCGGCGGCGTCCTGGATGCGCAGCGCATGAGCCCCGCGCCGCCTTCGGCACTGCTGCTGGGCAAGGTGCTGGCCAACTTCCTGTTTGTATCGGCGGTAGAAGCGGTTCTGGCACCCTTGTTCGCGGTCTTTTACAACCTCAGCGCCAGGGGCAGTGCCGCCATCCTGCTTGCGATCCTGCCGCTGGGTACCTGGGCGCTGGTCGGCAACGGCATTTTTCTGGCCGCGCTTTCGCTCCGGGCGCGATCACGCGAACTGCTGCTTCCGTTGCTGCTTTTTCCGGTATTTATTCCAGCGCTGCTGGCCATGACCTCCGGAGCAACCGCGGTGCTGACCGGCGACGGCGACCCGCTGCTCTGGGTCAAGATGCTGCTCGGCTACGACATCGTTTTCACAACAGCCGCAACGCTGCTGTTTCCCTTGGTGCTTCACGCTGAAGGCTAGCGGGGGCTGCTGGTTCTGGTGGCCTGCTGCGCGCGCGCATGGGAGTGCAGCAAGAAAGCTACGGAAGCAATCACCATCCACGCACCGATGATGATGCCGGCGATCGTCAAAACGACCCGTGCCCCCTTGCGATCGCCGGGATGAGAGGCTTTTGCGTACCTGCGTCCGACCACCACCTGCCCGGCGATGCCGATTCCAAAAATGATGACCCCGACGATCAAAACCAACGTCGCCATGTCCCAAGCTCCCGGCCGCAATCGCGGACTACTTGTTTTCAGCATGGGATGCATACCGGACCGGGGTCGCCGGCCCCCGTGCGACATACAATCAAGCAGGGGCAACAAGCAGGAAAGGCAAGGAAGGAGACGCGCGTGAGAGTGCTACGACCCATCTGGCTGCTGGCGGCGCTGCTGGTGCTCGCCCAAGGTCTCCGCGTGGCTTTTTCAGTGCCCGCAGACGCCGCCCAGGGCGACCTGAGCCGCATTTTTTACTATCACTTCCCGGCCTGGATCGGCACATCTTTCTTTTTCGCGCTGAACCTTGCCGGGTCGCTCCTGTATCTATTTTGGCGGCATCGTAAGCCGGCGCGCGCCCTGCAGGCTGACGCAGTCGCGGCAGCCTCGGCGGAGATGGGCGTGGTCTTCTGCACGGTTGGCCTGGTTACCGGCTCCTTGTGGGGCCGCGCGGCCTGGGGTATCTGGTGGACCTGGGATGAGCGGCTTACCTCCACGCTGATCTTGTGGCTGATCTATCTCGCCTATCTGCTGCTGCGCTCGTTCGCGGAGGGCGCGTCCATGCGCACCCTTGCCGCCGTGATGGCGATCTTCGGCTACCTCGATGTACCGCTGGTGTACATGAGCACACGCTGGTGGCGTACCCAGCACCCGTCCCCGGTATTTGCCGGCGGGCCCGGCACGGGCATGGACCCAAGCATGATGCCGGCCGTCTGGTGGAATGTGGCGGGTTGGCTGCTGTGGGGGCTGTTTGTTGCCGCCCTGCGCTGCCGGGGCATGGTGCGGCGGCAATTGGCGCAGCAGGCCGAGGTACAGGTGCTGCTGCAGGCACCTTCACGGCGCAACGCAATGCCCGAGGGCGACCGCGCATGAACGCATTCTGGGCCGTCTACACGCACGACATGGCACACCGCCATGTGCTGCTGGCTTACGGGTTCGCATGGGCCGTTCAGCTGGGTTATCTCGCTTTTGTTACAACAAGATCGCGGCGCGGCCCGGGTTCGGGTTCAGAGCGGTAGCAGTACACTGGGAAGAGTAAAGAGGATTCAACCATGCTCGTCGTCATGAAGTCCAACGCGACCGAGGAACAGATCGCAGCTGTTTGCGAGCAGATCGAGCGCCTGGGCCTGCGCCCGCATCCACTGCCCGGCGCACAGCGCACCGCCATCGGCATCACCGGCAACCGCGGCGAGGTCGACCAGTCCAGCCTCACGGAGCTGTCGGGCGTCGCCGATGTGATCCGTGTTTCCAAGCCCTACAAGCTGGTTTCGCGCGATGTCAAGGAAGAAGACACGGTCATCCGCTTCCCCGGCGTCAGTGGCGGGGCAGAGGTCACCGTGGGCGGCCGCGACCTGATGGTCGTCGCAGGCCCCTGCTCGATCGAAACGCGCGAACAGGCGTTTGCCACCGCCGACGCTGTGGCCGCAGCCGGGGCGCAGTTCTTCCGCGGCGGTGCTTACAAGCCGCGCACCTCGCCCTACGCCTTTCAAGGATTGGGCGAAGAAGCGCTGGTCATCATGGCGGCAATCCGCGAGCGGACCGGCATGCGCATCGTGACCGAAGCGATCGACGCCGAAGCACTCGACCTGGTCGCCGATTACGCCGATGTGATCCAGATCGGCGCGCGCAATATGCAGAACTATTCGCTGCTGCGGGCTGCCGGGCGCAAGCGCAAGCCGGTATTGCTCAAACGCGGCATGTCGGCCACGCTCGAAGAACTGCTCATGTCGGCCGAATACATCATGAGCGAAGGCAACTACGAAGTGATCCTGTGCGAGCGCGGCATCCGCACCTTTGCCGACCACACCCGCAATACGCTCGACCTGAGCGTGGTGCCGGCCGCGCAGCAGCTTTCGCACCTGCCTATTGTGGTGGACCCGAGCCACGGTACCGGCAGGCGCGACAAGGTGCTCTCCATGGCACGGGCCGCGGTTGCCTGCGGTGCCGACGGACTGATCGTGGAGGTGCACAACCAGCCGGACCGTGCCATGTCGGACGGCGCGCAGTCGTTGTATCCGGAGCAGTTCACGCAGTTGATGGCGGAAGCCTCGCAGATCGCCGCCATTGTCGGGCGGCATGTTCCCCTCAACACGCACACGCCGCAGATGACACCCGTCGAGACCCTGGCATTCTAGCTGTGTCGCACCCGGCAGGCCGCGCGTTCGGACGCGGCCTGCTTTGTTTCGCGGCAGCGGTCCGGCCGCTGCGTTACAGTCGGGGAAGACCCGCCATGCCATCGTGTACCCGCTTTACCCGATTCGCCCTGCTTCTTCTCACCCTGCTGGCAGGCTGCCGCACCGGCCACTTTCCCGAGTACCCGCCCGGCTATCGGGAGTACGCCTACGTCGTGAACAACGGCGGTGACACGGTCTCTGTACTGGACTTGGTACACCTGCGCTCACAGGCAACGTTGCTTGTAGGCCCGCACCCCACGGCAGTTCTGGCCAGCGCCGACGTGAACGAGGTGTATGTCGCTGTTTCTGGGAGCAACGGCGTCAGCGAGGGCCGGGGCTCCCTTGCGATCGTTGACGCGGAAACCAATCGCATCGTGGCGCGCCTGCCTCTCGGTGTCCATCCCTCGGCCATGGCAACCGATGGCCCTCGGTTGTATGTGGCCAATGCCGGGTCCAACAACGTATCTGTCATCGACCTGCACACACGCAAGGTGCTGGGCGTGGTCGGTGTGGGCGAGCAGCCTGAAGCACTCGCCGTCGCGCCCGGCGGCAGCACACTGATTGTGGCGAACCGGGGTGCTGACAGCATCAGTCTGCTGCAGCTGAACCGCGGTCTGCCCACGCTTCGAGCTACCTTTAATGGCTGTCCCGAAGCCGGCAGTCTGGCCGTGCTGCCTGACTCAAGCAAAGTCCTGGTTGCGTGCACGGGCGGCCACCACGTGATGGTGGTAGGCCTCCAGTCCTCCCCGGGCCGGCGCGCCCGCCCCACACCGGCCAAGGATCGTCTGCTCACGTTTCTGGATGTCGGCAGCCGGCCGGTCCACCTGGCACTCAAGCCCGACGGCGGCGAAGTATTTGTCAGCAACCAGGGCTCCGACACGCTTTCCGAGATCGCAACGGGAACCAGCGAGGTCGGCGGCGCCTCGCTGATCGGCGCAAGCCCTGTGTTTGCGGTCGCCAGCCAGGACAATGCCTTGCTGTGGGTGGCCAACGGAGATGCCGATACCGTTGCGGTGTACTCGATCGATGATGGAAAGCTGATCAACACGGTCCACACGGGGGCCGGGCCCGGAGCGCTGGCCTTCTCCGCCGATGGTCACCTGCTGCTGGCCGCCGACACGCGATCGGGCGATGTATCGGTGCTGCGTACCTTCAGCCGCGACCTGCACCGCAGGCCGGTTTACGGAACACTATTCACGCTGCTCGCCTCCGGCCCGTCGCCCGGCGCCATCGCTGTCAAGGCATTTACGGTTCGCTGAGTTCCCCGTCCCGCGCATGCAGCAGCGCACGGGCGTGGCGAGTCGCTGAAAAATGCGCGCCTGCCAGCAGCAACAGCCCGGTCACAAAAGCCCACATCATCAAGCCGACCGACACGGCAAACGGCCCGTACACAGCCTGCAGGTCCATCCAGCGCAGAACATGCACGTACCCCACCTTGGCTGCTTCCCACAGCAGCCCGACGGCAATGGCCGTCGGCAGCACCGCCGCAACAGGCAGCCGCCGGTTGGGCAGCACCCAGTACACCAGCAAAAACAAGGTGATGGACAAAAACGCCGCCGTCAACTGAAGAAACGAGTGCGCCAGCAGGTTGAACACAAAGTTTTGTGTGTGGCCGAAAAAGACAAAGGTCAGCAACCGCGTTTGCAGGGCGGTCAGGCCGACTGAAAACAAGGCGAGCATGCCGACCAGAAATGCCAGCCCGAGTGAAAGCAGCATATTCTTGAGGTACGACCGATTGTGCTCAATACCCCACACCCGGTTCAACGCCACCTCAAGCGGCAGAAACACGCCAGACGACGAGACCAGCAGCGTCAAGAACGAGAGCGCCTGCACGCCGCCGTGCGGATGCACCAGCAGGCTCATGTTTCGCACAACAAAGTCCTGGTTTGCGGGCAGAAAATACCGCAGCATGTCGCCGATGACCCCGACCATGGACTGCGAATGGAAGACGCTGCGTGCGACCGTAAACATCAGCACAATAAACGGAAACAAGGACAAGATCGCATTGGCCGCGACCGAAAATGCGTAGGTATGCACTTCGGATTGCGCAAGGTAGGTGCCGAGCGAGATCCACGGCTCGCAACGAGCCTTCCAGCCGCGGACCGCCGTCTGTTTTTGGTGGGCCGCTAACGTACCGGGAGCCATGCTGCCGATACTAGCAGTGCCGGGGCGCGTCGCTTTGCGCCCGTGTTCCCGGCATACACTCCATGGTAAACTGCGGTTCAGCCGCAGCCGTGCGGACCGCGGAGAGATGGCAGAGCCCGGTTGAATGCAGCTGACTCGAAATCAGCCATACCTTTACGGGTATCGGGGGTTCGAATCCCTCTCTCTCCGCCATAAATCCTCCCGTGCGCTTCGCCTCAGGGGCTTTGCCCGGCCCGGTCACCTCATCCGCTGCGCGGCCGCACCCTCGGCCACCAGATAAAAGGCATCCAGCGCGGCCGGCGGCGCCAGCTCCTGCTTCACCCCATCGGGCCACGCAATCTCCACGCGGTCCAGCCTCGCAGCCTGCCCCAGGCCAAAGTGCAAGCGTCCGTCCGGGGACGAAGCAAACGACCCGCCAGCGACCACATCGCCGCGCTGTCGAAACCCGTTGGCCGTCACATACACGGTGGTGCCGACCCCATCGCGAGGCGAGTGCAGGCCCCCCACGAGCTTGAACGCGATCCAGTGATTCGGCTTGTCTGAAGGGGCCGCGCCCGCTACATTGCGAAGCAACGTGGGCGGGGCGTCCAGGTTGTTGATCACAGCATCGATCCGACCGTCGTTAAACAGGTCGCCGTAGGCCATACCGCGCGAGGTCGCGAGCTTCGCGAGCCCGGTTCCCTCGACCGGCGGCACCTGCTCGAACTTGCCGCGGCCGTTGTGGAACAGCAGCGGCCGCTCGGCCCAGGTTGTGCCCCAATTCTGCCGGTCGACCCCCGGGTATACGTGGCCGTTCACCACGAAAAGATCCAGCCAGCCGTCGTTGTCGTAGTCGAAAAATGACGTGCCCCAACCCAGAAACGGAATCGTGCACTCCGCGATGCCCGCCCGGTAGGCCACATCGGTGAAGTTGGCGTCGCCCTCGTTGCGGTAGAGCGGGTTGTAGTCGTCAGAAAAGGTGGTGTTGTAGATATCCACGAGCCCGCTGTGCTCATAATCGCCTGCCGCGATGCCCATCGATGCCGTCTCGCGGCCGCTCTCGTTCAGCGCGTAGCCGCTGGCAAACGATGCATCCTCAAACGTCCCGTCGCCCTTGTTCAGGTACAGGTAGTTGGGAGTGGAGTCGTCGGCCACCAGCAGGTCGGGCCTGCCGTCGCCGTTCACATCGATAAACAAGGAGGCCAGCCCGTAGTAGCCATGCTCGTCGCCCACCCCGGCTTTTGCGCTGGCATCGGTAAAGGTCCCATCGCCATTGTTGTGGAACAGGTGGTCGCGCTCGCCCTTGAGGCCGCGCGGCCCGCACATGACACTTACCCCGCGAAACGCGCAAAAAGAGTTTGCCTTTT
>CAXTWU010000082.1:9337-9628 GCA_964248025.1 uncultured Acidobacteriaceae bacterium | reverse complement strand
AGGATCATCAACCGTGTGATGTGGTGTGACCAGCCTTCGTCCACCACCTGCCGCACCACGGTGTCCAGGCAGTTGAGGCCCGAGGGCACACCCCAATAGGCTGCCGGCAGGGGCAGCGCTGCGCCCAGGGCTGAAGGCCGAGCCCCATCATCCTCCCCCGCGGACCGTGCTGCGGTCGGTGCCGTTTTCCCTTCTTCTTCCCGCTTTTTCGCGGGCCGGGGGGGGGGGGGGGCGGGGGGGGGGGGGGGGGGGGGGGGGGGCCGGCGGGGGGGGGGGGGGGGGGGGGGGTAA
>CAXTWU010000082.1:0-9327 GCA_964248025.1 uncultured Acidobacteriaceae bacterium | reverse complement strand
CCTTCTTCTTCCCGCTTTTTCGCGGGCCGCCGCGCCGGTTCGGTCGGCGCGGCGATGTTCCGGTAGCCGTCCGTGACGCGGTGGATATGCCGCATAAACTCGCGCCAGCCCAGAATCTGCCGCAAAAAGCCTTCAGCACTGGCCAGCGGCACCAACCCTTTGCCGGCGGCCTCGAGCAGGTCGCCAATCACGCGCGCGGGCAGCAGCCGGCTGATGTTGATAAAGGCCGACATCTTGCTGTGGAACATGTCCGGCTCGCGCGTTCCCATCGCGTCTTCAAACGGGCCAAACAGCGGCAGCAGGTGTCGGAGGCTCCACTGCCAGGCCTCGTCGATGTCGTCGCGGCGCAGCGGCAGGTTCCACCCGGCACTCGAGCCGAAGTGCCGCGGAAACTCGCGCTCCACGGTTTCGATCACCTCGCGGGTGATCTCGTCAGGCTCATACACCGGCCGTCGCGGCACGGGCGGGTTGCCCTTGTACGGCTGCCGGTTTTCCTCGTCAAACGAGAACCGCCCACCTTCAGGCTTGCCGCCGCGCATCAGCGCTCCGGTTTTTTCGCGCATGTAGCGGTAAAAGCGATCCATCACGTGATGCTTCTCAACCGGACCCGGTCCGGGCTTGCCATAGACGCGCTCGAAGTCCTCGATGGTCGAAAGCCAGGTCGCATCCGGCACCTGTTCCACGGCAACGCCGCGCCGCGTCGCTTCCTCCATGTCGAAGCGCATTTCGCGCTCGGCCGGCTCCATCATGGTCATCCGCCCCAGGCCGTACCGGTCGCGCGCGGCAACCAGTCCGTCGGCAAAAATACCCGGCGTAAACAGATATGCGACCTTGACGCCGCACGCGGCCTGTTCCAGCGCGAAATGGCGCTGGCTCGCCAGGATCAGGATCAGCTTTTTCTTGTGGTAGGGGCGCCGGTGTGCTTTTGCGAGCGCTTCCATCATGACGATGCCTGCGTCCGAAGGCGGGGTCTCGGCCAGGGGACCGACCGCGTCGGTCAGGCGGTCGTAGGGGACATAGATCCACCGCCTGTTCCGCACGTCCTCGGCGCTTGGCGCGGCACTCTCGATCGATTGTTGAAACAGGCTCATCGGGAGACTCCGTTGCCAGAGTACCCGGATGGCAGCCAACCTGCCGCCGGTGCGGTCAGCAGGTGTTGACCGGCCCGAACTTGCAACCGGCAACTACAGCCGGTTTACGGCTGGTGATTGCCCGTGGAGTGATCGTCGAGTGTATAGATCACCTCGCCCGGCCGGGTGTAGTGCAAACGCTGGCGGGCTTCCATTTCGATCGTATCCGGGTCGGACTGGAGGTGTTCCACGTGGTGCTTCAGCCGTGCGTTTTCAGCTTTAAGCGCTTCGATCCTGATCTGCAGGGCCCGGTCTTCGGTTCGCTTCCCCGCATAAGCGGTGATGCCATTCGCCCCGAACACCGCGTGCCAGCCGCACAACCCGGCGAGTCCAACAGCGCATACGGTGGCCGCGCGACGCCTGCTGCCGGCAAGCGCGCGCACCCGGTGCCACCGTGCATTCCCATCCTGCCCTGTCATAGAACCCCTTACTGCATGACCCACGCCTTGGCAGCGTCGCTCAGCTTGCTGCTATCTTCCGGCTTACGAACCTCGGTGTACACACGCACCACCGGTTCGGTTCCGGAAAGCCGGTAGCACACCCAGGAGCCGTCCTCCAGCACCAGCTTAAGCCCGTCCGTGCGCACAATGGCCGATACCTTGCGGCCGCCCAGCTCCTTCGGATCGCTCTTTACCTTCTCAGTGAAGGCGGTCTTGAGCTCGGGCGTCAAGCGAAAATTCTCCCGGTGAGGGTAGAAGGAACCTACTTTAGCAAACAAGTCGTTTAACTGGGCACCGAGGTTCTTGCCGCGGGTCGCCACCATCTCGGCCACCAGCAGCCCGGCCATCACGCCGTCCTTTTCCGGCACGTGCCCCCGAATGGTCAGGCCGGCACTTTCTTCGCCGCCGATCGCGATCTTGTCTGCGTTGATCAGCTCGCCGATGTACTTGAAGCCGACCGGCGTTTCGTACAGGGGCACACCGTTTTTCTCAGCCAAGGCATTGATCAGGTTTGTGGTCGCCACGGATTTCGCAACGCCATTCTTCCAGCCGCGCGTTTCCATCAGGTAGTCAAACAGCAGCGCGATGACGTAATTGGGCTGGATATAGGTTCCGTCCTCATCCACGATGCCGAAGCGGTCCGCATCGCCGTCGGTGGCGATGCCGATGCCCGCACCGAAGCTCTTCATCCGGGCGCGGCAATCGTTGAGCAGTTCGCCGTCCGGTTCGGGCGCGTGCCCGCCGAACAAAACATCGCGGTAATCGTGCACGGTTTCGACCGGCACCCCGTGCTCGCGCAGGATCTGGTCGCTGTAGCCGCGAGCCGCGCCCCAGAACGGGTCAAAAACAATCTTCAGTCCCGACTTTTGGATGGCCCGGAGGTCAACCAGCTCGCCCAGGCGCCGTGCATAATCCGGCTTCACATCCACCTGTTTGTACTCGCCGGGCGCGGCCGCGGGCACGGCAGTTTCGCCCAGCGCCACGATAGCAGCCTCGATCTTCCCGGTCGTTTCCGGCAGGGCGGGCGCGCCGTCGGGGGTGGAGAACTTGATGCCGTTGTACTCCGGAGGATTGTGCGATGCGGTGAAGTTGATGGCCCCGGCGTAGCCGCCCTGGCGCACCGCGTAGGCAATCGCCGGGGTTGGCGCGGGTTCCGGAATCACGCACGGGGTGACGCCGTTGGCCTGCAGAATCGCGGCGGCTTCCCCTACAAAAGTCTCGCCCAGAAAGCGCGGGTCCCGTCCGACCAGGACGGTTTTTTCGCCGGACGGCTCCTTTGCCACGAACTTCGCGATGCCCGTGATGGCCCGCCTGATATTGGGAACGGTGAACTCGTCCGCAACGATTGCACGCCAGCCGGAGGTCCCAAACTTGATCGGTGTCGCCATGGCCTTTTCTGCCTTTCTTCTTTCCTGCACGCATTCGATGCCGGTTTCCGCACCTGGTTTCAAGCGAGGACGGAAAACACCACAGCTCCGGACGCCCTTCCGTTTGCTATCCTATGGCTTCGCCTGGCCATGCGTCTTCTTCTTCTTGTTTTCGTTGCCAGTGTGCTGGTTCTGGTATGGACCGCGTGTTCGATTGCCGGAGCGGTCCGAAAGAGCGGCATCCCGGTGCGTCGTGGCGCTCGGCGGGAAGCTGCACCCGAGAACAAGGGCGAAAACGGTCGTGCTGACCGCTAGGGACGCCTGTCAAGATCTATCTGACTGAACAAAAGGAGTTTGACCCGACCATGCGCCAGGATTCCCCTTTCATTGCCCAGACTGCCACCGCTGCCCGGCCCGTGCTGCCCCGCCTCCTGTCGACGACCCGGGGCCGGGTCGCCCTGGTTCTGCTGGGCTCGTTGTTTGTGGCGGCCTGCGCGCAGGTGGCCGTGCCCCTGCCGTGGACACCCGTCCCGATGACCATGCAGCCATTTGGCGTCCTGCTGGTGGGCCTGCTGCTCGGCCCGTCTCTGGGCGCGGCCTCTCTGGCCGCCTACCTGTTGGAGGGCGCGGCCGGGCTGCCGGTGCTGGTGCCGGGGTTCGGTGGTCTGCTGCCCCTCGGTGCCAGCGCCGGCTATCTCCTGTCGTATCCGCTGGCCGCTGCGGTGGCCGGCGCGCTATGGCACAGGGGACGCAGCCTGGCCCAGGCCACGGCCGCGGCGGCGGCGGGCAACGTGCTGATCCTGCTCTGCGGGGCCGGCTGGCTGGCCACCATCACGCACAGCAGTGCTGCAAGCACGCTGCAACTGGGGGTGCTGCCCTTTGTGGCCGGCGACGGCCTCAAGGTTCTGCTGGCGGCAGCCATTGCCTCGGGGCTGCGTTGCGGGTTTCATCGTGTGGACGCCGGCCCCGGCGCTTAGGCCGGCCGGCAGCGTATTCTTAAAAGGGGTACCCGGAGGGACGCGCGAGGCTGCCGACGCGCCCGATGCTTCCTTCCCGACCCGTCCCTGAAAGGACCCGGATCTCCCATGAGCGCCTCTCCCACGATCGCCCGCAGCACCGCTCGAGCCGAAGACGCGGTACGCGAAATCTCCATCGCGCACAGCCCCGACTCCGACGACGCTTTCATGTTCTACGGGCTGGCTACGAACAAGATTCGCGTGCCGGGCTACAAGTTTTCGCATGTGTTATGCGATATCGAGACCCTGAACCACAAGGCCATGCACGAGGCCTTTTTCGATGTCACGGCCATCTCGTTCCACGCGTATCCGTACTTGCAGGACCAGTACGCCTTGATGGCCTGCGGCGGCTCGGTCGGCGAAAACTACGGCCCCATGATCGTCGCGCCGCAGCGCTACACGAGCGAAAGCATCAAGAAAATCAAGATCGCCGTGCCCGGCACCCTGACGACCGCTTACCTGGCGCTGCAGCTATTCGCGCCGGAGATCGAGACCGAGGTGGTGCCCTTTGACCAGATCATTCCGCAGGTGCTCGCCGGTAAATACCAGGCCGGGCTGATCATCCATGAAGGGCAACTCACCTACGGCATGAGCGGGCTCAACAAGATCATCGACCTGGGAGTTTGGTGGCGCGAGCAGACCGGCATGCCCCTGCCGCTTGGCGGCAATGTGGTGAAGCGCTCCCTCGGAATGGAAGCCATGCGTGTGACCACCAGGGCGATCAAGGACTCCATCCGCCACGGGCTCGACCATCGGGAGTCGGCACTGCAGTATGCCATGCAGTTCGCGCGCGACCTCGACCCTAATCTCGCAGACAAGTTCGTCGGCATGTATGTCAACGAACGCACGCTTGATTACGGCTCCGACGGCCGTGCAGCGATTGAGAAGCTGCTGGCTATGGGCCACGAGCGCGGCATCATTCCGCGGGTAGCGAAGTTTGACTGGATTGAGCCCGCGTAGAGCTCCCTGGTGGCCCCATAATGGGTGGATGGAAGCGCCTGTCCTCCCTCCCGTTCTGGCACCTGTGCAATCAAAGGCTGTTCGGCGAGGGCGATCCTTGTGGCGCACCCTGCGTCGCCAGCCGCTCGCGCTGATGGGGCTCTTTCTGGTCTCCTTGTTCTGCATCCTGGCGCTGTTTGCGCCGTGGATTGCGCCCCACGCGCCG
Organism: uncultured Acidobacteriaceae bacterium; assembly: GCA_964248025.1. Taxonomy (GTDB): domain Bacteria; phylum Acidobacteriota; class Terriglobia; order Terriglobales; family Acidobacteriaceae; genus EB88. The sequence goes on along the minus strand of CAXTWU010000082.1, from coordinate 4,209 downwards.
GCGGCGCTGGACCTCGATCACCGGCTTGCCGGGCCCAGCGCCGGGCACCTGTTCGGCACCGACGAGTTGGGCCGCGATACGTTTTCGCGAATCGTGTACGGTGCACGCATTTCGTTGCTGGTTGCGGTCTCAGTCGTAACCTGCTCCCTGTCGCTCGGGCTCATCCTCGGCGGCTTGGCCGGCTTCTACGGCGGCGTGCTTGACACGGTTCTCAACATCTTTGTCATGAATGCCTTTTTGGCGCTCCCGGGAATCCTGCTGGCTATCGCCTTTGTTGCGTTTCTCGGCCCGGGCCTCTTTAACCTGGTGCTTGCCCTTTCGGTCGGTGGGTGGGTCGGCTATGCACGCCTCGTGCGTGCGCAGGTGCTTGCCGTGCGCGAGCGCGAGTTCGTTGAGGCCGCGCGCGCGCTGGGCGCCGGGGACCTCCGAGTGTTTACGCGGCACATTCTGCCCAATGTCCTGCAGCCGCTGATCGTGCAGTGTGCCATCGGCATGGCAGGCGCTGTGCTGGCCGAGGCCACGCTCTCGTTTCTGGGCCTGGGCGTGCCGCCGCCGGCCGCCAGCTGGGGCGGCATGCTTAATGACGCGCGCTCGCACCTGTTCGACTCGCCGCACCTGGTTGTTTTTCCCGCGCTCGCCGTGATGTTCTGCGTGCTCTCGTTTAACTTTCTGGGCGACGCGCTGCGCGATTTTCTCGATCCGCGTACGCGGATCGAGATCGGGTTGTAGTGGCAATTCTTTCGCAAACGAAAACGCGCCACGAAGCGGCCGCCGGCCGCGCAGGCGGTTTTGTCATTGATACGTTTCAAAGCCGGCAATGAGAATCGGCGTCATTGCCGACACCCACGGGCTGCTGCGGCCTGAGGTGTTCCAGGCGTTCGCGGGCGTAGATCACATCCTGCATGCCGGCGATGTCGGCAGCGCAACGATTCTCGACCAGCTACGCAAAGTCGCCCCCGTAACTGCCATTCGCGGCAACATCGACCGCACCGGCACACGCGCCGAGTTGCCCGCCGAAGAGTACACCACGCTCGCCGGCGCGAACCTCTACCTGCTGCACGACGTGCATACACTTTCGCTCAATCCCGGTGCGGCCGGGGCGCAGGCCGTCATCTTCGGCCACTCCCATAAGCCGCTGCTCGAGCACCGCAGGGGCGTGCTGTTCTTTAATCCCGGAGCCGCCGGGCCCCGGCGCTTCGCGCTGCCGGTCACTGTCGGGCTGCTTACGATCGAGCACGAAAGCATCACCGCGGAACATAGGGTGTTGCTCTAATCCCGAATGCGCGGATTGACCAGCAGGTACACGACATCTGTCAGCAGGTTGACCAACACATACGTAAGCCCGATGGCGAGCAGGCAGCCCTGCACCAGTGCATAATCGCGGTTCGAAATGGCGGACACGGTTAGACGCCCGATGCCCGGCCACGAGAAAATCATCTCCGTTACGATGGCCCCGGCCAACAGCGCACCGAACTGCAGCCCAAGCAGCGTCACGATCGGGACCATCGCATTGCGCAGCGCGTGCCGGTACACAACCGTCGACTCAGGCAAACCCTTGGCACGAGCCGTACGGATGTAATCCTGGCCCAGCTCCTCCAGCATCGCCGTACGAATCATGCGCGTCAGGATCGCGGCCAGGGCGGCTCCCATGGTCACGGCAGGCAGTACGAGGTACGAGGGGCCGGCCGCGCCCGAGACTGGCAGCCAACCGAGCCGGATCGAAACGAGCAGAATCAGGATCGGCCCGAGCGCGAATGCCGGGAACGATAACCCGAACAGGCTGACGACGCCCAGCAGCTGGTCGGGCCAACGATTGCGATGGAGCGCTGCCGTGATGCCGGACGGCAGCGACAGCAGCAACGCCAGCAGAAGGGCCGCTGCCGTGAGCACAACCGTGTAAGGGTAGCGCAGGATGATCTGGTGCGATACCGAGTCGTTGAGCCGGATGGAGTGGCCCAGGTCGCCGTGCAGCACCCCGCGCCAGTATGCAACATACTGCACGGCTAACGGCTGGTCGAGCCCGTACTGGTGCCGCAGCGCGGCCACGTCGCCCGCGCGCGCGCCTTCGCCCAGCATCTGCTGCACAGGGTCTCCGGGTACCAGGTGGATCAACAAGAACACGAGCGAGACCACCAGCCATACCACCGGAATGGTGTAAACCATGCGCCACAACAAGGCGCGCAGCGCGCGCTTCACGCGCTCCCTTCGCGCCGGCCGGGAACCACGCAGGGCAGCCGCAGCGGTCTCGTAATGGTTGAAGAAAGCTTCATGTTTGCAAGTCCGCCTCCCTCGTCTCCTCGACAGCAAGGGGCAAGCCGCGGTTCTCCACCCGCACCTTGCTGATGCGCCGTCCGCCCATCTCAACCACCGTCAAACGATGGTGGTCAAAGTCGACCCGCTCACCCGCCTCCGGTATGTGCCCCAGCCGGCTCAGCAGAAAACCTGCAAGCGTTTCCACCCCGCCGTCGCGCGGCAGCTTCCAATGCATCTGTGTTTCCAGGTCGCGCAGTCGCACGCTTCCATCCAGCAGCAACGTTTCATTCGCGGCAGGCAGCAGGGGCACCGTCCGTCCCGCTGCCGCGTCGAACTCGTCCTCCACCTCGCCGATCAGCTGTTCGATCGCGTCCTCGACCGTGACGAGGCCCACGGTCGAGCCGAACTCATCCACCACGATCGCCAGGTGGCGCCGCCGCTCCTGGAACTCGACCAGCAGGTCAAAAGCGGCTTTGGTTTCCGGCACCACCAGCACGTCGCGCATGATCGACCGCAGCTGCAACCCGGCCAGTGCCGGCGCAGCCATGTCTCCCTGGGCGGCCTCCGCCGCGCGCCGGCCGGTTACCGCGTGAAAGTGCATGAGCCTCGCGACATCCTTCGCATACACCACGCCAATGATGGCCTCGGGGCCGCGCTGGGGATCGTACACCGGCACGCGCGAGTGCATCTCCTCGACGATCCGCGCGCTGGCCTGCTCCACCGGCATGGAGGCCGGCAAGGACATGATTTTTTGGCGTGGGGTCATAATTTCTCGCGTCGGAATATCGCCGCCCTCGAGCGCGCGATGGATCAGCGCCTCCTGAAAAGGCGGCAGCACTCCGCCTTCGCGCGCCGCGGTGGCAATCAGCTTCAGTTCGTCGGGCGAGTGAAGCCCGCCGTGCGCCGACGACGGCGTACGGAACAACAGCAGAACCAGCGTCGCTGAACGGTTCAGCAGCAATACGGCCGGCCGCGTCATGCGCATAAAGGCCAGCATGGGCCCGGCAACAGCAATGGCCAGCTGTTCGCCACGACGCAGGGCCAGCGACTTCGGCACCAGCTCACCCAACACCACCTCGAAATAGGTGATTCCCAGAAAAGCCACCATCGCGCTCAGCAGGTGCGCATACAGCCGCACGTGCTCGAAACCCCCGAGCAGCGGCACCAGCAAGCCTGCGACCGTGGGCTCGCCGATGGAACCGAGCGCCAGCGAACACAACGTCACGCCGAACTGCACCGCGGGCAGAAAATCGTCCAGGTGGCTTTGCAGCTGCTGCACCTTGCGCGCACCTGCTACGCCGTCGGCGATCAGTTGGTCGAGCCGGGAGCGGCGCAGCGACACCAGCGCAAACTCCGCCGAAACAAAAAAGCCGTTTGCCAGAATCAGCACGGCGATGGCGGCCAGCCGGAATAGGAGCAGTCCCAGCATCGCTTTGAGTGTACGCGATGGCCGGGGAACTTTCCCCCGCAGCTCTGCGTACCATCAGAAGAAAGCGACGCGGCGGACACAACCCGCGCCCGGAGGACGCCCGTGATGACCCTGTTCCGCACCCTTGCCGCGCTTGCCTGCACCTCCTTGCTGCTGCCGGCCGCCGCCCTAGCCGCCGATGCTAACTTCGAACGCACCCTTAAGGTCAACGGCCCCGTGCTGCTGGGCATTGACACGGGCTCCGGCAACATCCACGTCTCACCCGGCGCAGTCAGCTCCGTGCATATTGTCGGCCACGTCCATAGCAGCAACAGCTGGTTTGGAGGCGGCTCGTCCGGCGACCGGGTCAAGCAGATCGCCGCCAACCCGCCCCTGAACCAGGCCGGCAACATCATCAGCCTGGGCCACAACTTCCATGAAAACAACATCAGTATCGACTACGAGATCACCACGCCGCGCGGCACCGACCTGCGCGCCAACTCCGGCTCCGGTGACGTGCGCGTGGAAGATAACGGCGGGCCGGTCGA